>JANQFF010000505.1 GCA_028277965.1 Pseudomonadales bacterium
CGCAGTACTGACTTGGCAGTGGGTTACGAATCATTACCTGACAATAACCGCCGGTGCCAACGGAAGCGTGGACCAGACCAACCAGTGGGTGGCTTCCACGGGCAGTGTGTTGATAACCGCCACGCCTGACGTGAACTATCACTTCGCGTCGTGGAGCGGCGACACGAACGGCTGCAGCATTGCGGCGAGCCAGATCACCGTGCCCATGGGCCGGCCGCGTGCGATAGCAGCCGGCTTCGCCGCAAATCCTACAGTTCAGATAACCGGGCCGACAGCGGGGAGCACTCACAGCACTACCGGCAGCACCGTGGATGTCAGCGGTACGGCCACAGGCAGTACCGGCATTGCAGGCATAACTGTCAGAAATAACCGTACGATCGGTGATTTCACGGCGACGGGTACAACGAACTGGCAGTTTAATGGACTACAGCTTTATAGCGGGGCGAATCTCATTACTGTGACTGCCACTGATATGGAAGGGAACACGGGCACTGACACGATAACTGTGACTTATACGGGAGGAGAGGATCAATACAAGAGCACCTTGTCCTCCGGTATGCTGGCACAGGAAATCATTTTCGACGATAACCTGGTGCCCGGCAACACGTATCCCGTGCAATGGAAGATATTGTCTTACGTGCCTGTGCGCGCTCGTTTGGGAACCGGGTCGCAGACCGGCGGCTGGTTCCTGTACAAGAACGCCGAGTACATGGGGTCGGAAACAAGCCCGTGGAATATCGGCGGTCAACATGCGGTTCTGTACTCCTTCCAGTGTGATTACACTGTGCCGACAAACACGGGTGATTTCAGCGTCTGGTTCAATAACGCTCAGTTGGATGGCGGCAGTTACATGGCGGCCGTTGTGCCTGATGGAGCGGATTCCGGGGGCCGTCCGGACCTCACGCAGAGCAAATTGATTACCCGTACGATCGTTTCAGGCGGCACAAATGCCAATCCTGTATCGGATGGTTCTTACTATGACGCCGAACATCCTTTCGAGACGCTGAGTGAATCTCTACGGCGTGCCGGAAGCACGATGATCAGCATCGACGTGCCGACCAATCAATGGACCGTTGGCGAGACGGTAACATGTGAATGGACCGTTCTCAGTTATACGGCTCCACGATCCAAGTTCTCGCTCGTCAATCTGGCTGGGACGAATCTCATAATGACCGTTCAAGGTTCACAGGTAGGCAGTCCTGTAACGAGCTCATGGCATATCGGAAGCACCTACGCTAAGGAATACACATTCCGGGCCAGCTTCGAGGTCCCTGATGAGGTCGGAACAGATCAGATATACTTCCTGAACAGGGACAGCTCAGACCCGGACTCCGACTGGATGTCAGGAAACATACCCGCTGGTGTGGATCCCCGACCGCTCCTTCATGAAGGAATGTATGGACGGTTCATTGAGCGCGATATTGTGAGCGGGCCGTAGGACGCTGATATGCGAGTAAGAGAAAAAGCGTTGATGGCGTGCCTGGGACTGGCGGTTGCGGGTCTTGTAGCGGCGGTTCTTGATGTAGCGGGTATAGTCCGGTCCATGCCAGTGGAAACTACGCGGGATTGCCCTGCTACGGTGGCGTGGGTGAGTGACGGGGCTGTTGGTATTGCGCCGGAAGAGACAAGGGGGACAGAGCCTGTTGAGGCGCGATATGACGAAGCGCCGATATTGGGTGACGTAGAGCATGGGGAAGCCTTGGATAGGCTTGGCTGTGCAGAACTCTGCGAGAAGCTGCGTGAAGCGTTGGCTTCGCGGGATTCAACCAAAATATCGGCGTACAGAATGAGATTGCTGGAACTGGGTGAAGCAGGTGTTCCTGATCTTCAACGTCTTGTGCACTGCGCTGAAGCACGGGTTGAGTTGGAAGCCTTACGTCTTTTGACACAAATCGGAA
>JANQFF010000514.1 GCA_028277965.1 Pseudomonadales bacterium
GGCTGCTTCGGCAGCGTCCTGACTGCGGAAGGTGGCCATTTCTTCCGCGAAGGCCACAGGCATCACCAGGTTACAGACCAACTTGATGTACTGGTTGACCCCTGTGGCCTTCGCGGAAGAAATGGCCACCTTCCGCAGTCAGGACGCTGCCGAAGCAGCCAAAGCCTTTCAGGAAAAACGGGAACCGACGTTTCAGAATCGGTAGCGATCTATGATGAGGGTAGAAAAACTATTGCATAATGCGTGACCAGTCACGTATTATGCACGAATGAATCACTCTATCGAAAATACCGAGCAGGTTGTAATGCAGGTGCTGGATACGGCGGCTTCGCTGGAGCGGGGGATGGACAGCGCGTTGTCGTTCACCCGTGGGATTACATTCAGCGAGTATCGTTTACTGCGCACGCTGCAGGAAGCTGAACACGGATTGACCAGGGTAGCTCTTGCGCAAGCTGTGTCTGTTACGCCATCTGGTGTCACCCGTGCCCTGAAACCCCTGGAAAAACTGGGGTATGTGGCAACTGCCAAGAATGAGCGCGATGCGCGTCAGAGCCTGGCCACACTCACAAAGGGCGGTCACGGACTGCTTTCCGACGTGAGCGGTGTGCTTACAGACTTTTTTAATGGGCTTGGTGTTGAGGACATAGACACTGAGGCGCTTCGTTCGCTCGAGCAGGTGCTCTCACAATTGAGGAGGCGATAGTGGCGCCTGTCGATCTCAATAGTGGGGTGCTTGCCCCTGTATCCGACGAAACATCAATCACCAACCTGACGGTGAGTGGCCACATTCCGGATGACCTTAACGGGACGCTCGTGCGCAACGGCCCCAACCCACTCAGTGGTCGATTTGAAGGCAGTGACGTCCTGGACTGGTGGCCGGAAGCCGCAATGCTGCACGCTCTGAGATTCGGTGATGGAAAGGCGCTTGAGTACCGGAATCGCTGGGTCAGAACCCGTGCCTGGGCTGAAAACAGTGGCGAGCACGCACAGAACCACATCGAAACAAATCCGAACGTCAACGTTATTCATCACTCGGGTACCACAATGGCGCTGGCGGAAGGTGGTGTACCCCTGGCGATTGATGCCAGGTTACATACCCTCGGGGTGCCGGTAACACACGCAGGTCTGGCTGACGGCATGACCGCCCACCCTAAAATCGATCCCGTCACCGGCGAGCTGGTCGCATTCCGCCAGGATTGGGCGCCGCCGTTCCTCCGCTACATGGTGTTTGATCCTTCAGGGCAGCGTGTGGTGAACCAGGAAGTTGACATGGCTTCGCCGTCGATGATGCATGACATGGCAATCACACAACGGTGGAGTGTGTTTATCGATGTCAGTGTAAGCATCGACTTTGCGCTGTTCGAACAGGGGTTTCGCATACCGATCCGCTGGTACGACGACAGGCCGTCCCGTATTGGGCTGGTCCCGCGGGCGGGTGGGGCGGCGACCTGGATCGAGATTGAACCCTGTTTCGTTCTGCACGTGGTGAATGCCTACGATGAAGACGACGGCACGGTTGTACTGGACGTTGCCCGGTGTCCGTGGGGGTTTCGGTTCGATGTAGGCAATGCTCAGTTCGAATCGAACCCACTGGCGAGTTTATGGCGTTACCGGATCGGTCCCGCTGCAGGGAGCTCGTACGCGAAACAATTAGACCCTTCGCATATCGAGCTGCCGCGTATAAACGAGTCCCTGACCGGGCAGCCCTACCGGTTCGTTTACGCGGTGGAACAGCCCACAGATGAAGAGATGCGCGGCATTGTGAAATACGATCTCAAAGCGCGTTGTATAGAACGATATGAGGTCGCGCCCGGGGATCAGAACAGCGAACCGGTATTTGTCCCCCGCCGTGATGCGGTAGAGGAAGATGACGGTTGGGTGCTCGCCAGTGTGTATCGAGGAGACAGCAATACATCCGATGTCATCATCCTCGATGCCAAAGACATTTCAAAGAACCCGGTCGCCACCGTTCATCTTCCACGGCGCATCCCCGCGGGATTTCACGGGGCGTGGATTCATGCAATCTGACAAGAAGTTGGTTGCTGGGATCCTCAGTTGACCGACAGCCACTCGAGCATGGCGTCTATCATCATTTGAGGCGGAGCTTTGGATGTGTCGAGTGCCAGACGATGCAGGTTGATGGGCAAAGAGAGGGAACCATGGACCGCGGCGAGCACGGTCTGCGTCAGTAAATCAGGGTCATCCTCCCGGAACTGGCCCTCCGCCTGACCGAGCAGGACCGTGTTTCTAAACAACGTGAAAAAGCGGTCGTCATCCAGGGCCACGCGCGGTGGTGGCTTCTGGTTTTCCGAACGCACGAACAGGAACGCATTGCGGAAAACACTCGGATTGTTTTCAGCGAATTCAACATAGGCAGCCAGGAGCTTGCGCATCCGAATCCGTGGCGAAGTCCGGGTTTGCGAGATTTGCTCGAGTTCGACGATCAAGCGGGCGGCGGGTCGACGCCATAGCGATTGCAATAACTCACTCAGGTTTCCGAAATGCGAATACACGGTGCCCACCGAAATACCTGCCCGTTCAGCGACGGCTCGGGCGGAAACACCATTTGCGCCGCCGCTGGCGTAGAGCTCTGCTGCAGCTGCCCGAATCTTCCGGCGGATCTCGCGACGTTGGTCTTCTGTCAGGGCAGGTCGTGGCATCGATCGAACGTTTTCGGTTTGTCTAGAGTGAGTATAAATTGGCCACGTTGGTTCGCGTGATCCTGTCCCGGCTTTCAGGGGAATAACTCTCGAACATCTCATCGAGAACCTGGGTGGAACACGGCCATGTGGAATCTGTATGTGGGTAGTCGGAGCCCCAGAGCAGTGTCTCTTCGCCGATCATCTCGCGTGTTCGCAATGCAGCGGTGTCGTCCTCTATGGTTGCAAAAAACTGGCGTTTCCAGATCTCGAGGACATCGACGGGAGGCGTGCTCGATGGATCCCTGGCGTATTCGCGGACCCAGCCCTGTTGCACCTTATCCAGCCAGTGTGCCACCCATCCGGCGTTGAACTCAGCGAGCACGAACTTCAAGTTAGGGTGTTTTGCACAAACACCGCGAACCATGAGCTCGATCATGGTGTCATGAATGAGCGCAGACGATCCGGCATATTGGACGATGGGGTCGCGATCGCTGCCTGCTTTCAGCCAATCCGGTGCGTGAGACATGCACGCGACATGGAATGCAACAGGTAAGCCTGCCTCTTCGGCGAGTGCCCACATCGGATCGTAGTCTGCGTCGCTGTAACGCCTGCCACGCGGGGCATTGGACGGGAGAACCAGCCCCTTGAAGCCGAGTTTGATGACACGCTCGAGTTCGGTCACCGCAGCGTCTGGGTCCTGCACGGGCAATGCTGCCAGACCGACAAGACGGCCTTTGGATGCCACCTGCTGATTGTGCATCCAGTTGTTGTAGTTCTGTTGCAGCGCGACGAGCAGCTCGAGGTTCGGCAGGCCAAACATCGGAAACCACCCGGGGTAAAGCACTTCCGCGGACACACCGTCGATATCCTGATCATCCGGACGGCGGGCACCATCGGTCAGACCGGGACGCATCGCGGCGTAACCGCCGGTGAAATACGCCTGTATTTCGGGATCCTCCAGAGAACCTGCGCCGGGTTTGGAGGCATGCTCCCGGGGAAGGGGAGTTTCGTAGTCCAGACGTGTACCGGCCAGCGCCATCACCGCAACGTTGCGGGAGCGTTTTGGATTGTTGGGAATGGTAATGAAATCACCCTTGCCTTCGGTATGGACCACACGGGGTGCCTCGTCACCGAAACGCTCGGGCAGGCCTTCAAACACCTCCGGCCCTTCGAGGGCGTGCGAATCAGCAGATATGGGTCGTGGGTCGTTCAGAAGTGTCATGGGTATTCCTTATGCTATGAATTGAGGAAGTGTTAGTGCCGCGAATCATGTGAGGCATGATAGCTTATAAAATGAACATGTTCAATTAATAGCGTAAACCAAGAACTTCCGGGCTGAATGCGACCGGAGTATCGTTTGTCAGCTTATAGATTGGCTCAGTCGACCAGCCGTGGTTTTGGCAAACCGAGTTTTACCTTTGACCGCAGGTGTAGTTGTCAGCGTTTTTGATGTCACCAGAGCCTTCGTATCGGGCGACCTGAGGGTAAGGACACAACAAACGTGTCGATTTCGTTGCAGGGTCATTTGCTTCGGTGGCTCTCATCACTGCTCCGTACCAGTCCACGCTCTCACCCTGTAAAAGGGAAAATGCCTGGAACCAGTTTGAAACGCCCGGGTTGGTTCCGATAATGGCTTCGGGGGCGTCACCGTTCTCGACCCATTCGACCATAGCCGTAATGTAATCGGCAGCCCAACCTCCCGTACCGGCAGCACAGTGCAACATGTTGGGGACGATGTAAGTCCGACTGAACTCGTCAATGACGTCCTGCCCGCCACTCAAGTCAGCCGCCTCAGACAGGAAGTCAATTGTATCCTGTGCGCGCAGTGGCACATCCTGCCACCCCTGGTAGATGATCAGCTTAGCGCCGCTCTCGTGAAACCGTCTGAAGTCCGCGGGAGGTAATTCAATGGGCGCTGCACGCCGGGCTAACTCAGCCTGATCTTTTACGGGATCAAACTCTTCAAGGTTGAAAGATGGGTCGTCCAGGGAGAGATTCTGGGCGAGGACGCCCAGCGTTTCGTACGCGGAGCTGGGCAAACCCTCAATGACGGCGTCTTGTCCTGGAATGCCCGTTACCCACATGGTCCAGTCGCCCTGGTCTTCGTCACCGGGATAGATGCCGTTGAAAGCGATCTCACCAGCATCATTCTTCAGTCCCCCATAGATGAAGCTGGCTGTCCCAATCTGGCCTTCGGTCAGGCAACCTTGCTCCTGTCCTTGTCTGCATTGCAGGTCGTCGAGCTTGAGGACATCCAGCGTGCATGCCGGGGGGTAGCTGATGAGGCCGTCCTCGAGACCGTCCAGACTGTCACATTTCTCCCGGGAGTTTTTTGCCATCAGGGAAAGGGATTCAAGCGTCAGTGGGTGCTCCTTCTGTTTGCGCGACACAGCAATACCCCAGGGCACAATCGAATCAACCCATCCAGTGGCCGGTGCACCAGCGATCACACCGTCATAATCATCAGGGAAACGCAGCGCTTCGACCAGGGCACTGCGACCACCGCCTGAGCAGCCCTGAATATAGGAGTAGTCAGCATCGTTGCCATAGAACTCGGCAATCACCCTCTTTGCCATGACGGTAGAAAGGTGCACTGCGCGGAAGCCGAAATCGATCCGTGCTCGGTGATCCTTCACGAACTCACCGGATTGGGGGCCGTAGTCATGGCCAGAGTTCGTGGTTGCACCAGCAAACCCATCTTTCAACAGGGCTTTGGTGTCACCAATCGTGCCTGAGTTACCGCCATGGGCGAGAAACATCATGCGGCCTTTCCAGCCTTCGAGTGGCATGGACACTTCAAAGCGGATTGTGCCCGCAATGACGCCACGAACCTGGCAGTGGGCAGGTGTTTCTCCCGAAGCGGGAACGATGACACCGGGTTCGACGGCGTGATCCATATCAGACAACAGATACAGGCTCTGACATCTCGCTTGTGAGGCCTGGGCTCCCTGAAAGAGAACACTCAGAAGTATCGCTGAGACGAAAGTGATTCGAGTTTTCATAGGCCGAATTTCCAGAGTGTTACGTTGCACGGAAGAGGAATATGCGCGATATGCTATATCAACAGGTTACAGGTCCGCGATTTACTCATAAGAAAAAGTGTCGTTGGCATAGGTGTAGACACTCGACAATAAGGCGATCTTCGTCTGACGCTGTAATTTCCAATCTACTGACCGCGTTGGCCCATGTGAGAGATTATCGGAGCGATGCACAAGGACCCACTGCTTAGACCATTCGAGCTTAAACACCTGACGCTCAAGAACCGGATCATGATTTCGAGTCATGAGCCAGCCTATCCAGAAGATGGTATGCCCAAGGCGCGATATCGCGCCTACCACGAGGAGCGGGCGCGCGCTGGTGTTGCACTGACGATGACCGCAGGATCCGCGGTTGTTTCACCGGATAGCCCGCCGTCATTCAACAACGTTCTGGCGTACAAAGACGAGGTCGTGCCGTGGATGCAGCAACTGACCGATGCATGCCACGAGCACGGATGCGCTGTGATGATTCAGCTGACCCATCTTGGGCGGCGTACCGGATGGGATAAAGGTGATTGGCTACCATCCGTTTCGCCGTCGCGGGCCCGTGAGCCAGCTCATCGGGCTTTTCCAAAGCAGCTGGAGGACTGGGATATCGCGCGGATCATCGAGGACTACGCGGATGCGGCCGAGCGGATGCAGGCGGCGGGCGTCGATGGCATAGAACTGGAAGCATATGGCCACCTGATAGACCAGTTCTGGTCGCCACGGACGAACGCGCTCGAAGGACCGTACGGTGGCTCGCTCGAGAACCGCATGCGCTTCAGCAGGAACGTCCTTGGTGCCATCCGAAAGCGCGTCGGAGACCAGTTTATTGTCGGTATAAGGTTTACAGCGGACGAGCAGGTCGCAGGCGGAATCACGACGGAGGAGGGTCTCGAAATTGCGGCGAGACTCGCGACAGACGGCCAGGTCGACTTTCTGAATGTTATTCGAGGACATATCGACACCGATCCGGGGTTGACGGATGTTATCCCGGTACAGGGGATGAAGAGTGCGCCTCACCTCGATTTTGCAGGCGAAGTCCGCCGCCTGACGGGCATGCCTACGTTCCACGCGGCACGCATACCGGACACTGCTACCGCCCGGCACGCGATTGCGAGCGGTCTATTGGATATGGTTGGGATGACACGCGCTCATATGGCTGACCCCCATATCGTTCGTAAAATCGTCGATAACCGGGAAGAAGATATCCGGCCCTGTGTCGGCGCCACCTACTGTCTGGATCGCATATATCAGGGTGGTGATGCGCTGTGCATACACAATGCAGCAACCGGGCGTGAACTCACCATGCCGCACACAATTGAACCCTCTGGGAACAAGCAGAAGGTGGTAATCGTGGGTGCAGGTCCCGCCGGGCTTGAAGCAGCCAGGATAGCGGGCGAACGTGACCATGAAGTTATCGTTTTCGAAGTTGCACCGGAACCTGGAGGGCAGATCCGATTGACTGCACAAGCCTCGCGTCGGCGGGAAATGCTCTCCATCATCGCGTGGCGCATGGAGCAATGCGCAAAACACGATGTGACGTTTCAATTCAACACATGGGCGTCGGCAGAGGACGTTATCGCGTTAAAACCTGACGTCGCCGTCATAGCCACCGGAGGGCTTCCTCAGACGGACGTCCTGGAAACGGGCAACGATCTTGTGATTTCCACCTGGGACGTTCTTTCCGGTGATGTGGCCGCGGGTGAGGATGTGCTTGTTTACGATGATGCGGGTGACCATGCTGGTCTACAGGCAGCAGAGATGATTCTTGCGACGGGAGCGCGGGTCGAAATCATGACACCCGATCGGACCTTCGCGCCGGAGGTCATGGGGATGAATCTTGTCCCGTACATGCGGGGAATGCAGGACAAGTCCGTCACCTTCACCGTGACTTACCGCTTGCTTGCCGTGAGGAAAGACGGGAACCGCCTGTTGGCAACGATTGGGACGGACTATAGCGAGTTCGTGACGACTAGGATCTTCGATCAGATCGTCGTCAATCATGGCACGGTCCCTTTGGACGATGTTTACCAGGCGTTGAAGCCACTTTCCAGGAATCTGGGCGAGATGGATTACGGGGCGTTTGCGCACGGCGGGGAGCAAACCATAACTACAAATCCCACGGGTCAATTCCGACTATTCCGCATTGGTGATGCAGTGTCTGCGCGGAATACTCATGCGGCGATATACGACGCCTTGCGTCTGATGAAGGACATCTAACGCTGATATTCATGATGTCTCGCTAACAAAATTTTGAGGACTGGAGAAGAAAACGTGTCCAGGTGGGCTCAGGGTATTTTCGAAAACAGTATGGCCTGGTCCTGTTACGGTGAAGGCGAAAAGGTCGCTTTGGTTATCCCAGGTGGTCCGGGCAATCCCGCACCCGATGCAGGCTGGAAAGGAAAGTTAGCCATCAGGATGCTGCTCCCCCTGGTGGAGCAAGGGTACCGGTTGGTCACGGTTGCCCGACCCCGCAATATGCCCGAGGGACACTCAGTCGCGGACATGGCGGGTGATTACGCAAAAATGATCGACGCTGAATTTGGCGGTCAGGTAGATCTTGTGATCGGTGGTTCGTATGGAGGCATCATAGGGCAG
>JANQFF010000101.1 GCA_028277965.1 Pseudomonadales bacterium
ATGTCGATGAAGTTGTGTTCGTCTTCAATGAATGCTGCGTTAGCCCGACGCGCCTCGTCTGTCGGCTGGCGGGCACCTCGATCGACCCAGGCTTCAGCATGGCCGAGGTAGGATTCTACCTGCGTACCCCTCGATTCCTGCAGAGCAGCATCGAGGGGCGAATTCGCACGGTGTACCTGCCGGTAGCAGAGCGTGCCGGACGCCTCACCGTGTGAGCGCACAATGGGCCCGTGTTGGGTCAGCCAGTAGTGGCGCGCTGCTTCCTCACTGAGGTGTGTCTGGTGCCTTAAGGGGAAGAAGACCCGGACGATGCCCGATTTTTCCCTGGCAACAACGTTCTCCGGCGACGGGTTGATCTGCGGGTATTCATACGCAAACCACAGAGGAGAGTTCGGCAAATCGATGAATCTGGCTTCGTCTTCGAGCAGGGCCGCCCCCGCTTTTGTGCCCGCGTCGCTGCCATTTGCAGCTTCGAGTTCCGCCTCGGTCGACCACCAGAGTTCAGCTACGCCGTCGTAGTGGGGTTCCATGTTCCCCCTGGCTTGTTGCACGGCCTCGTTTGCCGGGTCTTCCAGCGTATGAGTCTGAACGTATCTCAAAATGTTCAGATCGTCGGCAAAACTGGCGACCAGGGGTCCGTGTGTGTTGCGCCAGTAGTCGTGAAACTCAGCCAGGGACAGCTCGGGCTTTCGCCGCAATACAAAAACCAGTCTGATCATCGATTGTTCCCCCCGAAAGTAGCCCCTGAGGTTATCATTACCGTTTGGGGCAGGGGAAATACGTGCGGAACAAATTCAGCGATGCCTATCTTTGGTACGTCGTCGGCATACTGACGCTTGCATCCACGTTTTCCATCATCGACCGACAGATACTGAACGTCATGATTGGCCCCGTAAAACGCGACCTTGGGGGCATCTCCGATTTCCAGGTGTCCCTGATTATGGGTTTCGCCTTTACGTTTTTGTATTCAATCCTTTCGTATCCGGCTGGCTGGATCGCGGATCGCTACAACCGCCGCAATCTCATGGCTATAGGTATAGCGAGCTGGAGTCTGCTCACAATGGTCTGCGGCACGGTGAGTCAGTACTGGCACCTTTTTCTGGCACGGATGGGTGTGGGTGTGGGTGAAGCGACACTTGGCCCCGCTGCTAATTCGGCGCTCGCGGATTACTTTGACGCGTCCCGGTTGCCGCTGGCAATTGGCATCATGTCGGCTGCACCTTTCATCGGTCAGGGACTTGCAAACATTGCGGGCGGGCCGCTGATCGACTACCTGGAAGCAACACCCAACTATGTCCTTCCGGTTCTGGGTGAGGTTTATTCCTGGCAGATGGTGTTTATTGTCGTTGGCGCGCCGGGCCTCCTGATCGCTCTCGCGATGTGGGGGTTGAGAGAACCCGGCCGTCGCGGGAAGCTGCGCGAAGATGAGGTTGGTGTGCCCCTGTCGGAAGTCTGGCAGTTTGTGGTTTCCCGACGCGTGTTCTTCACACTCGTTTTTACGGCGTACCTGTGTCTCGCAACCCAGGGTTGGTCGCTCTTCTCATGGATTGTCGAATACTACGTGCGCAACCATGAATGGACTCGCACTGAGATTGGGCTGACGTACGGCGCCATAGCGATGGTGATCGGCATCCTGGGCAGCGTCCTGGGTGGGTTGTGGGCTGGACGATTGATGGGACGCCGGGTCCCTGACGCGACATTGCGTCTTGTCATGTATGGCACGTTTGTCCTGTTGCCGACCGCAACACTGCTGACGGTTGTACCGGATCCCTGGATGGGGATTGCCCTCCTGATCCCGGTCACGTTCTGCATGGCCATGCCCCCGGGCCTGATCATGGCAACCCTTCAGGCGATCGCGCCCAACGAGCTTCGCGGTCAGATGGTGGCGTTCTACCTCATCGCGGTGAACTTTCTGTCCTACACATTTGCACCTTCGCTACCGGCGCTCATCAGCGACTATGTTTTTGCCAGCGAGCTGGCGCTGGGAAAGTCGATCTCGATACTGGCGGTGATCAACTACTCGATTGCGTCCATCTGCCTGTTTGCGGGGTTGAAGTATTACCGGCGCGCACTCGACGCTGCACGAGACTGGGCATAAGAATCGCGGCTGAAGCCGCTCCTACAGAGCAAACCAGCTACCTCTGCTCCTACAGAGCAATCCAGCTACCTCTGTAGGAGCGGCTTTAGCCGCGATAGTTACAAGGCGGTCCCGCCATCAATCGCCAGGTTCGCCCCGGTGATTCCCCCACCCAGGTCGGAAGCCAGCAACAACGCCATCGCGGCGACTTCTTCTACCGTGTTGAGGCGTTTGATCGCCGCGTCCTGGGCATAATTATCCTTGAACTCTTCATAGGAGATGCCCATCGATTCCGCGGCAATTGGACCCTGATCGATCATGAGGTCGGTCTCGACACCCCCGGGGCTGATCGCATTGCAGGTGATGCCCATTTCGCCGTTTTCAAAAGCAACAGCCTTGGTAAACCCGTTCAACCCGTGTTTGAAGGTGATGTAGTGTGCAACTGTTGCCTTGTTGGCCTGTCTTCCTTCGACTGATGAGATGTTGATGATGCGACCCCATCTGCGCGGCAGCATGTCCTGAAGAGCACGCCGTGTTGCCCAGAAGGCGGAGTTCAGGATCCAGTTACCGGCATCGAGCCAGGCTTCATCAGTCATCTCTGCGATCGGGGCGTAGTCGGAAGAGCCACCGGCGTTGTTGACCAGGATGTCTATCTTGCCGAAAGCCTCGATCGTGGCATCGATGAAACCGTCAACACCTTCCCGCTGTCGGACATCCCCCGCATAAAACACAGCCTGGTCCCCGGCTCCCATTTCAACCAGTGCCTGATCGCCTTTTTCCCGGCTGCGGCCATTGATCGCTACCTGGGCACCCGCGGCCAGGTACGCCTCTGCAATACCTCGCCCGATACCACGGCTGCCACCCGACACCGCGGCAACTTTGCCGGTGAGATCGACGGTGGAAGGATTATTGGGGAGCACAGGCACCTCCTTGTACAGTTTGGCCGGACTTTAACCTAATCTTACGGATCGTTTTTGTGTTTGGGGACGTTGATGGGACGGATGGACGGCAAAGTTGCGCTGGTGACCGGCGCTGCATCGAATCCTGGCCTGGGCCGGGAAACGGCGATGAGGCTGGCGGAAGAAGGTGCAAAGATGATTGTGACGGACGTCGATGAGCCGGGAGCGCAATCGTGTGCGGAAGATATTAAAGCGGCCGGTGGCGAAGCCATCGCGATGAAACAGGACGTCTGTGACGAATCCCGCTGGGAAGAAGTCATGGCTGCCGCACGGGATACCTTCGGGGGCCTCGATGTTTGCGTCAACAACGCGGGCATTGCGGTGCTTGTCCCAATCGAAGAAATGACGCTCGATGAGTGGAATCGGCAGGTGGAGGTCAATCTGACCAGCGTTTTCCTGGGATGCCGTGCAGCGATCAGGGCGATGAAGGAAAGAGGCGGCGGAAGCATCGTGAACCTCTCGTCGGTCGCAGGTCTCGTGGGCCTCGGCCGATGTGTTGCGTATGGTGCAGCGAAAGGCGGTGTACGGATTATGTCCAAATCCATTGCTGTGGAAGCGGCTCAGCACAACATCCGGTGCAACTCCGTGCACCCTGGTGTCATCTGGACGAATATGCAGGCGCAGGCCACAGGTTTGAATGATCCTTCGGGCCTCGACGCGTCAGTGATGCGTATACCCCTCGGGCGCCATGGTGAGCCACTGGATATCGCCAACTGTATTCTTTACCTGGCCTCGGATGAGTCAAATTATGTGACAGGTGCGGAGTTTGTCGTCGATGCGGGAATGACTGCTCAATAATGGAAATCAAAGGCCTGTTTTTCGATCTGGGTGGAACACTCTTCCGATACGTTCAGAGAGCCGGGGGTGGAGGCATCGGCCATGTCCTTCAGACCCTGGATATCGAGGTGCCCCGGGAAGAAGTAGGGAATCACTGGCGAGCAGCAAACAGCCATGTTGGTGAGCGATACGGACAGCAGAGTTACTTTCTGCACAAAGACCTTTTCCGGGATACGTTAACGCACTTTCTCGGGCGGCTCGGCCATAGCGCTGGCGACGACCTTCTGGAAGAGTTTCACCAGCGGCAGCTGATGTCGATGCTCGAACATCTGCCCATTCGTGAGGAGTGCAAAGACACGCTGACAGCCCTCAAGGACCGCGGGATGTATCTCTCCATCGTTTCCAACATAGACGATGACTACCTGTTTCCGCTGGTGGAAAAACATGAGCTCGACGATGTTCTCAATCACTGGACGAGCTCCGAGGAAGCGAGGTCGTGCAAACCCGACACCAGGATATTCCAATACTGCCTGGAGAAGTCGGGTCTCAAACGAGAGGAGGTCCTGTTTGTGGGTGACTCGCTTCATCACGACGTGGCCGGAGCCGCAGCTGTCGGCATGCGCAGTGCCAGGATCGTCGAAGAAGGTGTCGTGACGCCACTGACACACGGCCTTGAGGTCACGGCCGAACCAGACTTCGAAATCACGGATCTGACCGAGCTCGTTGGCATCGTGGATGAGCACTTTGGCTGAGCTCGAGTTCCTCCCGGAAACCCCCGGGGAAATAACACCGGCCTGGCTCACTGAGGCTCTTGGTCAGACTGTGACCGATCTGAGCCAGGAAGACCTCGGTGACGGCGTCGGTTTTATGGGAGATATCCTGAGGGTCGACCTGACAGGAGAAGGATTGCCGGACAGTGTTGTGATCAAACTCCCGAAGAAAGCCAACCGGGTCATGGGTGAGATGCTTGGCGTTTACGAACGCGAGATCATGTTCTTTCAGGAGTTCGGCAATACTGTCCCCCTTCGGATACCGGAGGTGTATTTCAGCCAGTTCGACCGGGACAAAGGGTCGGAAAATCAGGCTCCGATTCTCGAAGCCATCGACAAGATGCCGCTTTTTCTCAACAAACTGGTTACGGTTCTGGGAACGTTGATAGCGGGGGCGAAAAAACGCCGGTATATGCTGGTTATCGAGTATCTCGATGGAATGGCGCCGGGTGACCAGCTCGCCGGGCTGGGCACGGATGGTTGTGAACAGGTGCTTTGTGAAATCGCTGCGTTACACAGCCAGTATTGGGACAGCCCTGCAATTGGCGATCATTTCTGGCTACTGCCGCTCGATATCGATGCTCGCTTGCGCCACGGGATGTTCATGCAGCACGCGGAGCAATTTCTATCCTGGGCTCCGGCATCGCTTTCGGAAAAGGTCGAGTGGTTAAAACCCCGGGGTGTGGATCTGATGCGCGAATTTGTCGCCAATGCCCCAACCACTCTTCTTCATTGTGACCTTCGGCTGGATAACGTGCTTTTTGATGGTGAACGCTGTGCCTTCATCGACTGGCAGCTTGTCCGTAAGGGTCCCGCGGCGTACGACGTTGCCTACTTCATGACGAGCGCCCTGCATGAAGAGGCGGGGGCTGACGATGTCGACCGTATCCTCAGGACCTATCATCAAAAACTCAATCGCCCGGATTACAGTGTCGAACAGTTGAGGGCGGACTATAGCCGGGCTTTGTTGCTCATCCTGTCGAATCTCTCATCTGTCGACGATGTCGAGCTGGGTGACGGGCGTGGCAAAACCATGATGGATGCATGGATACGGCGGCTTGCAGCCAGATTGGATGAAATCGACCTGAAAGAGCTAAGGTATAAGTAACTGGAAAGGAGGAAACATGGTGCACGATCTGATCATCTCAGGTGGAACAGTTGTGGATGGGAGCGGTGCTGAGCCAGTCAAGGCGGACGTTGCCGTCGACGGTGGGCGTATAACGCGTATTGGAGACCTCGGTGATGCCGAGGCAGGCAGGAGAATAGATGCGGCGGGCCAGCTGGTCACACCTGGTTTTGTCGACCTGCACACGCACCTGGATGCTCAGGTTGGCTGGGATCCCGAAATGCGCTCGAGTTCCTATCACGGCGTTACAACGGCCCTGATTGGCAACTGCGGTGTGACTTTTGCTCCCGTTGGGGAGAAGAACCGGCGCTATCTTGCGGAATTGATGGAGGCTGTCGAGGACATAGCCGCTGATGCGATCATGGACGGTCTGCCCTGGGACTGGACCAGCTACGGCGAATACCTGGACACAGTGCAGGCACTGCAACCTGCATTGAACGTTGTCGGGCTGGCGGGACACTCTGCGATCCGGTTCGAAGCCATGGGTGACAAGAGCATGGACGAAGGGGTCCAGGCCAGCGACGAGGAACTCGAGACAATCACCAGGCTGGTGCGCGAGTCTGTTGAGCAGGGCGCTGTTGGGTTCTCCACCTCCAGATTTCTGGGCCACAAGGTGCCTGATGGCCGGCTTACACCCGGTACCTGGGCGGATGCACGGGAGACCGAGGCGATACAGAAAGCGATTGTCGAAGGTGGAGGCGCAGGGAGTCTCTTTCAGGTAGCACCTGACTTCGGGTCGCGCTTCGACATTGAGATGCAGATGTTCGAAACAGGTGCTGAACAGGGCTGCCATGTCATGTTCTCGGGTGGAGCGGGTCCAAAAGGGGATGGCGGCGTGTCCCGTTTCAGTGAATTTCTTGCACGCAACAACGAAGGTGGCCGGCGTATGACAGGTATCTGCCACACGCGGCCCAGTGGAGCGATGTTTGGCCTTGCGCAGGCAATACCTTTCCGCAACACGCCGTGGAAAGAACTCATGGAGCTGCCCGACATTGCTGCCCGAATTGAGGCGTTGCGGGATCCGGCGACAAAGGCGAGGTTGATCGAGCGATCGCTCGAGACCGGTATGACCGTCAATCCTGAACAGCTGCACCCCATGGGAACGGATATCAATCCGGACTATGACCTGGACAACCGTAACAACCTCCAGCAGTTGGCGGAAGCAGCTGGTCAGCATCCTGTTGAGTACTACATCGAACGTCTGATCGAGACGGAAGGTCGCGAACTCTGGAACTACTGGGCGTTTGGCGGGCATCTCGAAAACCAGTGGAACTACATGCGCATGCCGCACTGTGTGCCAATGCTGGCGGATGCAGGTGCCCACGTGGGTGTTTTCACCGATACGGATTCACCCACTTTTCTGTTGAGCGAGCTGACGCGGGACCGCGGGGTGTACTCCCTGGAGGAAGCTGTACACCGTATCACCGGCAAGTCAGCAGAAGTGCTGGGTCTGAAGGAGAGAGGTCTCATCCGTGAGGGGTGGCATGCGGATCTCAATGTCATTGATTATGAAAACCTGGCGACCTGTCAGCCGGAATACGTCAACGACTTCCCGCACAACGGTGGACGATTCATCGTCAAGAGTCAGGGCTATACAGCGACGATCGTTGGTGGTGAGATTATTGTTGAGAACGCGGTGTACACCGGAAAACGGCCGGGCCTGGTTATCCGGGAGTTCGCGCGGGACTAGATGGGAACAGCCTCAAAAAACCGAACGAGAAGGCGCAGGCCGCTCCAGCAGGATGATCTCTTTAATGTTGCTTATGTCACCGATGCCGTTTTTTCGCCAGATGGGAAACTCGTGGCTTATGTGCTCGGAGAGACTCATGGACGGGGTGAGGAGGAAGTCCAGGCACTCTCAATCTGGGTGGTAGAGGTGGACGGCGGCAAGCCAAGACGGCTAACCCGGGGCAAAGGCAACAGCTACCACCCGAGATTCAGTCGGGATGGGACCGAGCTCCTTTTCCTGTCGACGCGCGAGCAGGTGCCACAGTTATACGCTATACCGTTGCACGGAGGGGAACCCGAACAGCTTACAGATCTCCCCCAGGGAGCAGGTCCGTTTGAAATTGCACCTGATGGTCGTTTTGTGGCGTTCGTCGCTCTGGCTTCACCTCCCGCAAAAGCGAGTGAAAACCAGCACAAGCGTATTGATCGTTTCTGGTACCGCTTCGACCCCCTGGGTGGGTATCTTGCTGATGTCGAACAAACGGTTTTCCTGATGACCCGCGGCCGCAAACCAAGGCGGATTGTCGAGCCGGGTGGCGTTGTGCTTTCCATTGACTTCAGCCCGGATTCCAGGCGACTTGCTCTACTGCGTACGGGCCTTCTGCACCACCGGATTTTCGAAGCAGACCTGAGTGTTGTGGAGCTTGGACGCAGAGCGGAAGAACGTCCGGTATTACAGAACTTCTGCCTGATGTCAGCTACCTGGAACGGTGACGGCACAAAGTTACTATGTACGGGACCGGGACAGAACCTGGCCTATCAGACGACACTCTTCGTGGTGGATGCCGTAAGCGGGCATCGGCGGGAGCGCACGAGGGCACTGGACCTGATGGTCGGGACCGGCCTTCAGATCCACGTACCCGTGCAGATCAATTGTCGGGTTATTGCTGATCCGGACAGCCGTGGTGTCTACACCACTGTCACTCGTGGCGGCGAGGCCCATGTTAACTGGATATCGCTGACGGGCAGCAAGCGCGCTGAACAGCTGGACAGCGGAGAGCACGTCTGCCACCTGATGGCAAAATCCGGGGAGCGACTCCTCGTTATCAGGCAGTCGTTCAACGAGCCACCAGCGCTTCATATGCTGGACGGGACGACTGGAGAGATGACGCAGCTCAGTCATCACAACGACACATGGAGGGACAAGTACAGCTGGCCTGATATCGAACATGTGTTCGTGAACAGCAGACGAGGTGTTGAGGTCGAAGGATGGGTAATGAAACCCAGGCATGTGCGTGCACCGTACAAGACGGTTCTGACCATTCATGGTGGTCCCCATCTTGGTTATGGCTGCAGTTTCTGGAGCGATATGCACGAACTAGTCGGAGCGGGGTATGCGGTTGCTTACATGAATCCGCGTGGCTCAACGGGGTATGGCGACGAATTCTGCCGTTCTATTCTCGGTCGTTGGGGAGATCCGGAGGTTGAGGATTTCAGTGCATTTCTTGATGAGATTGTAGAAAGGGGTATCACCAACTCTGACAGGCTTGGTGTAACCGGGATCTCAGGCGGTGGGCATTTGAGTGCCTGGTTGATTGGGCATACAAACCGGTTTAAAGCTGCAGTGCCGGAGCAGGGTGTTTATTCGATGATATCGATGTGGGGCACATCCGATGCAGGCCGGGATCTCCTCGAGATTGAGCTAGGTGGTGAGCCGCACAAGATGCCGATGACATACTGGAAGCGATCACCGATTGCCCACGTGCACAAATGTCGCACGCCTACACTTTTGCTTCAGGGTGAGAACGACATACGCTGCCCGATGGAGCAGGCTGAGCAGTTGTTCGCAAAGCTGCACCATCATGGGTGCGAAGTCGAGCTCATACCCATGAAGCGTTGCAGTCATGGTGAGCAGGTATTCGGCCGGCCGCCGTTGAGACGGTATCGGATGAACGTGCTACGAGACTGGTTCGACAAACACCTCTAGTCAGTCGACACCTTTATTCGAATCCTGAACGGCTCAGGCCCGTCACCAGGCGAGCAACATAGTCGGGATGGCCCAGCCTCGAGAAGTTCTGCCGGATGTTCGCCAGAGGCGGTAGTGGGTTTGCGGCCCGTGCCTGGTCCACCCGCTCTTGTGCCCGCTCCACGTCACCCAGCATTGCAGGTGCGGCGACGCTGTGCAGAAAAGCGCCAAAACTCGGTTTGAGCTGGTTGCTGCGCAACGCCCAGGTTTCTGAATCCGAATAATTCGCTCCGGCAAAGTGAGCCCTTGATTGCACAAGGGCAAATCGATGTTGCCAGGGATCATTGGGGCTCAGCGCCATCGCCTGGGTCACCTGTTCCAGGGCTTCAGCGGAGAGGTTGGATGCAGCCAGTTGCATGCCGTAACAGCCTCTGGCCATTGCGTTGTTGGGTCCCAGTTCCACGCCACGGGCGAAAGCTCGCAGAGATTCCTCGACGAGACCGTTGATACCGTGCGCGTGACCCAGCGCATGATGGGCAAATGCGTCGTTTGGGTCGAGCTGCACAGCTTCGGTAGCGTTTTTTAACAACTGCTCGACGGATTGCTGGGGATTCTCGGTCCAGCCGTTCATCAGAGCCCGGTAATTCGATAGCGCGAGGGCGGCATGAGGCCATGCCCATGTCGGATCCCGATCGATTGCTTCTTCATACCAGTGAATGGCTTCGTTCAGGCCATCTTTAGTCTCAGTGTTCATATGCCACCAGCCTCGCATTGCCACACTCCAGGCATCCAGGGAGCCAGGTTCCATGCGGGCGGCGCGGGCGCTCTCGATGTGCAGCAGTGCCGGGTTGATTTCACCCACGATCGCGGATGCGATCTCGTCAATCAGCTCGATGGTGTTGGACTGGTTTGCCCGGTAGTCATTGTTGCTCCAGACCACTGCATCCGATTCGGAATCGACAACCTGCACGGACACTCGCACCTCTTCGTCGGATTGTCGGACACTGCCGTAAACCAGGTAGCGGGCATCCAGCAAGGCGCCGGTTGTCGTTGCATCGTCGGGCAGATCCGATGCGAAAGATGAAGCCCGGCTGATCACCGGGAGGTTGCGATATTGTCCCAGGCGAAAAACGAGCTCGTCAGCCAGGTTGGTGGCAAAGAGACTGTTTTCATCGCCGATAAGCGAATCGAAGGGCAGTACAGCGACGGCTGTGCGCCGCTGAACGTCCTCCTGTCCCGCTTTCTGCGCGGATGTCACTGCGCCCTGGTCTAATGCATACCACACACCGGCTGCAAAGAGCATTGTGGTGACCACCGCGATGGAGAGTTCGATGCCTGGACGGTTGGAGTGAGCCCGGTTCAGACGGCTGTCCCTGTCCACGTCGAATACCCAGGCGAGGTAGGCGACAACGGGGATGCCGACGATCATGGCTGCCAACATGCCTCGAAAAACAGAGGCAGAGACGTTCAGAGGTTCAAATGTCACATCCGCGATCTGAAGTACGACAAAACAGACGACCGCATAACCCGATATGACGCGCAGGACCTTGCGCTGTGAGAGTTCCTGCAGAAATGCCATCGCTCACCTCCAGTCTGTTTGCCAGTCAAAGATTGCAGGTTTCGGTGTCATCATGGTTGTGAAAAACAATGAAAAAGGCTGAAATCAGGGTAGGTATGGGAGGTACGGTCCGGAATTGAAAGACTCGACATTCTCGTTTGGTGAATACGTTCTGGACCTGGAACTGCGGGAATTGCGGCGCCAGGGAGAACTTGTGCCGCTCAGCGCGCGTCTCTTCGACACCCTGTCATTGTTGGTGCAGCGTCCCGGAGAACTGATCACCAAAGAAGAGTTCTTCGCGGCAGTGTGGCCAGGGGTTGTGGTTGAAGAAAATAACCTCAGCCAGGCAATTTCGAGTTTGCGCAAACTTCTGGAAGAGAATCTGGACCAGCCCCGCTACATCGTCACAGTGCCGGGGAAGGGGTATCAGTTTGTTGCACGGGTCGGTGTTCCAGGGGTAGCCCCTCCACGTCTTCTTGGCGCGCTGGCGGTTGTTTTTGTTGTGGTAGCTGTTGGGCTTGTCTGGGCTCTTCTGCCAGCGGGTGATAGCCCGCAACCTGCATCGATTGCGGTTCTGCCTCTTGAAGACATTGGTACATCCCCTGACTACCGCTTCTTTCCTGAAGGCTTGCATGACGAAATCGTTCATAACCTGTCTAAAATCGAAGGAGTGCGTGTAACTCCACGTGCCTCGGTGACCAGGTTCCGGGATGAAAGGCCGGCGATCCGTGATATTGCAGACCAACTCGGCGTGGCAACGATCCTTGAAGGCAGTGTTCAGCAGGTCAACGATGAAGTCAGGGTCTCCCTACGCCTGATTCGGGGGGCAGATGAAGAAAACCTGTGGTCCCAGACATTCCGGCGCAGTTTTGCCGAGCTTTTTGACCTGCAGCGAGATATCGCCTCAAGTGTCGCAGGATCGCTGCAGGACCATTTTGGCGGTGCTCAGATCCCGCAGCTTACACCCAGAACACAATCTACCCAGGCTTACCTCAGTTATCTGAAAGCGAAGTTTGTACTGTCGGACCCGACGCCGGGAACCAGCCGCGCTGTCAGTGAGTCGTACCAGGCAGCACTTGACGAGGCTTTGTCTCACGATCCTGAGTTTGGTGACGCGTATGCTTTGAAGGCTATCGATCAGGCGACCGCCGTGATGCGCCCGTATGCCGTTTCAGATCCTGTGGTTCGGATGCAGCTGATTGAACGTGCGCGGGAAAACCTGGCTGCAGCATTCCTCGTGGATCCGCCTTCCGTGTTGGCGCATACGGCAAAAGCCAGGTTGTGCGAAGTTACCTATAACCCTGTCGAGGCGAGGGATCACTATGAACGGGCGTTACAGCTCGACCCGAATTCCCGTGACACGCTCATCGACTATTCCGCGTTTGCCTATCGGGCGGGATTGTGGGAGCTCTTTTCGAATACCCAGGCACGCCTCGAACGGGTAGATCCCCAGGCTGGTCTCCTGGGAGTAAACAGTTACATCGAACGGGACTATGACGAAGCTGTCAGGTACCTGCGCGCCTGGCGTGATCGCATCCCACTGGCAGGTCTAATCTATTTCTGGCTGAGCATGAGCCTGACAGCACAGGGTCGTGAGGCTGAAGCTCGGAATGAACTGCGGATCGGAGCCGCGTTGACGATGGAGGCTGATCCCTCAGATGTTGATCTGGCGCAACTGGCATACGCTCAGCATCGTTCCGGCATGAAAGTTCAGGCAGGTGAGACAGTCGAGGTGCTGAACAAACGTGCTGCAACCGGAAGTGTGTCCGACCTGACGTTGGCGCTGGCGATGCTGGCGATCGATGACACTGAATCGGCATACGCTCACCTGGAAAAGGCGGCGTCGACGCGGGTGAACCGTCCATTCGCTCTGCAGTTCCGGATTCAGCACAATATTTTTGCTGATGCAGCTCTTGATCGCCCTGAGTTCGTCGCGTTGCGTGATCAACTTGGTTTTGCAGGCGGGACCGCTTCTGATTGTTGAAACGATCCGGTTACAACCTGAACAGGGTGCGCGCATTCTCGCCCAGAACCAGTCTGCGCCGGTGTTCCGTCATGGGCGCCAGGGCTGCATGCACTTCGTCCATCGCGTTCAGGTGAGAGTCCACGTGGGGATAGTCTGACCCCCAGAGAAACCTGTCTTCACCAACGAGATCGCACTGGGCGTCGATACTGGCTTCAGACGGATCCATGACAAACCAGAAGTTTTCACGGATGTATTCGCTGGGTGGTCGCGTGAGACAGCTTGTTTCCGCGAAGCGTTCGTATTTTTCGTCCAGGCGATCCATGAGGTAACGGACGTAACCCGCGCCGGATTCAACGATGGCCACCTTGAGTTTAGGATGCCGTTCGAACAGCCCGTCACAGACCAGCGCTGCCACCGCCGGGATCAGTTGCATGGTGCCGCCGAGGCCAAAAGAGAAGACCGTATCCGGACTCTCTTTGGTGATATCCCACCAATGGGTTGCGGAGAGATTGACCACCCGGTTGAAACGCACGATGAGATGAATGCAAACGGGGAGATCCGCGTCTGTCATGAGTTGCCAGATCGGATCGTAATCCGGGTGAGACGGGCGCTTGCCGCAGACGGGTTCAGGCGCCAGGAACATCCCTTTGAACCCCAGATCCAGACACCGTTTGAGTTCCTGATAGGCGAGGTCCACATCGTAGAGCGGGATATGTGCAACAGGGAGAATGCGGTCAAGTGCGGGTTTAGCGAAGTCCCACTGCCAGTTGTTGTAGGCGCGCGCATAGGCCATCGCGAGTTCCGGATCATCCTCTTTGTCCCAGAGGATCCCGATGGTGGGGAATACCAGGCCCATGTCGACACCCCAGTCATCGAGGAGCTGAACACGGGCGTCTGTGTCGTATGACGCTTTGGGACAACCGTCCATGTAGGTGAGATTCGTATCGGTAAACGTTTGTACGGCATCGTGTTCCGCACCACCAAGCGCAGCAAGACGGCCTTTGAGCAGGATGTCGTCATCGATGAAGATGGTCTCGATCCCATCGGCGTCCCGGCCGATGCGGATCGCGCGGTCACGGTATTTCGGTTCGAGGTAGCTCTCCCATAGATCCGGAGGTTCCATGACGTGGGAGTCCATGTCGACGACGAGAGGTTTGGTGGTTTCAGTCATGACTATCAGTATCTCTCAGTATCTGGGTGACAAAACAGTGCGGGATTCAATATGGCCGGCCAGGTCTTCCGGCAGCCACCAGCTCGGCTTGAGCGTGCGTTCGCCGAATACGGTTTCTGCCTGATCGCGATAGTGCGGGGAATCCGGCCGATCGGACTGGCCGACAGGCAGATAGATCCAGCTCTGAACAGGCTTCGACAGGACGACAATCTGTGTGGAGGTCTGGCCCCGGTTACCGTGGCGTTGATGGTTGTCGTCTTCGTTACCGTAACCCATAGAACGCAGGGTAGTGAGCCCCAGATGGTCGCCACCGCCGCCGCCAACCGGCCAACTCACGTCGTCACGTCCGACGCGAAACACATCTCCCCACGTTCCATGGGTGTGCCCGAAGTCACTTCGCAACTTCGCCATACCATCAGCCCAGGATTGTCGAACGATGGCAAGTTGTTCGTCGCTGAGGGCAATGGCTTTGGGTTCGCGTCCTTCAACCAGTGCATAGTGATCGTCTACAGCAGTACGGATTTCTTTACCGCCTGCGACGACATCCAGCGCCTTACGCCAGTAGTAGTATTTCAGTGCGCCGCGGTTGTTACGGGCGAGTTCACCATTCCAGCTCATCATTTCCGCGAGCTCTGTCGATTCAGGGGGTTGTGCGGTATGCAGGACATCCAGCCAGCGCTGATAACCATATGGACGTGTGTCCACCGCGTAGGCCAACGCTTCGTCGATTGTGATTTCGTCGTCGGCAGCCAGGAGCTCTATGGCCCTGGCGCCACGTTGATTGGTCCAGCCGTCGAAGCTGGGACCGTGAGCAGCGCTCGAAAACAGATAGTCAGCCTGTTGGTCGAGCGAAAAGGGTGAGTCAGGCATCATCGCATCTGGCGGGATATTGCAGTTCTGCATATACCCGTGGGGAGGGTTGAGTACCTGAAGGTGATCGCTGGCCGGGTGGATACCCCGCCATTCTGTTGCCGCAACACTGCCGTCGACCGGCTTGGACCAGTTGTAATCGAGATTCCTGACCGGTACCCGTCCGGTGCGCTGGTAGTAAGTATTGCCCGAGGTGTCTGCAACCATGACGTTTTGAGGAAACATCGACAAGGTTGCGCACGCCTCGACTGCGCCCCGGTAGTCCGTTGCGAAATTGAGCTTCTCCCATGCACGGTTTCGGTTTGTGCCGTTGTCATATGCAATCCTGGCGGCATATGCCTTTGACCCGTCACGAGCGATGAGCGGACCGTGATGAGAAGCTTCCCAGGTGTGAACTCGCTCGGACCCATCCGGGAATCTGAGGGTGATCGGGTGTTGTTCGATCTCGCGCCACTCGCCTTCGTACATGTACTGATTGGCATTGTCGGGGTTCAGCGTGAGTTCGTAGGTGTCTGCCGTATCCGGGCCGCCAGTGGTCATAGCCCACGCGATATTCTCGTTGTGGCCAAGACCAATGTATGGGGATCCCGCGAGGCCTACGCCGCTGCCTTTGAGCTCACCGGCGTGGATGCGGAATTCCCAGAACCTGCTCACGCCGAACCATGAAAGATGCGGGTCGATGAGCAGAATGGCGTGACCATCAGCGGTCCGGGACGGGCTGACCGCCCATTGATTGGAACCGCGCTGTGTCTGCATGAAGTCCGGCTGCACACCACCCCGAATCAGATCGCCAATCGCTTCGTCGATGGACCAGTTGTAGAGAAACATGCGACCGAACGCATCGATCATCTGTGGAGTCACTCCGTCGTGTTGCCAGAATGCCGGTACGTCTTCGGGGTTTGCCTTATAGAAGTCGGAGATGCCGTTTGCAAACGCTGTTATGCGTCTGACTTCCGTTTCGTTCATGGTCTCGAGCGCAGCCTGCGCGTTACGCATATGACCGAACATGATGGACGAGAGCGAGGCGGTGACGCCGTCTTCACCGATAACCTCCGTCAGCTCGCCCATGGCTATTTTGAGGTTGATCAGGAGTTGTTGGGGACGGTCTTCAGCCTGGGCCCAGCCCTGGGCGTACAACCCGTCTTCGACAGTGGGGGCGTAGATGTGTGGAATGCCCCAGGTATCTCGGTAGAGAACGGTGCGATCCTGGTCGCGACCCGTACCGGGCATGGTTGGTGTCATCTGGCAGGCGCTCATGCTCAAGAGCACGATCGCTGCAAGCCTTCTGCCCATGGTGTCCTCCCGGGGATTCATTTGGCACCATGTTAGTACAAAAAGGGGGGAAAACATGAAACTGGAAAATCGCACTGCCATTGTGACCGCGGCTGGACGGGGTATCGGTCGGGGGATCGCGGTCGCTCTCGCAAAAGAGGGTGCAAATCTCGTGATCAACTCCTACTCTGCCGAGACCACTTCCGGGACAAAACGTCTCGTCGAAGCGTGTGGCTCCCGGGTTGTATCGCTTGAAGGTGACATCACGGACCCGGACAAGATGATTGAGCTCAGGGAGCTTGCGCTCGCGGAGTTCGGGCAGATCGATATCCTCGTAAACAATGTTGGGGCTGGGCCAAAAACCGCGCCGGAGATGCCTGAACATGAGCTTGGAATGGCCGCAGGCCTCTGGGATGCGCTATACGCACAGAATCTGAAACCCGTCGTGCTGATGAGTGAGGCTGTCATTCCCCATATGCGCGAACGGAAGTACGGCAAAATTGTCGTTCTCGGCTCCATCGCCGGGCGTGCGTCGTTGAAGGACAAGATGCTGAGCTACTTTGTGCATCCCGCCTACAGCGCCATGAAAGCAGCGATATCCAACTATGCCCAGACACAGGCAGAACTGCTTGGTCCGGTTAACATAAACGTGAACGCCGTGTGCCCCGGGATCGTCTATACCGACGCCTGGGCAGGTAATGCCAGACGGGCAGTGGAGACGATCCCGGAATTCGAAGGCAAAGACCCACGCGAATGGTTTGAAGGTATTGCCCGTGGTGACTACCCGGATGTATTTGATTCCACGCCGCTGCGACGGGAACAGACCGTCGAGGACATCGGCAACGCGGTGGTTTTTCTCGTATCAGACGATTCGATGAACATCACAGGCCAGAGCCTCATGGTGGATGGCGGGATGATCAAACTGTAGAAACTAGTAACAATGGGGTCTGACCCCATTGTTACTAGTTTGAAGAAATCGCGGCTGAAGCCGCTCCTACAGAGGTAAGCTAGCCTGATACAGGTAGGCGTCTCCTGCCCCACAGAAAAAACGGGGTGATGCGTTCCTGCTGACCGTTGATGGCCAGATCCGGACACTCCTCGACGAGCGCGTTCAGCGCCACTTCCGCTTCGAGGCGCGCAAGCTGTGCACCGAGACACATGTGTACCCCGAGGCCAAACGCGAGGTGCCGTTGATTCCTGCGGTCGAGGCGAAATTCATCCGGGTGCTCGTAGACATCGGGATCACGGTTTGCAGCTGCGTAGTGCAGCATGACTTTGCTGCCCTCGGGAATGGTCTCACCGTGAAGCTCGATGTCGGTGGTTGTGTTCCTGTACAAGCCGAGGACGGGTGGGTCGAAACGCAGGCTTTCTTCGATGGCTGCAGGGACGTACGTGGCCGGGTCGCTGCAGACGGTATCCCATAGTTCGGGTTGTTCGAGCATGCGCCACATGGCGTTGCTGATGAGTGAGGTTGTGGTTTCGTTGCCGCCGACAAGCAGCTGGTTGACGACAGACAGCACGTCGGTGTCGTTCAGGCCGGTGCCGTCGTCTGCCCGCGCCGCCACGATATCGTCGATGAGATCACCGCGGCCGGGGTTTTTGCGCCGCTCAGCGATCGCGTTCGTCAGATAGCGGCCAAGATCAGCAAGATCGGTCTCGTACGCCGCTGGATCTTCCATACCCATGGCTGCCACAGACGCGTCAGACCATTTCTTGAAAAGATCCATGTCCTCGGGCGGAACACCCAGCATTTCCGAGATCACGAGCACCGGTAGTGGAAAAGAAAAATCGTCGTGTAAGTCCCAGTTTCCAGGGTCACGTTCATCCAGCAGTCCCGCAGCAAGTTCGCTTACCCGGTCGCGCATACCTGCGATTGCTTTGGGTGTGAATGCCTGTTGTACCAGCGACCGGAAAAACGTGTGCTGCGGCGGGTCGGACAACATCCCAGCGGGTGGTGTGAACCTCGGACCCTGCCCGAACTCACTGGAGAAGCGCTCGATGTCCCTCAGGGCCGCTTCCACATCTGCGTATTTTGACAGCGTATAGAAGGGCGGGTCGAATTCAGTGCATAGATGAACCGGATTTGCGTGAAGATATTCGTACGCCACGCTGGGCTCGGCGATGACTTCAGGCATGAAGGGGGTATAACTCGACAGACTCATGAAACACTCATCCTCACAGTTGCTGTGCCGGGAGTTATCACCTCACCCGCTTCGTTTTTAATGAAGAGTTCAAGCTCGACGACATCACCATTCACCGCTGTGATCGTGCCGCCGCTTGTCAGCGATTCTCCCAGATAAGCTGCACGTCGGTTGCTGTAAGAGAATGCGAGCAGGCTGCCCCCGTCTCCAACCCAGTTGAGCGCAACCTGACTCAGCCAGTCACCCTGGAGTGGCCCGTCGATAACGATGCCGGGGTGACCTTCCACCTCTTTGGTATACCGTTCATCGTAGTGGATGCGATGGTGGTTCCAGACAGCTGCGTTGTACATGAACAAACTCACGTTCGTAGCCGTGTGCTTGCGTTCAGGCAGGTTCATCCCGACTGAAACGACGGTCATCGTGCAATACTCGTCTGTATTTCTTCAATCACCGCTTCACCATCCTGGTTGGTGATCGCAAGCTCACGGACGGTGAAGATCAGCGGTCCGGTACTGCCTTCTTTTTCGTACATATCCACTATGCGGCGCGTGCCTGTCAGAACGTCACCTGGCTTTATTGGACGGTGCTGGCGGATCTCGGTACCACCGGCCATGATCCGCTTGAGTGGAAGGCTGGGACCGCCAGAGGATGAGCGAGGCAGACCATCGGAACGTAACGTCTCCATGTGCGGGATCTCACTGAAGAGATTGAAGATGAACATGGGTGGGGCTTCGTCCCCGCGCAGGTATTTTTCCTGTACATGTTCGGTGGCTGTCGAGTATTTCTGGATATCCCTCCGTGTGATTTCCACTGTCACGGGAGGCTCGTCCGAGCCGATGAAGGCACGGTGCTCGTCGGTTAATAGACCCATGTCGCTATCTCTTTCCGCTGAAGGCTCTCTGCATCCGCTGAAGGCTCTCTGCATCCGCTGAAGGCTCTCTGCATCCGCTGAAGGCTCCTTTCTCTCTGAATCGAATTTAATCCACAATAGTCGACATCGCCAGTAAACGGGGGGGCGCGGTGACACTTCTTGACGGGATGACAGATGAGGGACCTGCCGTTGCGCCGCTGACCCTCGATCCGCTGATGGCACGTATAGCGCAAGCCGCGGGGTTCGAACTGGGGTACGTAAGTGGAGGTGCGCTGGGCTACAGTTATGGCGTGAGCGAAGCGCTTCTGACGTTGACGGAAGTTGCAGAGGTGACCCGGCGCATAACACGCCGTTCAGGGTTAAAGATCATCGTCGATGCCGGGGTCGGTTTTGGTGACCCGGTTCACGTGGCCCGGACAGTGTGGGAGTTGGAGCAGGCGGGTGCTGTCGCCATAGAAGTGGAAGACCAGGTTGCGCCCAAACGCGTGAGTCATCACCGGGGGATTGAACACCTTGTCAGCACCGAGATGATGGTCCAGAAAATAGAGCAGGCCGTTGCTGCGCGTAAGAGCGATGACTTTGCCATTATCGCGCGCACGGGAGCGGTAAAAAACGAGAGCTTCGATGCAGCGCTGGAACGCCTGCAGGCATACCAGGCGGCTGGAGCGGACATTCTCATGATGATGCCGGAGAGTGACGAGCAGGTGCACGCGGCGCGCGTAGCGTTTGATTGCCCCCTGGCGACGATCACCGCCATGGATAATGTCGGGAAGCCCCGCTGGGCAGGTTCCGGATGGAATCTCGTCATCGATCCGTTTACGGCCCAGGTGCTCAGTGTCGAGGCGGTGCAAGGCGCATACGAGGGATTCCGAAACAAGGGTACGACTGGCTCAGATCTCAAATCGCTGTTTGAGACGTACGGTGAGCTCGATACCCTGGCAGGTCTTCGGGAACTCTATGCCATCGAAGACATCACAACGGAAAGAGGAGACTAGTCGTGTGCAGAAACATCAAAACGTTGTTCAATTTCGAGCCACCGGCGACGGAAGACGAGATTCAGGCGGCGTCACTTCAGTTTGTGCGGAAGATCTCAGGATCGACAAAACCATCACAAGTTAACGAGGCTGTGTTTAACATGGCGGTGGACGAAGTGGCCGGTGTCGTCCGTGATCTGCTCCTGGCGCTCGAGACAAGTGCGCCACCCAAAAACCGGGAACAGGAGGCGGCAAAGGCGAAGGCCCGCGCGGCCAAGCGGTTTGGAACGGTTGCCACTTGAGTTAACATCCTCCCAACCGCTGTACAGGTAATTGAGCATGAACGCCGTTGCCCCCATCGCGCTTGTCCCGCACAACAAACCTCTGTCGCTCCTTTCGGAAGATTTCCAGAACAACAAATACGAGTATTACAGGTACCTGCGTGAGCATCTGCCTGTTCACAGCGCCAGGATTGCGTTCGTAAAGCTGATGGTCGTGTCGCGCTACGAAGATTGTCTCAACCTTGTCAAAGACGAACGGTTCGGCCGCAATCGTACGAAGATCACCGGTGGCAGCCGCGCCCCGATCCCGATGACCAAGGGAATGGAAGCACTCGCCCACAGCATGATCATTGAGGACGACCCGGAGCACCGGCGTATGCGCCAGCTTGTGCAGAAGCCGTTCTCGCCTAAAAACCTGGCCTATATCGAACCGCGCATCGAAACCCTGGCGCATGAACTTCTCGATGCGATCGATATGGGGCAGCCGGTCAATATTCAAAGAGAGTATGCGCTCAACATCCCGGTCACGGTGATAAAGGAGATGATGGGCGTCGGCGATGCGGACATGCTGCGCCTCAGGGATTCATTGCGGGTACTTTCTGACGGCATGACGGGCTGGGGCATACTCAGGACCTTCGCCTGGGACCTGCGTAAGGTCACAAGTTTTGTTCGCGACATGATTGAGCGTAAGAAGTCGACCCCGGGAGATGACATTCTGACGCAGCTGATATTTGCGGAAGAGGAAGGGGACCGTCTCAGCGAGGATGAACTTGTGTCCATGGTCTTCCTGCTGATCATTGCCGGTTTCGAAACCACCGTGCATCTGATATCGAACGGTATCGTGACGCTGATTCATCACCCGGAGGAACTGGCCAAACTTCGGGCGAATCCCGAGCTCATGGGGTCGACCGTGGAAGAGATTCTCCGGTTCAACAGCCCCATTCAGGGCACCAAGATGAATTATGCGCGTAAGGATCTGGAGCTCAGAGGCGTCAAAATCACCAAAGGCACGCCCGTCATGCCGCTGCTGGGCGCAGCGAACCATGATCCGGAGCAGTTTCCGGACCCGGAGCGCTTCGACATACAGAGAGACCCCAACAAACACCTGAGTTTTTCCCAGGGCAACCACTTCTGCCTTGGGGCGTTCCTCGCCCGGATGGAAGCCAAAACGGCCTTTCGGATCCTCCTGGAGCGTACAAGGGACATTGAGCTCGCTGATGAGCTGAAGATTGTGCGGATGCCGGGATGGCATCGATACGACGGTGTGAATGTGAGGTTGAACAGCGCATGAAGATGTTACTGGGCTGCATAACACTTTGCCTGCTCGCACTTCCCCTGTGGGGGGATTACTCGCGGGACCAATCCATGACGCTTGCCAGTCTCAATGGTATTGACCTTGCATATACACAGACAGGCGAAACAGAGCATCCGGCGGTCCTGATGATCATGGGCCTCACCGGATCACACCGCTTGTGGGGTGACGATATCGTCAACCGGCTGGTGGATGCGGGTTACCGGGTGGTTCTCTTCGACAACCGGGATACCGGTGATTCTGCTCGCCTGGACGAACTTGGCACACCGACGATCTGGTGGGAGATGTTGAAATCCGTGATCGGGATTGGTGTCGATGCACCGTACACACTTCGTGACATGGCGGACGACGGTCTCGCGGTTCTGGATGAGCTTGGGATCGAACAGGCGCACATCGTCGGTGCGTCCATGGGTGGCATGATTGCCCAGATCATTGCCGCGGAAAACCCTGACCGTGTCCTTTCGCTGGTATCCATCATGTCGACGACCGGTGCAGAACATCTGCCGCAAGGCTCGGCGGAATCCCAGGACGGTCTGATGGATATCGCTGACAGCGAAGAGGATGCTGCCCGGCAACTGAACGATATCGGCATCTACCCGGAAGCCATGCCGAGACAACTCATGGCGATTGTTGAAGCGGGTGATCGGTCCGAGCAGGTGAAAACCATATCGGTACCCACACTCGTACAGCATGGTGTGGAAGACACCCTTTTACCGCTCCCTCACGGTGAGCATACGCACGAATTGATCGAGGGTTCTGTATTCAAGACCTATGAAGGTATGGGGCACGATCTACCGGAAGACGTGATTCCACTTGTTGTGGCAGACATGGTGTCACACTTCACGCGCTAGATACCGACGTCCACCAGTTTGGTTGGGGGACCCTCGTCCAGAATGGCGCGCAGGTGCTGCGCGAAGCTCATTGGTACGAAAATGTCCGGGCTCCGGGCTATCTCATCGACGCTCCACCATTTGAAACCGCGAAAGATGTTCAGTTCGTCCGTGGCGGGATTTTTTGACGTGGTTGGCTCGAACGGATCGGTTTCGACCACGTAGAAGTGTTCGGACTGGTCGAAACGTTTGCCGTGAAGATTGAAAGCCATACGCCGGTACCAGACCGGGCCGGTGCTTTGCGAAACGCGTTGCCCGGTCTCCTCGTATATTTCCCGGTACAGGCAGTCCAGCGGATCCTCACCGGCTTCGACCCCGCCTCCGGGGGCGAGCCAGATGAGTTTCCCGCTGTCCGGGATGAAGGTATGGATCAGCAGTACGCGCTCTTCTGCAAGGAGGATGGCGCGTACGGCTTCGCGACGGATTACTGTACTCATGACTACCTCTGTAGGAGGCCGCGATTTCTCGCGACTGAAGTCGCTCCTGGGGTAAAAACGTCAGTTTACGCGCGTTTGATCAGATCCATCGCCGCATCGAGCGCCGTTGTACGCTCCTGCCAGTTGCTGCCGCCCGTCGAGATGCGCAGTGTATTCACACCAGCATCGGCAAACGCCTGGAGGCGCGCTTTAACCATGTCTTCGGTGCCGATGAGGTTGGCCTTGAGCACCATCTCATCCGGCACCCGGCTGACCGCTTCGTCACGTTTTCCCTCGACCCAGAGACCCTGAACTTCTTTTGCCGCATCCTGGTAACCGGCGCGACAGTAAGCGTCGTTGTAGAAGTTTGTCTTGGGAGAACCCATCGCCCCAAGGGTGAATGCCAGCCCGGGTTTGCACTTGGCGATGAGACCTTCGACGTCTTCGCTGACTTCGAAATACCCACCTGCCTGGATGTCGATGTCGCTTAAGCTTCGACCCGCTTTGGAGGCGCCAGCCTTGAGATCCTCGAAGAAAACCTCTGAATGCTCCGGCAGAAAGCATGTCCCCAGCCAGCCGTCAGCCAGCTCTCCGGTCATTTGGAGGGACCTGGGTCCGAGTGTCGCAAGATAAATCGGCAAGTTGGGTCGCGGCGGCTGCGACAGACGAATGGCTTTGCCTTCACCTCCCGGGCGCGGCAACAGATAGTGCTCACCTTCATAGGCGAGCTTTTCACCGGACAGACCTTTGCGCAGAATCTCGACACATTCCCGCAGACGTGAGAGCGGTTTTGCAAACTTGGCTCCGTGCAGGCCTTCGACCACCTGGGGACCGCTGACCCCGAGCCCCAGAATGAAGCGGCCCTTGCTCACCGTATCGAGACTCTGGGCGGTCATCGCGATCATCGAAGGTACGCGAGAACTGATCTGCAGAATACCCGTGCCCAGCTTGATGTTTTCGGTTTTCGCCGCGAGATAGGCGAGCGGGACAATGGCGTCCATTCCCCAGGCTTCAGCGGACCAGGCCTGATCGACACCCATCCTGTCAGCCGCCATGGTGTAGTCGACGAGCTGATCCCAGTCTTCGCCGTTGTAGTAGGCAGAACCGATGGATATGGAGGTTTTCATGAAGTGCCCCTATTTGGTTGTTTTATAAGCATTGTTTGGCATGAGGATCTTTTGTCAAGCCGGGGTGATCCCACTAGAATGCCGGTTGAAAGGAGTAGGGAACTGAGGGGTACCCAATGAACATCATGATGTTGCTGGAAATGGCCAATGGTGCCTTTCCGGACCGGCCAGCGTTCACCGACGGCAGCACAGGCCAGAGTTACACATACGCTGAGCTTTTCGAGGCGGCGCGTCGACGCGCAGCGTCCATCCGTGGCAGCAATGCCACACGTCTGGCGAAGCTCGATGTGTCGAATCTCGGCACACCCTTGTCGTTGTTTTCAAGCGCCTGGGCAGGTGTGCCTTATGTGCCGCTCAACTACCGGTTGACCAATGAGGAGATAGAAGCGCTCTTAAAGCGGGTGACACCAGCTTATCTCGTCACGGAGACAGGTCGCGTAGAAGCGCTTGGTGGCCTCGACGACGTGCACGCAGTTCCGACCGAGCTCTTCGTTGCTGACGAACACCACATAGAGACGATTGAAGGTGAGTGGTCGATGGACCCGGAGGACGTTGCCGTGCTGCTCTTTACCAGCGGCACAACGGGTGTCCCGAAAGCTGCAGTTCTGCGTCACAAACACCTCGTGTCTTACATCCTGTCCTCTGTGGAATTCATGAGTGCGGAGGAAGGGGACGCATCGATCGTCTGTGTACCCCCGTACCACATTGCAGGAATAGCAGCGGTCCTGAGTTCTGTGTATTCCGGGCGGCATGTGATCCAACTGCCGAACTTCACGGCGGAAGCGTGGCTGGATCTTGGCCGCAAACACGAGATCACTACCGCGTTTGTCGTTCCGACCATGCTGGCCCGCATCGTCGAGCAACTGGAAGGCAAGAAAACCGCGGATATGCCGCATCTGACAAGCCTCTCATACGGTGGCGGCAAAATGCCTCTGTCGGTGATTGAACGCGCGATGGATCTCTTCCCGGACACCAATTTCACGAACGCGTATGGGCTGACCGAAACGAGTTCCACAATCGCCGCACTTGGGCCGGATGATCACAGGGCCGCCAAGGCGAGCGATGACGAAGCCGTCCGCAAGCGTCTCGTTTCCGTGGGCCAGGCATTCCCGGGCGTTCAGATCGAGATCCGGGATGAAGAGGGCAAACCTGTCGGACCCGGCGAACGAGGCGAGATCTATGTCAAAGGCGAGCAGGTATCCGGCGAATATGAAGATCGCGGGTCGGTCATCGACAAGGAAGGCTGGTTCCCCACACGAGATGCCGGAAGCATGGATGAAGAGGGCTACCTCTTCCTCGAAGGACGTGCGGACGATGTGATCGTACGGGGCGGAGAAAATCTGTCACCCGGTGAGATCGAAGACTGCATCCTGATGCACCCAACCGTCAAAGATGCCGCGGTGGTCGGCATACCTGACGAGCAGTGGGGTGAAGGTGTTGCTGCCGCCCTGGTTGCAAAACCCGGGGAGACGATCGACATTGAAGAGATAAAGACCCATGTGAAAGACCACATGCGAAGCTCCCGCGTACCGCAGCTCATTCAGATCTGGGATGAGCTGCCGTACAACGAGACGGGCAAGCTCCTGCGGCGAGTCGTGAAGGCCGAGTTAGCAGGAGACTCCTGAGTTCAATCGCGGCTGAAGCCGCTCCTACAGAGATAGAGAGGTTTTTCTACCTGGTTCAATCGCGGCTGAAGCCGCCCCTACAGAGATAGAGAGATTATTCTACCTGGTTCAATCGCGGCTAAAGCCGCTCCTACAATGCACCTACCTCTGTAGGAGCGGCTTTAGCCGCGATCCTTTGCCGTCTGGAGAAATCCCGAATACCTGTCCAGACGACCGATGCTCAGTTCACGCTCTTCCGGCGGCAGCCAGAACACAATCCGTTTCGGCTTGTGATCCAGGAATCGTTCGATCAGCTCCGGTTCAGGAGGTGGTGCAAACACTGAGATGGTGAGGTCGTCGAAGTTGCGACCCTCTTCATCTGCGACCTGTTTAAGCTGCTCAATACCTGCAAAGACTTTCTCGGGTTGAACTGCGCGGGGCAGCCAGCCGTCCGCATACCGGGCGACGCGCCGAAGCGTGTGGACAGTCTCTCCACCCACGAGAACCGGCGGACCACCGGCCTGGACGGGTTTCGGCCAGGACCAGACGGGATCGAAGTCGACGTATTTACCGTGAAACTCGGCCTCGTCCTCTGTCCAGATCGTTTTGCAGGCCCGGATCTGTTCCTCCAGACGTTTGAAACGTGTATCCCAGTCGACGCCGTGGTTTTCAGCCTCTTCACGGTTCCAGCCTCCGCCGAGGCCAAATTCGAATCTGCCATTGGAGATGAGATCAAGGGTCGCAACGGTTTTTGCGACAGCCAGCGTGTCGTGCTCGATAATGAGAGAGATTGCCGTGCCGAGGCACAGGTTCTCCGTCACTGCCGCTGCTGCCGTCAGCGCGACAAAGGGGTCGAGGGTATGGACGTATTCTTTTGGCAGCTCGTCACCGCGCATGTAGGGTGATTTCCGGCTTGTAGGGATATGCGTGTGCTCCGGGACCCACAGGGATTCGAATCCCCGGTCCTCGATCTCGCGCGCTGCATCCACCACAGGCATTCCGTACTCGGTCGCAAAATAGAATATGCCGATATCGGTAGTCATTTATCCCCCTTTGATTTCATCGATGAGACCCCACTGCAATGCTGTCTCTGCGTCGATCCGTTTGTTTGACAAGGCCATGTAGGCGGTTCGATGCCGCCCGATGCGCTTGAGGATGCTGACCGTGCCCCCGGCACCAGGTATGAGCCCGAGATCGACCTCGGGCAGCTGAAAGAAAGCGTCTTGCGTCGCCTCTATCCGCTGAGCGTATGCCGGTAACTCGATCCCGGCGCCAATACATGCCCCCTGCACATCCACATGAATGTGACATTGCCTCTCAACGAGCCGGACGAGGAGCGCTGCAGCCCCACGCGTGGTACGGCTGAGATGAGCCTCACCGGCATCCGACACACGGCCGAATTCCGTGAGGTCGCCGCCTGCGCAATAGGACGGGCCGCTACCGCTGAGTCGAACCTCGCGGATGGTTTCGTCAGTTAACGCCGTCTGGAGCATCTGACAGAGTGCGTCTTTGAGCGCTTCGTTGTACGCATTGTGAGCTTTGGGACGGTTGAGTGTCAGGTAAAGGATATCCGTCTCGCGCCGGACAATGAGTGGATCTGTGTCGTCTTGTGAACTGGGCGTTTTGCGGCTGGCAAGCCACGCCTTGAAGCCCGCACTCTGCTGGAGGGTCGAATATGCAAGGGATTCTGCGAGCAGCCCGTCCAGGGGGCTGCACCGCTCGTTGTGACGCAACACCTGCACCATGGTCGCCGCTGCCAGTGGGTTTTTGCGTGTGGCTTTGACGAGCAACTCGACGTCCGAATCATTCTCCAGGGCCACGTCGACCGCAGCCAGATCTTCAGGCGGCAAGGCGATACCGATGACCGGGCACGAGGGAAGCACCGGGCTCATTATGTCCGGCAGAGCGATTGGACCTTCGACGATGAGGTATGGGTTTGCGCTGACAGGACTGTAATCTTCCGCCAACATAGGGGTCCGCAGAATGTTCAGGTAGTCCTTTCCGGATAACGGGTCCATCGTGTCAGTATGCTGATCGTCAACGCTGAAATAAATGGCACACATGCAGCTTTACGGGTGCGGAGCGGCCGCATCCATGAAATCGGTGCGCTCGAACCGGAGAGTGCTGAGATGGTGGTTGACGCCCGCTATGGAGCGGTTTTGCCCGGGCTGCACGATCACCATCTGCATTTCTTCGCGTTGCTGGCTGCCAGGAATTCAGTGGATTGCCGCGTCCCCGATCTGGGAGCTGCGCTCCGGGCGGCACCTGGTCGCGGCTGGATCCGTGGGTGGCGTTATCACGAATCGATCTCCGGAGATCTTTCGCGCCAGGATCTCGATCTATTGTGCGGGGACCGGCCTGTCCGCCTGCAACATGCCAGCGGCAAGATGTGGCTCCTGAACTCTGCTGCCTGCGAAGAGGTTGGTCTTGATCTCTGCCTCGAACCCGGGGTGGAACGCGATCTGCAGGGCAAAGCAACAGGCAGATTGTTTCGTATGGATGATTGGCTGGCGCGGGTTCTGCCGGTCTCGCAGCAGCACGAATCTCATGTGCTCGCGCGTGAGCTGCATAGCTATGGTCTCACGGGATTTACAGATGCTTCCTACACGAACTCGGAGCAGGACCTGGAGCGTTTTCTCATGCTGCCGTTTCGTGTGCAGCTCATGGGCAGCGAGAAGTTGCGTGCCGGGCATCTCAAAATCATGCTGGACGAAGACAACCTGCCGGATGCGGACGAACTGGTCACTCGTATTGAAAAAGCTCACAGCGGCAATCGCCCGGTTGCTTTCCACAGCGTCTCACGACTGGAATGTGTCTACGCTACCTATGCACTGGAAACGGCGGGCAGTTTTCAGGGAGATCGGCTCGAACACGGCGGGATCCTGCCGGATGAAGTCCTGCCGGTGTTGAAAAACCTCGGCGTGACTGTTGTTACCCAGCCTGGCTTCCTTGCAGACCGCGGTGACAGGTTTGTTCAGGACACCCCGGATTCGGATGTTGGTCTGCTCTACCGTTACCAGTCGTTGCGGGAGGCGGGTATCAGCGTGGCTGCAAGTTCGGATGCCCCTTACGGCCCGGTCAATCCGTGGGAGGTCATGCAGGCAGCGGTCGATCGCCGCTCGGAAACCGGCCAACTCGTGTCAGCGACGGAGAGTGTCACCCCGGCTGAAGCGCTTAGAGGATACCTCTCGCAGCCGTCCGACCCGGGCGGACCGGAACGAATGCTGAATGAAGAGTCCGTGGCCGATATCGTGATCCTGGACAGGCCTCTGGACCAGGCATTGAGCACGCTTGGCGAAGTAGCCGTCAGGCATACCATCCTCGATGAGCACGCTCAGGAGGTTCTGTCCGCACTGTAGACGACCTCACCATCGAGGATGGTATGCCTGACGGCTACTTCGCC
>JANQFF010000106.1 GCA_028277965.1 Pseudomonadales bacterium
GGAGAGGCTTTGACTGTCCACGCTACTTTCCAGCAGCGGTTCGTCGAATGTCACGCTGATCAGGGCAGTGGTGGAAACGCCGGTCTGATCGGGTTGCGGCGATCTTGAGCTGATCGACGGGGCGGTGGTGTCTACCAGCGGTGATATCTCGATATCGACACTGACGCTATCGGAGAGCTCACCGTCGGATACGGAGAGCTGAAAACGATAGGTGGTCGGTTGGGTCACGCTGGGTGCGATGAAGCTGAACTGGGGGTTCGAATCCCCACCATGGCTGATGGTAGCACCTTGTGTTTGAGTCCACTGAAAGCTGAGGCTGTCCCCATCGGGATCGGAGGAAGGACTACCGTCGAGGGTGACCGTTTCACCCGACAGGTAGGCTCGAGGTGCGATGACAGCCGCTGTCGGCTGCCGGTTGTCGGACGTGGGTGGGGTGGAAGAGGGATTGTCCGAGCTGTTGGTACTTGACGAAGCGGTCCCGGAACCGCCACAGCCGACGATCGCCAGGTTCAAAGAGAGGGCTGTCGCCGCCATGATTGACCGATAGACTCTGTGCATTATTCACCTCGTTAGTCGTCGCGATCCCTACACCGTTACCGCTGGTCTCAAGTTCCCTGAAGGATGAAATCATCACCTGTGGTGATCGCTTCGGCTGTTCACTAAAAAAGCTACATCAAACCTTGAGCGACACCAATGCATGAATGGCGAAAGCCGGAACCAGTTAAAAAAACGAACGCTCGGCTCCCTGTTTTTGTGAACCCATATCCCAAGGTGCAGTTGTGATGCTTTTGTGAAGAAGTCGGGAGTTGTGCATGATTCCTCCGAGCCAAGATGGATGGCACCTGAATTGTGAATCAATCGTTAAGAAGAGCAGAAGGAATATGCGTCAACTCATATCCGGTCTCGTCGGGGCAGGAGCGCTGATCAGTGCGCCGGTAGCGGCACAGGACCTGACCATCGCGGTAACCAACCTGACACACGGCACCTATCTTACGCCCCTGCTGGTGAGCGCCTGCGCGGCAAAATGCCCTGGATCAAGAACATCGTCGACAAGTCGAAGAACTGATATAGCAGGCACGATGGCTGCACGGTGAATGCCGGCAGTTCAGTAAGCGGCAATAAAAAGCCCGGGCGTACGTCCGGGCTTTTTATTGCAGATGCGCTATAGCAGCTATTGGGTGGCGAAGTTCTGAGTCCAGTAGATACGGTAAGTGGAGGCGCTATTCTCTGCAAAGGCAGAACCGAATTCTGTAACACGTTTGTTCATGATGTTGAAACAGTGTCCGGGGCTGCCGAGCCAGGCTTCCATGACGGCGTATTCGTCAGGGTAGCCACCGGCGATATTTTCACCATAGGCACGCCACCTGTAACCTGCAGCGGTGATGCGGTCGCCGGGTGATGAACCGTCTATGCCGGTATGGTCATGGTAGTCGTTATCTGCCATGGAGGTGGAGTGGCCCTGGGCGGCGTCTTTCAGCAGACAGTGCCAGGCCAGGGGAGCGACCGCCGCATAGCTGGTGCTGCCGCAGCTGCGGGTGGCTGCGCGGGCAT
>JANQFF010000160.1 GCA_028277965.1 Pseudomonadales bacterium
AGTGAGATACGCGATCTTGCCGTCGAGGCGGACTACCTTGCCCGGGAAGATTCCGCTTCCACGATCAGCGGTGAACATGTCAGCGAAGCCATCGATAAAAGAACCTATCGCCTGGACAGGTTTCGTGAACTCGTGCGGGAAAACATCACCCGGGGCCTCATCCGGATAGAGACCACCGGGAAGCGTGTTGGTCAGATCAACGGGTTGTCAGTCGTCAACATCGGTCACATGTCGTTCGGACAGCCATCTCGCATCACAGCAACCGCGCGCCTCGGACGCGGCGAGCTCATCGACATCGAGCGCGAGTCTCACCTCGGAGGCAATATCCACTCCAAAGCCGTGATGATCGTGTCGTCGTTTCTGGGATCGAGGTACGCCAGGGATTTCCCGATGTCTCTGCACGCAAGCCTCGTATTCGAACAGTCCTATGCCGGGGTTGAAGGTGACAGCGCGTCGATCGCAGAAGTGTGTGCACTCCTGTCAGCTGTCACAGGGTTTCCAATCCGACAGAGTCTTGCAATCACGGGCTCCATGGACCAGCACGGTATGTCCCAGGCCATTGGCGGCGTCAATGAGAAGATTGAAGGGTTTTACAGCGTCTGTGCCGAACAGGGGCTCGACGGCAAGCAGGGTGTCATCATTCCTGCTTCGAATACACATCATCTGATGTTGCACAGAGATGTCATCAACGCGGTGCGAGAAGGCCACTTCCATATCTACACGATGGAGAATGTCGATGAGGCTGCCTGCCGGTTGTTGGCCCCACCGGACGGGGAAGATCGCGAGCTGACCATGCAGGAAATCGATGACGCCATGATCGTGGCACTGAAAGAACTGCACGAGAAGGCGCGTGCGTCCATGCATCCCGAAAGTGGCGAGGATAAAGTCAATGAGTAGGCGAGTTCTCTACCTTCTGGATTGCGGTACCCACGACGCCACAGCGATGGGAACAATCCCGGCGCTAGCCGAAGGCACACCCGAAGAAGTTCTCGGGCTGTTCGTCGAAGACAAGGATCTCGTCGACGCTGCCAGCATACCCGGTGTCATCGAGGTTTCCGTACACACGCTCGAGGTGACTCAATTCAGCCCAGAACAGGCGACTTCGGCGTTGAGTCAGCATGCGATCCGGATGCGACAGCTCTTCGATCAATCCGCGGCGCGATACAACCTCACTGCCCGCTTCGAAGTTTCCCGCGGCCGTACCATCGAGACCCTGATGGACACCGCTGCCGGTAGTGATCTGGTCATCGTGACACGACCTATACATGGTGCTGGCCTAAGAGCCCGGACCGGCGCGTACTACACAGCTCTCACCGAAACCGGCAATGACGTCCTCTTCGTCAACGAACCCTGGAAAACCGGCAGCTCTGTCGTGGTTGTATGTCCAACGGGGACTGACGACCCGGAACTTGTCATCTCCAGAGGGAAGACACTCGCTCAATTGGAGGGCTTGTCGCTGGTGACAGTTGAAGAAGGTGATGCGCGCCTCCCGGATACATCCGAATCCGCACTCATCAATCTATGTGAGCAACATGACGCGCGGGTGCTGGTAATTCCTGCGACTCCCGGCGTCGACTGGAACAGCCTGCTGGCTGGATTGCTGGATAAGCTATCGTGTTCGCTCTTCAGGCTGAAGTCAGTCAAACCCTGACCGTCAGGACATTACAAGGAGCACCGTGCAACACACCGTTTGCTGTGGAGCCGAGCAACTGAAATCCCTTCTTCCCGTGTGACCCCATTACGATCAGGTCCGCAGCCCACTCCTCGGCCCTTTCATGGATCACTTTCACGGGGTACCCCATCTCGATTTCAATCTCCGCACCCCTGACACCCACAATCTCCATGAGCCTCGTGCGCGCTGCGTCAGTGACCTCACGTTCGAAAGCTTCTGCCAACTCGTTGATGTTGGGCGCAGTCACAATCGAATACTCATCAGCGAGCGGTTTAACGACGTGCAGCACACAGATCTCGGACTCGCTGTCCGACACCATCTCCAGACCTTTCTGCAGTACGTCTTCACAGACATCATCGATGTCGAGAGCAATCAATATGCGGTTGTATCCCATGGCCTCCACAGGTTCGTTGAGTCCGTCAGGCGCTTAAATATGAGGATGTACGTAGGCAACTAGCGAATAAACTAGTAACAATGGGGTCTGACCCCAATGTTATTAGTTTTATGGTTTCAGAAAGAACTGATCATCAGGTTGACGAAATCGCCAGCGTGCTGACCGATAAGAATCTCACCCTGGTCAGCGCGGAATCGTGTACCGGCGGCTTGCTGGCGGCCACCTTCACTGACCACCCAGGGTGCTCCGGCTGGTACGAGGGGAGTTTCGTGACTTACCGCGTCTCGGCAAAAACCAACTTTCTCGGCATTCCAGAAGGTCTGATTGCCATTCACCACCCTGTCAGCGAAGAAGTAGCTTATGCCATGGCTGAGAGCGCGCTGGCAGAGAGCGGGGCGGATATCGCGGTCTCAACAACAGGACTGGCCGGGCCTGACGATGACGGCACGGGGGTCAAAATCGGCACACTCTGGGTTGCCTGGGTCATACCTCATCTCAATGTGAGAGAAGCGCGGTGTTTTGAAATCGAGCCTGAACGCCTGGCATTCAGACGCAAGGCCGTTGAGCTGGCAATTGAAGGCTTGTGGAGCAGACTGAATCGCGGCTAAAGCCGCTCCTACAGAGCGATATAGCTACCTCTGGAGGGGCGGCTTTGACTCGTGAGATCAGGGAGGGAACGACTCAAACAGCGTCGGGACGGCCCGGGCGATCACTTCATTCGATCGGTCACGGTCTTTCGGGAACAGCGTCGTTTCGACCCATCCACGCCAGATGGGCTCACCCATGAAATAAACGTCCGCGGCAAGGAAACCAATCGTACGCACATCCAGGCGCGTTGCTGAGCCCGGGTCAATCCGTTCCCAGCAATCCGAGTCCTCACATGGAGAACCACCCGTCTCAAACGAAACAAGCTCCCGCCGTGTGCGCAGCGTCAGAGCAACCTCGACATCCGACCACTCGTCATCGCGGGCCTGTTCTGTGCGCTCCACATATGAGAAGCCTTTACCCTCGAGCTCACCAACCACCGCCTGCGCCAGGGCACTCTGAACGATCGGGCTCACGTACCCGGTATTGTCAATGACATCGACCGGTGCACCTTCGCGCCAGGTAAACGTCGACTGACCAGCAAGGTGACCCGGTTCGACAACACATTGAGACCCCGTCTGCATGGGTGTCTGGCAACCCGCCAGAAACACACCGATCACTGCAGCTAACACGACCGTTCTCATATCAATCTCCATTTATTCAGACTCGGGCTTTTCACTCACGCGGAAGATCCAGGTATCCACGGGGACTCCGTGCACAAGGCTTGCAGCCTTCGATCCCAGCAACCGCTGCCATCCTGACCATCCATGTGATCCGATCATAAGGCAGTCGTAGCTGCCCTCCTTCAGCATCTCATGCACCTCATGAGCAACCCTTCCGTAACCCACATGGCAGGTTACGTTGGGAAGCTTATGAGATTCAACAATGTGTTCGAGCATCCTTCGAGCGTTGGCCATGGTTGTCTCATAAGCATTCTGAAACAACTTGCCGGTCATCGTGGGATCCGCGCTGTAGGCAATGGAAGCGGGGTCGACAACATGGACAACCGTCACTTCATCGTCTTCACCACACAGTTCAGCCGCCTTTCCCAGGACTTCACCGGCGACCTGTTCCGCCAACTCCACAGCGACTAATACTTTTCGGCCCACCTAGCTTTCCGTTCATTGCAGTCAGGTGGAATCTACCATAGATGCAACAAACGGCACGGACACTAAGTAGTTACCCAATACTCTACAGACGGAATCCGAGATTGATGCCGAAGATCCAGGGGTCGATGCGTACGTCGCCGATCGACGCCCCGCCGAGCTTTGCTTCGGTTTCGATATCAGCGTAGCGGACTTCCGCGTTGAGGAACCAGCGTTCGTTGAAATCGAAGTCGACACCCAGCTGGGCAGCAGCCCCGTATGAGTCATCGAGCTCGAGATCGACACCAGCAAGCGGGCCTGTCGTATCTTCCTCAAAGAAGATCGTGGCATTGAGCCCGAGGCCGATATAGGGCCGGACCGACTGGCCGGGCCGGAAGTGGTACTGAACCGACAGCGTGGGTGGCAGGTGTTTTGTCTCCGCCACGCGCGGGCCGCCAACAAGGTTGATGTCATGCTCAAACGGCAACGCCGCAAGCAATTCCACAGCCCATGTATCGGTAAAGAAATATGTGGCGTTGAACGTCACCATAGTTGCCTCGTCGACTTCCACAATCCTGTGGTTGTCGGACTTCGGATTAATATGATGCGCTCCGACCCTGATGAGCCAATCTCCCTCACCACCGATTCCGCGTGTTCCAGAGGCCGCTTCCGCGTATCCCAAAGAACACCATAGACCGGTCACCAGGGCCAGAGCACCAACCACCACTTTGTTTTTCATTCTTCTATCTTCTATCCGGTTGAAATCAAAAACGCTATGACACCTCATGTGAGGGCGTTCGTATGTAAGCGGATTCTCGTATGGGGTCGCGTTTGTTTGCGCACTAATATTTAATGCACCTGACTAGTCAGGGACATTCACATGCGTTCATTCAAACTGATTTGCCCAGTGGTGCTACTGTTGTGTCTGTCTGCTTGTGAAAACCAATCGAAAGGATTTGTTCTCCCACCCGGTGATGCTGAAGCCGGTCTCGCCGCATTCGAGAGAATCGGATGTAATCAGTGCCACCACATCGACGGGAAGATTGAGCGTGCGACTGATAGCGTAACCGGTATCGATGTACGCCTTGGTGGCCAGATCAGTAAAGTGAAAACCCACGGCGACCTGGTGACTTCAATCATCAACCCATCACATCGTCTGTCGCGCGGAACAACCTCGATGACGGTTACTGAAGACGGCTCGTCGAGAATGCCTTCATTCAACGCCACGCTGACGGTTCAGGAACTGGTCGACATCACAATGTTTCTGCAGGGGACGTACCGGCTGACCCCGCCGGAGTATCACCTTTACTACCCGTAGGATTCAGTCAGACCGGAGAAACCCCAACAATGGGGTTGTGTCGCTGATGGGTTTTGACAGCACACAGCTGACTTCTATCGCCTCGTAATTGCGCAGCTGGCCCGAGCGGCTGACGAGCAGAGCAAAAGGCACGTTCACACCACGCTCCAGGAGACTCCGCCAGACCCAGACACCGGTGCCGTCAGGAAGCTCGGCTTCGCAGATGACTGCCCTGGCATTAACCTCATCCAGGTTACCGAGGAGTGCTGTGCCCGTGGAGAAGCTGACAGCCGGATAGCCGTTTGCGCGACAGAGATAGAGGAGGCTATCTCTTACAGCCGGATCACTGTCGACAACACAAACGGCAGGTTCCACTGGGTTCTCGCAATACATATCCACGGCTTTGCAGACTAACCGTAACCCTCCCTCCCCTGTTATGCGTAAATCTACCTAGCGCTAGCGTGCCTGCGTCCGCATGGCAACTACGTACTTCCCACAAGTCGCCCGCGACCATCCCTCATGGGTCTGGGAGTCCTGCCCCAATAGACTTCCACGCAACTGATCGTGGAGGCCAACGGAGGCTAAAAGATGGCGTACAGACAGATTCTGGTAGCGATAGATCTCACAGAAGAAGCAGACGAGGTACTGACGGCTGCGCAGTCCGTAGCCGACCAGCAGGAAGCAGCTGAGATTTCCGCGGTCACGGTTGTACGCCCCCTCACTCATATATATGGCGGGTTGGATATGGCAGGACTGTCAGCCAGCGCGTCTCTCGAAGAAGAAATGCGCAAACAGGCCGTTGAAAAGCTGACACAGCTTACCGCCCAGTTTGGTATCTCAGCCGAAGCCACCCACGTCAAAGCAGGTCATCCACCCTCTGAGATTCGCGCGCTGGCTGACGATCTGGGCGCAGACCTGATTGTCATCGGCACCCATGGCCGACACGGCCTGGGTCTACTGCTCGGCTCAACCGCAAACGGGGTCCTGCACGGTGTGCAGTGTGATGTGCTGACGGTGCGGGTGCACTCAGAAGAATAAACAAACCGGAGCTCGAGCAGCTCCAAAAACAGACAAGGGTTAACACGTGGCTGAAGAGTCAGAGTACGATCTTGGGGTGGTGCGGTATTTTGCCGTTGCCACAGTCATCTGGGGTATTGTCGGCATGGCCGTGGGTCTGCTCATTGCAGGGCAGCTGGCCTGGCCAGCCCTCAATTTCGACATCCCTTACCTGAGTTACGGGCGTTTGCGTCCACTACACACAAACGCTGTCATCTTTGCGTTCGGCGGCTGCGCTCTCATGATGAGTGCGTTTTACGTGGTCCAGAAAACGTGTCGCACCTCGCTCATGGCACCAGGGCTTGCCTGGTTCGTCTTCTGGGGGTGGCAGCTCGTGATTCTCTCCGCTGCCATCACGTTGCCCCTGGGGTTCACAACCAGCAAAGAATACGCAGAGCTCGAGTGGCCAATCGACATTCTTATTGCCCTTGTCTGGGTGAGCTTCGGAATCGTCTTTTTCGGCACGCTGGCTAAACGAAAGATTGAACACATCTACGTGGCAAACTGGTTTTTCGGCGCGCTGATCATCGGTGTTGCCATACTGCACATCTTCAACAGCCTGGCAATCCCGGTCAGCGCTCTGAAGAGCTACTCAATCTACGCAGGTTCAGTCGATGCCATGGTGCAGTGGTGGTATGGCCATAACGCGGTCGGCTTCTACCTCACGGCGGGATTCCTGGGAATCATGTACTACTTCGTTCCGAAGCAGGCTGAACGGCCGGTTTACTCCTATCGCCTTTCCATCGTTCACTTCTGGGCGCTCATTGCCGTGTATGTGTGGGCGGGACCACATCATCTTCACTACACCTCCCTGCCGGACTGGGCTCAGAATCTCGGGATGGTCATGTCCCTGGTGCTGCTCGCTCCCTCCTGGGGCGGGATGATCAACGGGATCATGACCCTCTCGGGTGCGTGGGACAAACTCCGCACCGACCCGATCATGAAGTTCCTGATTGTGTCCGTTTCGTTTTACGGCATGTCCACTTTTGAAGGGCCCATGCTGTCAATCAAGACGATCAACGCGCTTTCCCACAATACAGACTGGACGGTGGGTCACGTACATTCAGGGGCTCTCGGCTGGGTTGCCATGGTCAGCATGGATGCCCTCTACCACCTGATTCCGAAGCTGTCGGGGCGCGCTGCCGGTGACATGTACAGCATCAAGCTCGTCAACCTGCACTTCTGGCTGGCGACCCTGGGCACAGTCATCTACATCGCTTCGATGTGGGTCAATGGCATTCTTCAGGGGCTGATGTGGCGTGCCACCACCATCGACGGAACGCTGACCTACAGCTTTGTCGAATCCGTCGAGGCCAGCTACCCGGGTTACTACGCACGCTTCATCGGCGGCGCCATCTTCTTTGTCGGCATGTGCATCATGGGCTGGAACGTCTACAAGACCATACGCGGCGGCCATCGCGAGGAAGAAGCTGCTGTCGCGACACCCCTCCTGCAACCAGCCACACAAACATCTTAAGGGGCGAGACAGTGTCACACGAACGCATCGAAACCCGGGTCGGCATCCTGATTGGCCTCACGCTGTTTGCCGTCAGCATAGGAGGGATGATTGAGATTTTCCCGCTTGTCTTCGAACGGGGGGCTCAGCCGGTAGAGGATCTGAAGCCATACAGTCCGCTTGCGCTGGAGGGCCGCGATATCTACATACGCGAGGGCTGTGTCGGCTGCCATACGCAGATGGTCCGCACACTGCATTTCGAAACAGCGCGTTACGGGCATTATTCAGTAGCCGGGGAGGATGTCTATGAACGACCTTTCCTCTGGGGTTCAAAACGCACTGGCCCTGATCTCGCACGGATTTCCAACCGCTACAGCGACGCCTGGCATGCGGCCCACCTGATGGATCCACGCAGCGTGGTGCCTGAATCCAACATGCCAGCCTATCCATGGTTATTCGAAAACACGCTGGACGGCAGTGAGACAGCTGCGAAGTTAGCAGCGCTCAAGCTCCTTGGTGTCCCGTATACCGACCTGGATATCGAGGGTGCCCGTGCAGCCGTGCAAAACCGTACCGAGGCTGAAGCCCTCATCGCTTACCTGCAGACACTTGGTGCTGACATGGTCAACTACACCGGAGGATCCCAATGAGCATGCCTGTTGTCGCATTGCTGACCGTCACCATCGGCTGCTGCCTTCTGTGCGTGTGGCTTTTCTGGCCAGGTAACCGGGAGCGGTTTGAAGAACACAGCCGCATTGTTCTGGACGACACAGCCCCGGCTGAAGCCAGGGAGGAGTTGCGATGAGTTCCGGCTGGCACTGGTATGTAATCCTTGGCACGCTCCTGACACTGGCTGGTTTTGTCTGGCTCCTTTTTGCAAACCGGAAAACCTCGGGCAACGAAACGACCGGGCACAAGTGGGATGGCATTGAAGAGCTGGATAACCCCCTGCCCATGTGGTGGGTCGGGATGTTTGGCGCATCCATTGTCTTCACGGTGCTGTACCTCGTGGTCTATCCGGGGCTCGGGAACTTTGCCGGGGTCATAGGCTGGACCTCGGTGGAGCAGCACGACCGGGAGGCTGCGGCCCACGAATCCCGGTTTGCACCCCTCTACGCAAAACTGGCCTCCATGGATGCAGACGAACTCGCCGCGGACAAGCAGGCCATGCAGGTTGGCAGGCGGCTCTACCTCAACCACTGCTCTACCTGCCACGGCACCAGTGCAAGCGGCACCACCGGGTTCCCAGACCTCAGTGACAACCACTGGATCTGGGGAAGCGATTTCAGCGCGATCAAACAGAGCATTGCTCTCGGCCGAACGGGCGTGATGCCGCCCTGGGAGGCGATGCTGGACGATCAGGCGGTTCTGGAAACCGTTCACATGGTCCTGGAGATTGCAGGTCAGGAACATGATGCATCGCTCGCCGAAAACGGTGTGGTCCACTACAACACTTACTGCCTGGCGTGCCATGGTCCTGAGGGCAAAGGTATCGCTGCCCTGGGAGCCCCGGATCTCACTACAAACGTCTGGGTTTATGGCGGGTCAATTGAAGATCTAACGCATACCATCAAAGCAGGCAGGCAGGGACAGATGCCAGCTCACGCCGACATTCTGAGTGACGACAAAACCCACGTGCTTGCAGCCTACGTCAAGAGTCTTTCTCAGTGAATGCCCGCGTACCCAATCCTGACGAAACGAGTCCGGTTCAGCTCACCGGGTTCAGCGGACAGCATCTCTACAAGCGTAGAGAGCGGATTTATACCCGCTATGTGGGTGGGTTCTTTCAGAAGCTGCGGTTCTTCACGGGCTGGCCCCTGCTGATTGGCTACTTTGTCACTCCATGGCTGATGTGGGGTGACCGTCAGGCGGTTCTCTTCGATCTCCCCGCCCGTCAGTTCCATATTCTCGGGTTGACGATCTGGCCCCAGGATCTGTGGTTGCTCGGGTGGCTGCTCATGATTGCGGCATTCGGCCTTTTCACCATGACCACTGTGGTTGGCCGTCTGTGGTGCGGCTACACCTGTCCACAAACGGTATGGACAGCCATATTCATGTGGGCGGAACAACTGACCGAAGGCCAGCGGCACCAGCGCATCCGGCTCGACGCTCAGCCCATGAGCCTGAACAAGTTCGCGCGACGAACAGCTAAACATACTCTCTGGCTGGGCTGGGCAGCTCTGACAGCTCTTGCGTTTGTCGGTTATTTCACACCCATCCGCCCACTTGCGCTGGACCTGGCCACACTCGAGTTGGGCGCAATCAACGGCTGGGCGCTTTTCTGGCTCGTTTTCTTTACAGGCGCCACCTACGTCAATGCCGGCTGGCTGCGTGAGCAGGTATGTCTGTACATGTGCCCCTACGCGCGGTTCCAGTCCGCGATGATTGACCGGGACACGCTGGTCGTTTCGTATGACGCCACACGTGGTGAACCCAGAGGATCGCGTAAACGCGGGACACAACCTGCTGACGCCGGTGACTGCATCGACTGCCAGCTCTGTGTCCAGGTCTGCCCAACCGGCATCGACATACGCGACGGGCTTCAGTACGCCTGTATCGGCTGTGCACATTGCATCGATGCGTGCGCACAGGTGATGGACAAGATGGACTATGAGCCGGGGCTGATCCGTTACACCACACAAAACGCCCTTGATGGCGGCCCTGCACACTGGCTGCGTCCGCGCTCGATCGGTTACGCCGCTGTCTGCCTTGTTTTGATGGTCGCATTCACCGGTGCCGTCTTCATGAGATCTACCCTTGCTTTCGATGTGATCCGGGAACGAAACGTCCTCTTCCACCTCGAGAACAACGGCGAGGTGCGCAACGATTACGAACTGAAGCTGATGAACAAATCCCAGGCAGACGAACGCTATCAGCTCGCGCTGGACACCCCTGCATGGCTCTCGATCAAAAGCGAGACCATCGTGGGTGTACCAGCTGGAGACGTGACGAGTGCAGAACTGCAACTCACAGGCAATCCACCTGAAGGCATCACCAACGCCCTCGTTGAGATTCGGATCTGTTCATCGACAGGCGAATGCCAGACCGAGGAAACCCGGTTTCTGGCTCCAGGAGGAACAAAGTCATGAAACGGGTTCAACATCCTCTCCTCTGGCTGATCGTCGCGATTCCCTTGAGCAGTGTAGCCATGGGTGTTTTTCTGCTGGTCCTCGCTTTTCAATCCCCGGCGCCCCCCAGTGCACCCGCTGCACAGACACCGGCCCTCTCAAAAACGAGCTGGCGGGAAGAGTAAGTGAATTCAACGACGCTCTACGTCCCGGATATGCACTGCTCATCGTGCGTATCGAAAATCCGGAACGCGCTCGAAAAAAAGAGCGACATCTCGGATCTCAAATTCAATGCTGTACAGCGCAAGGTATTTATCACCCACGATCAGGTTGCTGTACCCGAGATCCTGGATCACATCGAAGAGGCTGGATTTCATCCACAACTTGACAGTCACAACCCCATCGAAACAGATGACGATCGGCTGCTGACGAAACGGCTCGGTATCGCCGGTCTTGCCATGATGCAGGTGATGATGATCCACATTGCCCTGTATGCTGGCGCCTTCAGTGAGATGGATGCACTGATCGAGCGCATGCTCGAACTCACGGCTCTGACCTTCTGTATACCGGTCGTTTCTTTCTCCGCCATTCCTTTCTTCAGTCGCGCGCTGGCATTTCGTCGCGTTGGCATAACCGCTGAGACACCCATAGCGCTGGCGATCGCCATTGCCTTCGGGGTAAGTCTCACCGCCACGCTGACGGGAAACGGTGAGGTCTACTATGACTCGATTGTCATGTTCACCTTTCTGATGCTCGGCGCCCGGTACGTCGACCGCAGGCTGCGCCACAAGCTCACTGTCCAGGACAGCCTGGTCAACCTCCTTCCCAAAGAGGTCGTTCGCATACATGAAGGCAAGCGAACTTCCGTACCCATTGAAGAGGTAGAGTCTGGCGACACGTTGTGGATAGAACAGGGCGCGCAACTACCAGCGGACGGCACCCTCACGAGCGAAAACGCGAAGATAGACGAAGCGTTGCTTACCGGCGAAGAACACTGGTGCACTAAAACACGCGGCGACGCGCTCTACGCCGGTACCTTCAACGGCGGCCATGCGTTTGAGCTATGCGTTTTAGCAACGGGGCCCGATACACGTCTGGCCGCAATTGACAAACTGGCGGACGATACCGCGCTGCATAGAGGCAAGTCTGTGCAACTGGCTGACCGAATTGCCCGCGTGTTCATACCGGCCATTGTTGTCCTCGCCGGGGTTACCTGGGGTGTCTGGCACATGGTCGAGCCCGGAACGGCGCTGTCCGCGATGCTCGCTGTCCTCGTGGTGAGTTGTCCCTGCGCCCTGTCACTTGCGACACCAGCAGCGCTTACCGCAGCACTGGTCGATCTGCGCAGACGAGGGTTACTGGTTCGGGACAGCAACGCCATTGAGCGCGCGCCAGATGTCAGGGATGTGTTTTTCGATAAAACCGGCACATTGACCCAACCGGTGCTCGAGATAACCGGCGTTCATACGCTGCCAGGTTTCGATGCCGAGGCCTGTCACAATATTGCCAGCGCCCTGCAGATCCACAGCCGCCACCCTCTGGCAAAGCCTTTCCATCGCGCGGAGACAACGTCGGTTGACCACCTCACCATCGAACAGGATTGTGTGCGCGGCAATGTTGGCGGGTTTCACGCGGTCATCGGCAGCGCGACAGCAACAGGATTCGATGAACCAGCCGACACCACCGACAAGCTTGTCTACCTGGCCATCGATGACCGGCCAGCCGCTGTTTTCAGTCTGTCCGCGCCCCTTCGAAATGATGCCGAAATCACCGTAAAGCAATTCAAAGAGAGCGGCTGTAGCGTGCACCTCCTGAGTGGTGACACCGATAGCCAATGCCAATCTGTTGCGCAAACACTCGACATGGACTGGCAGGCCAGTATGGAGCCTGAAGATAAACCGGTTGCCGTCGCGAAGTCGCAAGGCCCTGCACTATTCATCGGGGATGGTCTGAACGACCTGCCGGCCCTCGCCGGTGCAGACATTTCCGTTGCCACCCTCGAAACCAGCGACCTCGTCAAATCCAGAGCATCAGTGGTACTGATATCTGCGAGGCTTGGAAGCGCTGTTGAACTCATACGAACTTCCCTGAGAACGCGCAGGATAGTATGTCAGAACCTGCTGTGGGCACTTGCCTACAACGCTCTGGCTATCCCGGCTGCCGCTCTGGGTTATGCACCACCGTGGCTGGCGGCTCTCGGGATGTCGGCAAGCTCGCTACTGGTGCTCGCTAACGCCACACGTGTCATACAACCCGTTCAATCGACCCAATCCACTAAAAAGGGGGAGGTTCACTGATGGAGATTCTGGCTTTGCTCATCCCGGTGTCCATGTTGCTGCTTGCAGTGGCTGGCTGGGCATTCCTGTGGGCAGTCAACCATAACCAATTCACGGATCTCGACCGCGAAGCAATCAACATTCTTTCTGATGAACCAAATCAGTCTGTATCGGAGAAGAGGACACAATCATGAAGACCTTCATCAATGGATGGCGCCTGTTGTTCACAGGCAAGGCCGGTTGGGATGCCATAGCTTCCGAAGACCGGGGTGTGGCCAGGACGCTCCTCCTGCATACCGTGCCGTTTTCTCTGATCCCGGCGGTGTGCTGGTTTTACGGCGTAACATCATCAGGCTGGGAAGTTGCAGATCAGACAATGCGCATGACTGCCGACAGCGCGCTGCCAATGGTGGTCATGTTCTTCTTCGCGTGTGTTGCGGGAATCTTCTTCCTGGGCTACATGGTCCACTGGATGTCGACAACATACGGCGATGAAGCGCCAATCAGCCGTGGCGTTACGTTGATTTCCTACACCGCAACCCCGTTCTTCGTAGCCGGTGTTTTTGGCCTCTTCCCCATCCTGTGGCTCGACATCATGGTGGGTGTGGCCGTCGCCTGCTACTGCATTTACCTCCTCTATACGGGCGTCGGCCCGGTGATCCGCGTCACCCAGGAACGTGTCTTCCTGTACGCCAGCGCCCTCTTCGCTGTCGCCCTGGTTTCGTTTGTCGGCCTCTTGACGGCAACCGTCCTTGCATGGGACTTTGTCATCGCTCCGGAATACACCTATTGAGGGGGTTACAGTGGCTGAGGGGAATGAAGGCTGGCAGGTCATTGATCTGAACGAACTGGCTGATGCTGAAGGCAGCGATGCTGTCAGCTATCGGGAATTTCTGAATGTCGATTCCATGCACTGCGGTATCTACCGCCTGGCGGCCGGTTCCAAAGACATGCAGACCCCACACGACGAAGACGAGATGTATTATGTGCTGTCCGGTCGCGCCCGCCTGAAACTCGATGACGAGGTCAGGGAGGTCAAACCCGGAACACTGATGTATGTCGCTGCCACTCAGGAACACAGTTTTTTTGAAATTGAAGAAGACATGGTGCTGCTCGTGATATTCGCTTCCCATCCACCTATTTAGTTAGCGGAATATCCCTACATAGACTCGGTCCACAACGGGCCATAATCCAATAACCACACCACTTAAGCTGAATTAAAATGACCGCCACTCTCGACCGCCTGCACCTGGATCACAAGCGTCTGGCCAAGATCCTGGAAGCGACCGAAACATTCACCACGCGCAAGCGCAAACCCAGCGGATCAGCACTGGACCAGCTCCTGTGCCTGATCGAATACGTCACTGAATATCCTGACGAGGTCCACCACCCGCTGGAAGACCGTGTGTTCGGCAAAATGAGTGACGGTCGTTTATCCGAGAAGGAAGCCGCGGACCTGCAGAAAAACGTGGACGAGCACGCCAATCTCAAAGATAAGACCGAAGACCTGCTTCTGCGCCTGCAGGGTAACCGTGAGCTCGGTACCTGGCCCGTCTTCAACGAAGACCTGAAGGCCTACATTGACCAGCAACGCGATCACATGCGTTTTGAGGAGCGCCGGATCTTTCCGATGGCGGAAGAACATCTCTCCGAACTCGAATGGGAAGGCATCAGAACAGACAACCCGGCGACCAGTGATCCGCTTTTTGACCTGACTGAACAGCGCTTCGAAGCCATCTTCAACTATGTGGTCGATGCGCCGTACGGCGATGCACCATCAACACCACGCCAGCCCCCGAACCAGCCACCGGCAGAAGATCCGCTTTCACAGAGTTATGTAGCGGACCTTGGCTTCATGACTGAGCTGCAGGACAAACTGGCCGCCATCCAGGCGGAGCAGCTCGAGCTTCTGATGGATGACCACAAGAAAAGCTGGGAAGACCTCGCGAATAATCCGCCACCCCAGGTTTTTCTGGAACACCTGAGCCGGCGTACCACACACTATTTCGAGGGTGTGTCCAAAACCGTCAATCTCTTCAACGCTGAGATGGAACGCTGGATACAGGCGCAGCAACGGTTATTCCGTTGATCTAATCGCGGCTAAAGGCACCTCTACAAAAAGAACTATCTGAGCGGCTTTAGCCGGTACGACCTAATCCAAGGATGACCATCCGGATGTAGGTCATGCCCGGCGTGAGCGCCCAGCACCACGCAAGTCGGGTGGCTTCATCCGCCCGAACGTCGTACTCCGCCACGGTTTCCACCAGGGCTTCGAGCCATGCGTCGAACATCGAGGATTCCACACCCAGGCCTTTGTGGACCTCGGCAATTCTCTGTAACTCCGCGGACGGTTCACCGGAAATGTAAAACGACACCACCTGGAACAGCGACCGTTTGAGCATCTGCACCTGCTGATCCATGTCCGTTTCAGTGAACAGTTTCGCGATCTCCGGATCACGCAGAAAGTGATCGTAGAACGTAAGGAAAAAACGGTCAGCTTCCCCACCCGCCGCAACGCCAGGCCCAAACAACCGGCCATAACTTTCTTCAAAAAGCGGGTTTGGCAGTGTCATTGCGCCATCACTCAGGGATGAACCGCGAGGACGTCACAGACCGCCTTTGTCAGGATACGCTGAGCAGAATTTCCGAGACCCATCGCCTGACGGATCCTGTGGCTGTATGAGCCAAGAACGAGCATTTCCGCATTCACCTTCCGCGCGGTCTGAGCCACCACAGGGCCCACTTTGCCAACAGGGACATGAATGCGCCGCTTGGCAATATCGTATGGCTGGACCAGGCGTTCCAGCTCGGGTGTGACATCTTCAATCAGTTTGCGTCGCGCTGTTCGTTCGTTGACCAGATCGAGGTCGCGTAACACCGGTGAAATTTCTGCTGCAAACACACAATGCACTTTGGCGCCCATCGGTTCCGCAAACTCATGCGCAGCATCCAGTACCCGCACATTGAGACGCCGGTGTTTTGCATCGTTGTGCGTAAGGTCGAGTGCCGCGACTACCGCCTTTGCGCCTTTCTGCTTCTTTGGACGCCGGGTAGCCGCCAGCATCACGGGAACCGGGCTCGATTGCAGTAGTCCCCAGTCGGTTGGTGTGTGACTGAGGGTTTTGGAGTGATGTACGGTTTTCAGAACAAGGTCTGGTTTTTCCTCAGCCAGCGTTTCAGTAACCCACTGCACAATGTCGTGTTCCCACACAATGCGTACATCAGGCATATCCGGATACTTGCTGGATAGCTCATGAAGCCATTCCTCGTGACGCATCAGAAACGCGTGGCGCATTTTGCGCCTTTCTTTCGCATCGTACACAGACTTGTTTTCAGACATGGCGTTCCAGCAGAACGACACTGGCTGAATCGAACACCCCATGATCTCCTGCAATTCGAGGGCACGCTCCAATGCAATCTGTTTGTGCTTCGGTTTATCGAGAATTGTACAAATCGTGGATACTTTCATCCCGAACTCTCCTTTCCCTCAGTTGTCTTCCAGCCGGAGACGCAACTTCACCAGGTCCGCAAGCGAGCGTGACCCGGTCTTGTGCATGACCTGACTGCGGTGGATCTCAACCGTCCTTTCGCTGATCCCCAGCTCGATCGCGATCACTTTGTTCGCCTGACCCTCTGCTACCCGGCCGAACACCTCCTTTTCCCTCGGTGTCAGCTTTTCAACAGCAGCCTGCATTTCCTGCAGCTCCTGCTGCTGGTCGCGGGTCTCTTCCTCGATTGCCAAAGCCTCGTTGACCCGGTCAAGCAACTCCTGATCTCTGAATGGCTTACGAATAAAATCGACTGCTCCTTTACGCATCGCTTCGACCGCCATCGGTATATCACCATGGCCGGTGATAAAGATGATCGGAATCGAGACTTTCCGGCTTGCCAGCTCATCCTGAAGATCCAGGCCACTCATACCTGGCATGCGGATATCCAGCACCAGACACCCCTGAAACGTATCGTCCAGGGCATCCAGAAAGCTGATGGCGCTGTCGTACGAAGCCCAGTCCAGGCCAACTGAGTCCAGCATCATGCCAATGCTGTCGCGAATCGCCTCGTCATCATCGACAACGTACACTTTTGTTTGGTCAGCCAATCTTCACCTCTAAGGGTACCTCTGCGGGTAATCTAAAAAAGAACCGGGCGCCGTGATCCGGGTTGTTTTCGAAGTCTAACACTCCGCCGTGTTCTTTGATGATCGACCTGCAGATAGACAACCCCATCCCCATCCCATCCCGTTTCGTTGTATGAAACGGAGCAAACAATTCTGCCTGCTGGTCTTCGGGCACGCCGGTCCCCGAGTCTACCACTGCTACTTCAACACACTCATCCGTCAACGCAGTTGTGACTTTGACCGTATTGCCGTGCGCACATTCAATTTCGTGCATGGCATCTATCGCATTGCGTATGAGGTTCAGAGCGACCTGTTGAATCTGAACCTCATCAACCAGCAGCGTTGGCAGATCATCGACCAGTTCGAAAGCGAGCTCGATGTCGTGCAGCCTCGCATCACCGGCAGCGAGGTGTTCGAGATCGACGAGAAGATGGTTCATATCAACCCAGGTACGCTCTCCACTTTCGTTCCGGACAAAACGCTGAATTCTCTCGATCACAGCACCTGCCCGCAGCGACTGATTATTCAGTTTCTCCAGGGCCTCCACGACCCGCGTCTTGTCGAATTCGTCATCTGCCAGAAGCCGGATACAGGCCTGTGCATACATGGCAATCGCAGTAAGTGGTTGATTGATTTCATGAGCGATACTGGCGGTCATCTCACCCATGGTGCTCAGACGTCCAACCTGCGCCACACGCTCACGCTGCTCAAGCAGCGCTTCTTCGGCTGCTTTCTGCTGCGTGAGGTCGCGAATAATCCCAACAAAGAAAGACCGGTCGTCCGCCCTGATCTCACTGATTGCAAGGTATATAGGGAATACGCGACCGTCAGCCGCGAGCGCCTCGAGTTCACGACCGATGCCAATGATCTTGGCCTCGCCGCTGGTCAGGTACTGCTCAACAAAATCCTGGTGAAGTGACGTGTAGGGCTCCGGCATGAGCATGGTGAGCGCGCTCCCCAACAGCGCATCTTCCCCATAACCGAACATCTTCAAAGTGGCGTCGTTTAAAGACTGAATTGTGCCCGTTTCATCGATCGTGATGATGGCATCCACGACCGCATCCAGCACACTCGCAGCGTTTTGCGCCAGCCAGATATCAGCTGGATTTGTCATTTCCGAATCGCCCTTTTTCACGCCGTTCCCTATGGTGCTGAACCCCTCCGATGGAGTCTCTAAGCGAATGCCACAGCCGAACGATACACGTCTACGTAGAAACCGAAACATCCCCCATAACCCCGTCGGAAATTCCGTATTCGTTCGTTCTCCCCGTATCGGCACCATGCACGTAACAACAAAACCAACTGGAGATCGACATGCGCATAGACCCTCAATCCATCATGACTCTCGCCGGACTCGCACTGGTAGCTGGTGCCACCGTAGTTGTATTAGGCTTAGTCGCTCTGAATGGTGTTCTGGGTTAGCAGGACACCTGCAAACCACTAGCGGAGCCATAACATGTCCGACACGGCAGTCATCGCGGTAGAGCCTAACGAAGAAAGCAGCATCATCTTCAAAGCAGGCAACTACGTCGCCAACACCCTTGGTCTCAATACCGAGATCGTGAGCGTGGTCGAACCGATCGTCGAGATGTACGCAGACTTCAACTTCACACCGCTGGCAGACATCAACCAGGACTACATCTCGTCCAGCACTGCTTACCGCACAAACCACATGCAGGATCTCATCTCCGAAGCCGGATCGTCAGCGGAAGCCCACGTGCTGATTGGCCGACCCGCCCATGAGATTGTCGAACATGCAAAATCGCGCAACGCGAGAATGGTTGCGATGGGAGCTCACAACCGGAGTGGTTTAGGCCGGCTCCTCGGATCAACCGCACATGCTGTTCTCAGCCACTGGCACGGGAACTTCCTGGCGGTTCACCCGGATGAAGAGCAGCACCCCTATGAACGCGTCCTTGTTGCCGTGGACACAACACCCATGCTGGGCCGGGTACTGGAAGAAGCGAAAAACGTTTCCGAAGCCAGCGCCGACCGGCGTGTGCTGTCCGTCAGTATGCCCTTCTCGACAC
>JANQFF010000173.1 GCA_028277965.1 Pseudomonadales bacterium
TTTTCTCTATGGAACGCAGGGCTTCGAGTGGATTGTTCGTGAACCGGACATTGGTGTACCCCCCGCTCCGCAGGACTTTGGCAATGATCGCACTCGAGAACTTTGCGTCGTCGACGACCAATATTGGAAAGTCGGATGGTGCCATGTATGGTGAAGAGGGCCGTCCGGTAAACGGGGCGTATTGTACAAGTAATACTGGTATTGGAGAGTCTACATGCCCTCGTTCGATATCGTGTCAGAGGTCGACCTGCAGGAGGTACGCAACGCCGTCGATCAGGCAGGCCGCGAACTGAACAACCGCTATGACTTTCGCGGTGTGGACGCCGGGTTTGACTTGGCTGATGAAGCGATCGAGATCACCGCGCCGGAAGAATTTCAGATCAAACAGCTACGCGAGATACTTCGTGACAAGCTGGCGGGCCGCGGCATCGATGGGCGCTGCCTCGAACCAGGCAATATACAGGGTGCAGGGAAGGTTAAACGCCAGGTGCTGGGTCTTCGTCAGGGCATCGACAGGGATACCGCCCGGTCGATCACCAAACTCGTCAAAGACTCCAAAATCAAAGTCCAGGCGCAGGTGAACGGTGACAAGGTACGTGTGACCGGTAAGAAACGGGACGATCTGCAAACCGTCATTGCTGCCGTCAAAGAAGCGGAAATGGACGTACCTTTTCAGTTCAACAACTTTCGCGATTGATCTGATAGCGATTGGTCTGATAGCGATTGGTCTGATAGCTATTGAGTGAAGCAGACGTAACAAAACGCGATTGGCGCGCTTCCATCAGCGCGCTGGCACACCCGCGTGTCATCACCATGGTGTTCCTCGGGTTTGCGGCTGGTATTCCCCTGTTACTCATATTTTCGTCTCTCTCGCTTTGGTTGCGTGAAGCAGGTGTGGAGCGGGCAGCCGTTACTTTCTTCAGCTGGGCAGCGCTTGGGTATTCCTTCAAGTTTGTGTGGGCACCCCTGGTTGACCGCCTGCCGTTACCCCTCCTGACACGGCTGCTGGGACGTCGCCGCGCCTGGATGCTGCTGGCCCAGCTCGGCATTATCGCCGCAATTGTGTGGATGGCATTGACGGACCCCTCGGGCGGTGGCAGCCAACTCACCCTGATGGCTGCAGGCGCTGTCCTGTTGGGCTTTTCTTCTGCAACCCAGGACATCGTGATCGATGCATATCGTATCGAGTCAGCGGATCGCGACATGCAGGCGCTGATGTCATCGACCTATATCGCCGGATACCGGGTGGGAATGCTCGTTTCCGGTGCCGGGGCGTTGTTTCTGGCGAGCGAGTTTGGGTCGGTCAAAGACAACTATGACTACAACGCCTGGATGATGACGTACCTGATCATGGCTATGGTGATGCTGGTGGGGGTTGTCACAACCCTCGTCATCCCGGAACCGGAGGTGAGTGGGCCCGCAGGAAGCAGCGAAAGCCGCAGCTCTGACACCGGTGATACGTCGGACTACGCCGGTTTTGTTGGTGTGTTTATTGCTGCAGTGGCGAGTTTCGTTGCAGCTTTTGTATGGTTGGGGACGTTTTTGAGCGCGGTCACCAGCGGTTTTGTTCTTGAAGCCGTTCGCCTGATCGGTGCGGGGTGTGTTGCCGCATTTGTCGTTTCATTGATTTTGCGCACGGGGCTCGTTAATCGGGCGATGGTCGTTGAGACCTATGTAGAACCGGTACGCGAGTTTTTTCGTCGCTATGGATCGCAGATTGCGTTGTTGCTGCTCGCTCTGGTGGGCCTGTACCGCATATCCGACATCGTGTTGGGCGTAATTTCCAATGTCTTCTACCAGGATCTCGACTTCACCAAAGAACAGATCGCGACAGTCGTGAAGACATTTGGTCTGGCGATGACGATTCTCGGTGGGTTTCTCGGCGGCATCCTTTCGGTCCGCTACGGTGTCATCCGCATACTGTTTGCGGGTGCTGTCCTGACGGTGCTGACCAATCTCCTGTTTGTGGTGCTCGCCATGGTCGGCAACGATGAATTGCTGCTCTATCTGGTGATCTCCGCGGATAACCTGACTGCAGGGCTTGCCAGCGCAGCTTTCGTTGCGTTCCTGTCGAGTCTGACCAACGTCCGGTTTACTGCCGTCCAATACGCCATTTTCACCTCCCTGATGACACTCCTGCCCAAGGTGATTGGGGGTTATTCGGGGACAGTGGTGGACAGTTTCGGCTACATCAGTTTTTTCCTGTTTGCCGCAGCGTTAGGGCTTCCTGTCCTCCTGCTCGTCTCGGCAGTGGGCAAACGTGTAGATCTCAAAATGCCGGAATAGGTTGTTCGGGTGTATGTCAGTCGCCCGCGTCCCAGCGGTGAGCGCGGGCAATCCGATCGCCGATGAACGTTATGCCTTCAGCTTCCAGGAGCTGACGCTGGCGTTTCTCGCCACCCCCGCGCAGGGAGACACGCATCTGGGAATTCACCACACGGAACCAGGGGAGGCGGGTGTCCCTGGGTAAGTTCCGCAGTGTTGTGCCGACCAGACGGCTGTGGCTCGGAAAGCCGATGAGCGCTGCAATCTGGCCATAACTCGCCACCTTCCCTTGCGGAATCATAGCCACTGTCTGCCAGACGAGTTCGCGAAAATCCGGTAGTGTTGGGTCCATGCGATGGCTGTTGATCTTCTTTTTTACCCCGATCATTGAAATGTACCTGTTGATCGAGGTGGCTGGCTACATAGACGCATGGCCAACCATTGGCCTCGTCATGCTGACGGCTGTCATTGGTGTTGCGCTTCTCAAGCGGCAGGGGCTTGCAACACTCACACGTGGGACCCGGCGCCTCGAATCCGGCGAACTTCCGGCACGTGAAATGGCGGAAGGTATCTTACTGGCGGTAGCGGGCGCACTGCTTCTGACACCGGGATTTGTTACCGATACAGTTGGATTTATTTTTCTGATCCCAAAGAGCCGCGCACTGATCGCAGATGCTCTTCTGCAGCGAGTACAGGTCCATACAGGTCCGCCGGGTGACGGGCCTGTCACCATTGAAGGCGATTTCGAGCGCCGCGGCTAACGCCGAAAGCGAATAAAAAATATTCCTGTTTGGGTATTGAATCTCCCGGATTCAGCCATATCATAGCGATCCTTCGTTTTAGCACTCTCCACTAGAGAGTGCTAACAGGAATCTTGGAGCAATTGGGAGATAACGAGTAATGAATATTCGACCTTTACACGATCGTGTTGTCGTGCGCCGGTTGGAAGAGGAAACCACCAGCGCGGGTGGCATAGTTCTGCCCGACTCCGCGACGGAAAAACCCTCTCAGGGTGAAATCCTCGCGGTCGGTACCGGCAAAGTGACTGACAGCGGTGACGTGCGTGCACTCGACGTCAGCGTTGGCGACAAAATCATCTTCGGTCAGTACGCAGGCAGCACCGTCAAAATCGACGGCGAAGAACTGCTGATTCTGAGCGAAAGCGAAATTTTTGGGGTGTTGGAAGGTTAACCCTCCGACCAATCAGACAGATATTGAGGAATAAGCGATGAGCGCTAAAGACGTAAGATTTGGTGACGACGCCCGCAGTCAGATGCTGGATGGCGTGAACACCCTGGCGAATGCCGTAAAAGTCACCCTCGGACCGAAAGGCCGGAACGTGGTGCTGGATAAATCGTTTGGTGCACCAACAGTCACCAAAGATGGTGTATCCGTAGCGAAAGAAGTTGAGCTCGAAAACAAATTCGAGAACATGGGCGCACAGATGGTGAAAGAAGTTGCGAGCCAGACCTCCGATGAGGCGGGTGACGGCACAACCACCGCCACAGTTCTCGCCCAGTCCATCCTGCAGGAAGGGCTGAAGTCCGTTGCTGCCGGTATGAACCCGATGGATCTCAAGCGTGGGATCGACAAAGCCGTGACCGCGGCGGTTGATGCCATTTCCGGTATGTCGACGCCCTGCGAAGATTCAACTTCCATTGCCCAGGTTGGCACCATCTCCGCCAACAGCGATGAAGCAGTCGGTGAGATTATTGCCGATGCGATGGACAAAGTGGGCAAAGAAGGTGTGATCACCGTGGAAGAGGGCTCGGGCCTCGAAAACGAACTGGACGTTGTTGAAGGTATGCAGTTCGACCGCGGCTACCTCTCTCCTTACTTCATCAACAACCAGGACTCCATGTCCGCTGAGCAGGAAGATCCTTACATCCTTCTCTGTGACAAGAAGATCTCGAACATTCGTGACCTCCTGCCTGTCCTGGAAAACGTTGCCAAAGCAGGCAAGCCGCTCGTCGTCGTCGCTGAGGACATCGAAGGCGAAGCGCTGGCGACCCTGGTTGTCAACAACATGCGCGGTATCGTGAAGGTATCAGCTGCCAAGGCGCCGGGCTTCGGCGATCGCCGTAAAGCGATGCTGCAGGACATAGCGATCCTGACCGGTGGTACTGTTATTTCCGAAGAAGTGGGCCTGACGCTCGAAGGTGCAACCCTCGAAGATCTTGGCACCGCCAAGCGTGTCAGCAGCACCAAGGAAAACACCACCATCGTGGATGGCGCGGGTGACAAGGCTGACATCGAAGCACGCATCAAGCAGATCCGTCAGGAAATCGACGACACGTCATCTGACTACGACCGCGAGAAGCTCCAGGAACGCCTGGCGAAGCTCGCCGGCGGTGTTGCGGTCATCAAGGTGGGTGCCCCGACCGAAGTGGAGATGAAAGAGAAGAAAGCTCGCGTTGAAGACGCTTTCCACTCGACTCGTGCTGCGGTCGAAGAAGGTGTTGTTCCCGGCGGCGGTGTTGCGCTCGTACGGGCAATCGATGCGGCTCAGGGTGTGTCTGGTGACAACGAAGACCAGAATGTCGGTATCGCCATCGCCACGCGTGCCATGAGTGCACCGCTGCGCCAGATTGCGGTCAACGCAGGTGACGAAGGCGCTGTTGTTCTCGACAAGGTCACAGACCTCGACGGCAACCAGGGCTACAACGCTGCAACCGGTGAGTACGGCGACATGCTGGAGATGGGTATTCTCGATCCGGCTAAAGTCACCCGTACAGCGCTGCAGGCTGCGGCTTCAGTTGCGGGTCTCATGATCACGACGGAAGCCATGGTCAGCGAGATGCCGGAAGAACCGGGTGCTGGTGGCATGCCTGCGGGGATGCCGGACATGGGTGGAATGGGCGGCATGATGTAAGCAGTGCTTGATCCAAGCCTATTGAAAAGCCCGGCTCTGCCGGGCTTTTTTGTGGGATTCAGAATCGCGGCTAAAGCCGCTCCCACAGTGAGAACTCGCTATCTCCATGTGGGAGCGGCTTTATCCGCGATTTTCGGAACAGGGAACAGGTGGGTCTTGGACA
>JANQFF010000183.1 GCA_028277965.1 Pseudomonadales bacterium
AAGTCGCGGTTTAACGCCGCGATCCGCTCCGGTGCGTTAGACGTGTTGTAGCGACTGCCCGTTAACGCGTTACGCATCCGTGAATTCAATGTCGGCATGACATAAACGATCACGCCGACCAGACAAGAGCGCCACCCAAGCGCTGTGAACCTCTCCTGACCTTTCTGCCCTACATGTTCTTCCCTGCCCGACAGGCTCCCCCCCGTAACCTGCCAGGCAAAAACTTTGCTGACCGCTCCGGGTGAACCGGGACGATAGTGATACACCGACAACGCCTTCCACGCCCGCAGATCCGTCTGCACCAATTTAACCTGTCGAACCAACGAACACCGTCTCACACCCATCACCACCCAATACATCCTTCAAAATCTGTGCAATCTGTATAATCTGTGGTTCAGATTTCCCGCGGATAATAGACTTCCGCATCGACTCCCAGGTGCTTGAGGATCACCACGTCAGGGTCAAGATCTTCCAGCAGATCGTCATGACTGGTCGCCAGAATGAACGTCGTGCCGTAACAATCGGCACACTTGCGGATGTTGTGCGCCACCACCGCCGCCGTCACCCGGTCCAGTGTCGCACAACACTCATCGATGCATACCACCGCCGGCTGCTGCGACAATGCCAGTGCCAGCCGCAACCGGTAACGCTGTCCGTCGCTCAGTTGCCACGGCGTTTTCAGGAGTGCCGTCGCATCGCTCAACCCCGCCAGGCTCAGATACTGCAGTGTCTGACCCAGCGGCAGGTCAAAGCAATCCACCAGCGATCGCCCCGTCGGCAACACAATCGCGTCCGGATCGATCAGGTCGCACAACTGCTCCTTGAGCAATTCCAGGATCGTCGACTTACCCGCCCCGGATGACCCGCAGATCAGACATACCTGCCCGCATCCCAGCTCAACCTGCAATTCCTCCACCAGCGTGTGGTGTCCGATTGAATCCGGGACGATGCCGAAAATTTCCGCCACGGCCGCGACCTTCTCAGTCTGCGCCACCGGCTCATCAAACGTCTTCTCTAGTCTGTAAGTCTTCATCGTTATCCCTATACCATTCACAGTTCACAGTTGGCAGTTGTGTGGCACCCTACTACGCAGTAGAAGGGTACTTGCCCGTTACAGCACCCTTCTGTGCTTCGCACAGTAAGGTGCCACCCAATCAATAGCTCCTCAGTCCCTTAGTTCCTGAGTCCCTTTATAATTTTGTCACTCTGTTACTCTGTTGCTCATCTTTCATGATCCATAGCCCACTTTTCATAGTTCATATTTCATACTTCTGACTTGCTTTGTCTCTCTCTCACGATCAATTCCTTCAAATAAGCGATGACGACTTCAACCTGCCTGACCTGACGATCGAGATCGCGTGCGATC
>JANQFF010000187.1 GCA_028277965.1 Pseudomonadales bacterium
CGCCAGTTCCTGTGTGGTTCCGAATACACGATTGCCGACATGGCCAACTACGCATGGTACGGCGCGTGTGTGCTGCACAACATCTACGACGCTTCGAAGTTCCTCGATGTCGATTCCTACGCCAACGTCCAGCGCTGGGCGAGAGAAATTGAAGAACGTCCGGCTGTCGAACGGGGCCGGCGGGTTAACCGCGCCTGGGGTCCCGAAGAGACCCGGGTCCCCGAACGACACTCATCCGCGGACTTCGACTGATCAACTACCTGTTGTCAGTTCTGGCATCGCTGCTGAGACTCGGCAGCGGTGCTGTCTGCCGCAAACGCGCCGAGCAACCCGAGCAACCTCTCATCCTGTATGAGTTTGAAGGCTGCCCTTACTGTCGCAAAGTCCGTGAGGGGGTCACACACCTCTGCCTGGTCGTCGATTTCAGACCCTGTCCGAAAGGCGGCAAACGATTCAGACCTGAATTGATCGAACGCGGGGGCAAAGCCCAGTTCCCTTATCTCATCGATCCCAACACCGGCGTTGAGATGTACGAATCCCACGACATCCTGAAGTATCTGTACAAAACCTACGGTTCGGGATCCGTGCCACTGCATCTGGCGATACCCGTCATTTCGGATCTGCTCGTGATCTTTGCGATGCTGCCGAGGATGGGACGGGGTGTGGTGGTACGGGAGTCTGGCAACGCAGACCCTGTAGAGCTTTATGGATTTGAAGCATCCCCCGCCACGCGCCTGGTGCGCGAACAGCTGTGTGTCCGGGAGATTCCCTACCGCCTGATCCCGTCGAAAGACAAGGTCCCTCGACTGGGGTCTGACACCACCTGCTCGGAGGACATCCTTCAGTTAATCACGAATCGCGGCTAAAGCCGCTCCTACAGAAAGATCTTTCTATCTCTGTAGGAGCGGCTTTAGCCGCGATTAGTTATTCGAAACCGACGAAGTTGGCGACGTCGTCCACCTCCCGGCGTTTCGACACTACGGCGTTCGCCGGAAAGCTGTCGTCCGGGTAACCCATTGCAACGCAGATCATGATCACCTGGTCGTCCGGGATACCGGCATGTTCGCGCACAACGGGTGACTGCATGATCCCCTGGCTGTTGACCACACAGCCCAGCCCTTTCGACCACGCTGCATTGACGAGCCCCGTCACGATACCGCCACAGTCGAACTGGGCAATGTCACCACCTTCCAGTTCTTTGTCATAAGTCACAACCACACACATGGGGGCGTCGAACTGCCGGAAACCCCGAAGCACCCAGTCCTGACGGGCTTCCTTGTCATAGCGTTCGATACCCATTGCCTCGAAGAGCTGCACAGCTATTTCAATCTGCCGTTCCCGGTGTTTACCCTCGTACGCCCCGTGGGAACGGATCTCACGCGACGGGGGAACACCTGCCAGATTACGTTCAGTATTGCCTTCACGTATCTTCTTCAGGGGTTCACCTGATACAACGTACAGATGCCAGGGCTGCGTGTTCATGGACGAAGGTCCACGGACAGCCATGGATACAACCTCTTCAACCACTTCTCGCGGGACAGGATCGGGCTTGTAACCACGGATGCTGCGGCGACCCATCACGACAGACTTGTAATCATCGCTGCTCATCGTATGGCCCCCTGCGCCTGCAGACGGTCAAGATCCTCTTCCGATATCCCGACTTCAGCGAGCACCTCTCGCGTATGCTGACCGGCGTCCGGCGCTGGTCCCCGTACTTCTATGTCCGCCCCACGAATGTGGAATGGCGCAGACACCACCTCCATGGCGCCTGCCCTTTCATGCACAACCACCGAATAGGCACCCCGCTCGCGCAAGGCCGGATCCTCCACCACGTCGGGCAGCTCTGCCATTGGTTCCCAGACGAGCTTTGCTCCGTCCAGCAAAGGACGCCATTCATCGAGCGTTCGTCCAGCGAAGATCCCGGCTACCTCTGGTATGAGTTCCAGACCATGCTCCATCAATCCAAGGACGGTCTGGTATTTGTCATCGGTAAGCCACTCAGGCTTTTGCACCAGGTCACAGAAGCGCGACCAGAACGGAAACGGCATCGGCATCACAAGCAGAATCCAGTGACCGTCCTTCGTTTCGTAACAATTCCAGATCGGGTTAGGTGGCAATCGCCGACTGGTTTTGTCCGGTTGCAGACGGTCAAAGAGCGCTGTAGTCACATCGCTTGCAAGCGACCAGATACCCGTTCGCTGAAGTGTTACCTCTACATACTGGCCTTCTCCGGTCTGATCTTTCACACGCAACGCGGCAAGGATGGCCGACAGGAAATTCAACGCGGTTGTGCGATCCCCGTATCCGCCACGGGATATGAGTGGGCCATCGTCCCGGTCACCGAAGACCGACATGGCCCCGCTGCGTGCCCAGAATGCGGTCTGATCGAATGCCTGGCGCTCGTTATCGGGCCCATCGGTCCCGTAGCCGGACAGCACACCATATATCGCTGACGGCGACAGTTTGTGAACGTCATCTGATGTCAGCCCGTACCGTTCCAGGCGATCCTGGGTGAGATTGGTGACAAAAACATCGACACCTTCGACGAGCTTGTACAGAGCTTCCCTGCCAGCAGCATCTTCCAGGTTGATACATATACCGCGTTTGCCGCGATTGTCGAACTGGTAACACGGGTGGACAGAGTTTTCGCCCAACAAAGCGTCGTACATACGTCTGTATGTATCCCCTCCCGGGGGCTCCACCTTCACAACTTCGGCCCCCATATCAGCCATCAGCGCTGCGCAGCTCGGCGCTGCCAGCCAGCTGGCGACTTCGACTACACGGATACCCTCGAGCGGTGCAACCATCAACCCGAAGCCTTCATGAAGCGGGCGTTCATGTGCAGGTAAGCTTTCTCGTTGGGATGGTTTGCCCAGATCGCCTGCCACTCAGGCGAAGCAAACTTCTCAGCAAACTGCGCATCCCGCTCTGCCTTGCTCGGCCAGCGAATGATCCAGCAGACATTTGGCTGCCCATTCGGTGAGACCACGGGTGCAGACCCACCCACTTCAGCCTCGATACCGTCATCCATCCAGAACTCGATGACATCCAGGTTTGCTTTCAGCCAAGGTGCCGCCTCAGCGTTCGCCCACACCTTGTATCGCTCGAACCACTCCGGTTCGATGGTGTAGTCCCTTATTTCTACAATCGCGTCCGACATGAGAATCCTCCCGTTTATCAAGCCGCTAACTGTATCACGGTACACATTTGCTTGACCGGATGGCCACGCGATTCATAGACTGCGACGACTATGTTTCGTCATCTCACCCTAGTTCTGGCGCTTATGTTCGCTAACTCAGCGTTCGCCGATCATCCAGAGGTCGACTGGGCACTCGCTTACAAGGTCCCTGAAGCTGAATGTAAGAAGCCAAATTCGCGAAGATCCAACGAAGTTGCCGGACGCGCTGACCGATACGAGCGCAAGCTGAAACGCTACATCCGGTGTGTAAAGGAATACCAGACCGTTCTCATCAGCGATCACCAGCGCATTTTCAAAGCCGCTGAACACGGCATCAACCAGGAACAGGCGCTCGTATTTGTCGACAACCTGAAGCAGATCGAGGGCACACTGGAATCACTCGGCGAACAATTTGTAATCGAACAGGATTACACCGAACTACAACGAATATTCGTGATGGGCAACCGGCCCAGCATCTAGGCACCCAAAACTCCAAGAGGATCCAATGACCGAATTTGCCACGATCAAGTACAGCGGGCCCGAAAACGGCGTCGCCCGTATCGTTCTGAACCGGCCTGAGAAACGTAATGCTCAGACCATGGAGCTTCTGTCCGAGCTCAACTCAGCATTTGATCTTGCGGCACACGACGATGACGTGAAAGTCATTGTGCTTGCAGGTGAAGGCCCCGATTTTTCGAGCGGCCATGCAGGGACCGGCAACCTGGATATGAAGAACTACAAACCGGTCGGCACATGGAGCGGATTCGGCGCGCCCGGTCAGGAAGGTCACTGGGCTGTCGAAGAAGAGTTTTTCCTGGGGTTCTGCTGGCGCTGGCGCAATATCCCCAAACCGACAATTGCGGAAGTCCAGGGTTGGGTCATTGCGGGTGGCCTCATGCTGATGTGGCCCTGCGACATCATCATTGCTGCCGAAGACGCCAAGTTCACTGATCCGGTTGTCGCGTTTGGTGTAAATGCGGTGGAGTACTTTGCGCACCCCTGGGAGATGGGCGTGCGCAAGGCAAAGGAGATGCTGTTCACCGGAGACGTGATCCTGGCCGAAGAAGCATTGCGGCTCGGCATGGTCAATCACGTCGTTCCGCTGGATGAGCTGACGAGCTTCACAACCGCGATGGCTGAGAAAATTGCAACACGCCCGGCCGTTGGATTGAAACTGGCTAAACAGTCGGTCAATCAGACCCAGGACGCCCAGGGCATGTGGACCGCCCTGCAATCGGCCATGTCGCTGCAACAACTCGGTCACAGCAACATGCGCAATGTGCACGACGGGATCCCGGTGGATCCTGAAGGCGGAAAGGTTATCCAGGAAATCCTATCAGCTCACAAGAAACCCCGGAGCTGACACAGCAGAAATCGCGGCTAAAGCACCTTGCACCAACAGAGGTAGGAAGACCTTTCTGTAGGAGCGGCTTCAGCCGCGATTTCTCACTAGTAACTCTTTTCCTGCTCGAGCACCTGCTCAGCAATAAAAGACTTGATCATTTCCTGGCTGACCGGGGCGATGACGGGTATCTGCATTTCCCTGAGATAGCGTTCAACGTGGAATTCCTTGGCGTAACCCATACCACCATGGGTCAGCACGGCACGCTGGCAGGCTGATAGCCCCGCTTCAGCCGCCAGGTATTTCGCAGTATTCGCTTCACGTCCGCAGGGTTTGCCCTGATCGTACAACGTGGCTGCTTTGAGCATCATGTTGTAAGCCGCCTCGAGTTCCATCCAGTTCACGGCTAGTGGGTGCTGGATAGCCTGGTTTTTGCCGATGGGGCGATCAAACACAACCCGATCGCGCGCGTAATCGGCTGCACGTTCCAGTGCCGCCTGTCCCAGACCCACGGATTCAGCCGCGATGAGAATTCGTTCGGGGTTCAGTCCATGCAACAGGCACTTCCAGCCCTCACCTTCTTCACCAATCCGGTCTTCAACCGGCACGATAAGATCATCGATAAAAAGGGCATTAGTATCGATCGCCTTACGTCCCATCTTGGGTATCTCGCGCACCTCGATACGGTCCCGGTCGAGATCGGTATAGAAAAGCGTGAGCCCTTTCGCGGGAGGTACGTCGCTGTCGAGAGGAGATGTACGAACGATCAGCAGTATTTTGTTCGCCGTTTGAGCGGTTGTTGTCCACATTTTGCGACCGTTGACGACATAGTGATCGCCGTCCCGCACCGCCATCGTTTGCAGTCTTGTTGTGTTGAGACCTGCATCCGGTTCAGTAACCCCAAAACAGGCTCTGTCTTTACCCTCAATCAGCGGCGGTAGAAACCGCTGTTTCTGTTCGTCGGAACCAAACACAACAATGGGATTTGGTCCGAAGAGATTGAGGTGTATCGCCGACGCGCCTGAGAATCCGGCACCCGAGCGGGCAATCGTATGGGTCAGAACAGCAGCTTCAGTTATCCCCAGCCCTGCCCCGCCATAGGCTTCCGGCATCGCGATACCGAGCCAGCCGCCTTCTGTGATGGCAGCGACAAATTCCTCCGGAAACTGACCGTCATTGTCACGCTCCAGCCAGTATTCGGCTGGAAACCGGCTGCAGATTTTCTGTATTGCATCTCGAATCGCGACCTGCTCGTCACTGAGATCGAAGTCCATATGTAAAACCCTGGTTAGTTCGTTTCGGCGCTGGCCGGCTGGACCTGGAAGAGCTCTTTCTGGACCCGACCCATGAATAGAAGACCAATCACCGCGTTAAACAAGATAAAGAAGTTGTGCTGCACCAGTCCAAACGCGGACATTTCTGCAGGATGCTCGGGAAACAGAACCACCCACATGGATACAGCAACCGCGCGGAACGGCCCCGGCACGGATGCACCGAAGAAAATCACCGGCAAAATGCCCAGCATCTGAAGGTAGCTGAGTTCGACCCCAAAGAGTGCAAGCGCTTCGCTGTACATGATGACGGCCAGAAGGAGCGCAGGAGAACGGAGCAGGAGGATGATGAAGTACTGCGAAATCTTCGCTTCTTTGAAGGCAAGCAGAAGCTGACCGTCACGGAATTTGCTGCCGGAGAAAATGTGACCCCGGAAATAGAGATAAAAAACAGCAAAGGCAATCGCTACACCCAGGGCAACCCACGGCAACGCCCTGAACACAACCGGCAGATTATCCCACTGCAACGCGAGACCAACATTTGCCCATGTTGTCAGGTACAGGAGTTCACACACCATGATAAAAAGCATGCTCGATCCAACCTGCCAGGCGGGTACCCCGTCTCTGCGGTTGAGGTAGAGCGCCATGGCGCCTTTCCCAACCTGTTCGTTCAGAATGGAGATGATGTAGGCACTTGCACGCACCGGCAGGATCTCACCGTACCCGACTTTCGTGTTGAACCAGTTGATGACCCGCCAGACCACCAACGAGTCGATCAGGAAAAAAGCTATCGAATAGGGAACCATCAGCGCCAGCCAGTGCAGCCAGTTGACTTCGGCAAACACACTCGCAAGATAACCGACCACGGACATACCCTGGGCTGCCGCAGGACCTGAGATCCGCGTGTACAGAAAGACAAAACAACCCACTGTGATTAACCAGGGTAACGACCGCTTCCACAGTGGCGCTTTCTGCGGCTTTTCAGGAGCTTCACTCATATGACGAATCCAGATTATGTACGCGGGATCGCCAACTGCGCGACGTCCCCCGCCGGAAAGATAAGATTAACAAGAAATACGTTTGCCCCGGTATCGCCAAAATTGTTACACGTTGCAATTTGTAACCCCCGACGGTACGGTAAATCCCAACACACAAAATCGGCCACTCGTCATGCAGCAGCAGGATATTGAGAACCTCAGACTCCTGATGGAATTCGAAGCAGCCCGCACGGAGCCACCGGTCGACTTCCCAACACTTCCGGACCTTCCAGCGGGAAGGTATATCGATCCGCGTTTCTACGAACTGGAGCAGGAGCACATCTGGCGGAAGTCATGGCTCTTTGCAGCTCACATGGACGAGCTCCCCGACCCCGGCAGCTTCGTTCTCTGGGAAAACGCAGGTCAACCACTCATCCTGGTCCATGACCAGGATGGCCGGATCAACGCGTTTTACAACACCTGCCAGCATCGCGGCGCACCTGTCGTTACGGAACAGTCAGGCCGGAAGTCGAGCCTGACCTGTAAGTATCACGGCTGGAGTTACGGTCTGGACGGTCAGCTCAAGACCGTACGGGACCAGGAGGATTTCCGGGATTTCGATTTCTCCTGCAGAGCGCTCAAGTCCGTTCGATGCGAAACCTTTGGCAACCTCATCTTCATCAACCTCGACCAGGAAGCCGTTTCCCTTCGTGACTGGCTGGGCCAGGTCGCTGATGAATGGGAAGAGTTTCAATTCGACAAGTGCCGGCTCGTCAGCAAGCACACATTCGACCTCGAATGTAACTGGAAGATTGCGATGGAGGCGAACACCGAGGTGTACCACGTTCCCAACATCCACCCCACGACCGTCGCCCCCATGCTGGACGATCGCAGGAACGTCAATTCTTTTTATCCAAACGGCCACGGCCGGATGATCGCCCCGAACAAAGTCATGAATGAAGAACGCGCAAGGCATTACGGCCGACCGCTGTTTCCCGACATTGAAACGGTCGGTGAGATCGGCCGTACCTGCACTCAGTCATACGGTGTATTTCCAAACTGGGTTTCCCCTCTCAGCCACCAGACGCTGCCTCCGTTGCTTTTCTGGCCCACCAGCATTCGCACTACACGATTTGAAGTCTGGACGTTCTGTCATCCCGACGAAGAAGGGAACGTCCCCGAGAACGCAATCAACATCTGGACCAACGAAGACGGCTCGGACCTCAGCCAGGTTCTGCAGGAAGACACCGAGTTCGGCAGCTGGATCCAGAAATCGATGGAATCGGATGGCTTCTCAGGCGTCCCGTTGAGCTACCAGGAAGCCCGCATCTACCACTGGAACCAGTGGGCGGATCGCTTGATCGGTATCGAGAACATTCCCGAAGAACTCAGGGTCGAACAGGTGATGGGGGATGAGTGGCTGATGCCGAACGATCCCCGTCTCAAGGAAATCGGCGCAAACGTCTCTGCGGGTTAAACCCTCTGAATAAACTAGTAACATTGGGGTCTGACCCCAATGTTACTAGTTTTTATGAGCAAACCTGTAGCCGTTGTCATCGGCGCAACTTCCAAGTGGCAATCAGATGGCCGCAACACACATCTCGTTCACGGTCACGACATCGACGACTCGGACCTGCCCGTTTCCGCCCGCTGGGGCGTCGGCGGGGCGATCGCACAGAAGTTTGCCAGCCAGGGATTTGCGGTTGCGCTGACGACACGAACAGCCAGCAACGCTGAGCCCCTGCAGCAGGCCATACGGGACGCCGGTCAGACGGCCATCACCGTGGAGCTGGACCTCTCTTCCAAAGCGAGCATCGAAAGCGCGTTCGCATCCATACGCGCTGAGCTTGGTGAGCCGGAGGTTGTTGTCCTGAATGCGGGGTATCTCGAAGGCCGTGATCTTCCGGCAGGCAACGAACTCCTGGAGCACGTTCCCGACGAAATCTTCGATACCGCCCAGGACATTGCTGTCCGCGGGCCGTTTCTCCTTGCCAAGGAAGTGTTGCCGCCCATGAGAGAACGCGGCAGCGGGTCGTTTCTCATCACCAACAACGCTGCCTCTTTGAGGGGCAGGAAACGTTACACCGGCCAGTCTCTCTACTACCCACGCGTGATGATGCGCACCCTGGCCCAGGTGCTGACCGAAGAGTATTCGGAACACGGTGTGCACATAGCCAACGTGATCGTCGACGGCCTGATCGATTCTCCGGGTACGCGGGCTCTACCGATGGCTCAGCAGAAGCCGGAGATCATCATGAATCCCGCGGCTATTGCTGATGCGTTCTTCTACCTGCATACACAAGACCAGTCCTGCTGGACTCATGAGCTACAGCTGACCCCGTATTCCACAAAACCCAGCTTCTGAAATAACCATATATTTCAGAAGGTTATAATGGTTTATTCGAACAACTCTCCACCACAGGCGGCCGCTGTTGTACCGTCGCGCTCAAATGCCTTAATCACATTTGCCCCTGTCCGCCAGCGGTGCACTTCGTCAGGACCGTCCACCAGACGCTGAGACCGAATACCCGTATACCACCTCGCCAGCGGCGTATCGTGGCTGTAGCCGAGTGCCCCGTGTAGCTGCAGGGCGGTGTCGACAACCTGATGGACCATATTCGCCAGGAATACTTTCGCTATGCCGTTTTCCTGCCTGAGGTCCATGCCCTTCTCCGCTTTGTAGGCGATATGCAGGAGCATCAGGCGGGCTTTGTAAATCTCTGACGCACAATCGGCCATCATCCACCGCACGCCCTGGCGATCCGCCAGGCGTTTGCCGAACGTCTCACGCCCCGTGACATGTGCTGCAGCCAGATCGAGAGCTCGCTGCGCCATGGCCACGTTGTGCATGCCGTGTCGCAGGCGTCCATACGCCAGACGATGCTGCCCCATGTTGAATCCCTGGCCACGGCCGCCGAGGATGTTCTCACGCGGCACGCGGAGGTTCTCGATCTTGATCTCCGAGTGAGAACCACCCAGCTTGAGTCCCAGATCCGTGTGTGGCTGCATCGTTTCGATATTGCGGATGATCTGATAGCCGGGATTGGGCAGTTCCACAATGAACGTGCTGTACTGCTCGTGCCGGGGCGCATCCGGATCTGTTTTGGCCATCACAACAGCGATGTCCGCAACGCTTGCAGAGGAGCTGAACCACTTCTCACCGTTCAACACCCACTCATCCCCGTCGAGTACCGCGCTTGTCTGCATGCCGGTGGCATCGGCACCCGCCGCTTTTTCGGTCATGGAGTAGCAGATGCGCTTCTCGCCGTTCAACAGGGGTTTGAGAAAGCGCTCATGCTGGTCATCGGTTCCATGCTCGATAAGGGTCAGCATCGTTGCATCGTCAGGTCCCTGGGTATTCATGGAAAGCGCGCCCAGGAAACTCTCCCCAAGCTCCATTTGAACCAGGGCGTTCGCCAGCGGTCGCAACCCCATGCCGCCGTGTTCTTCCGGAACGAAAGGACACCACAGCCCCTGGGAGCGTGCTTTCTCCCTTAACCCCGCCAGCACCTCCTCGAAATTCTCTGCTGTACAGATTTCTTCCGCAGGATGACATTCGTCCTGAACAAACTGACGTACTTTATTTCGTATGGCTTTTGTCTCTTCGGGTATCTCGAAGTCGATCATTTTGAAGTGTCCTTAAAATCCGGAGCACGCAAATACACCAGCTTTTGTTGACGACGTCCAGTCTTCTGCCGTTATATCAGCGATCAACGCGAGGGGGGAGAATGATCGAGCGACAGATAGACATCACAACCAGTGACGGCGTCATGCCGACATTCGAGTTTCATCCGGAAGAAGGCGGACCCTATCCCGTCGTGCTTTACCTCATGGACGCACCAAGCATCCGCCCTGCACTGAGAGACATGGCTTCACGCCTCGCCACAGCCGGTTACTACGTGCTCCTCCCGTTCCTCTACTACCGCCAGTCTGAATATCGGGAATTCGGAACCAGCGACGAAGAGATGCACCTGCGCAGAGAACTCATGCAGGGGGTCACGAGGGAAGGGATCATTCCGGACGCAGAAGCGTTGCTTGCACATGCAGCCTCGAACCCCATGGCAGAGAAAGACGGCAGGATCGGGGCTGTCGGCTTCTGCATGAGCGGACCGCTGGTCATGGCGCTGGCACAGACCATGCCGGAAAAAGTAGCAGCCATCGCCTCAATTCACGGCGCCTGGGTCGTGACGGACAAAGACGACTCTCCCCACACGCAGATCGACCGGATTACAGCTGAAGTCTACTTCGGATGGGCGGACAACGATCCAACCGCAACCGCCGAAGAAAGGGAGATCATGGATGCTGCGATGTCCGAAGCAGGCATCAACTATCGGATCGAATTCATGGAGGGCGCCTTACACGGCTACGCGCCTCCGGGCGGTGAACGCTATAACCGCGCAGCCTCAGAAACGCACTGGGAACGCGTGCATGATCTCCTCAGGCGGAATCTCGCGTAACCGCTCCCCCCAGGCCTGACTCAGAGGATCGTCGTCGCTCGAGTTCCCTGACGATCCGCTGGTGATCCCCACGGGTCATCTTGCACTGGGCACTGAAGAGAACACTGAAAACGGCAAAACCGGCCACAATCGGTCCGTAAAGCAGACCGAGGGCAGCCAGTGTCTCCACCGGTATATCAGCCGCGTTTTGAATGTGAGCACCCCGTGGCCAATTGATGATGTCGAGGCTGATGCCTGCTACAAACGACCCCAGGCCAGCGGTGGATTTGGTCGAGAAGGATGCCGCAGCGAAGAAAATACCCTCCTGGCGCTTGCCGGTGGTGAGCTCGTGCTCGTCAGCAATGTCCGCAATCATCGAGTTGAAACTGACGAGTGACTGGGCCGCTGCAATACCCTGGGTGAATTTGATGATCGTCAGCGTCGTAATCAGGGCTTCCGTCCCGTTCTCCGGAAACCATCCCACAAATCGCAGAAGAATCGGAACGATCTGACACAGTGACCACCACGTCACCCCAAACAGGATGCCATACCGCTTGTTGACGTATCGGTGTATCACCGGAGTCAGCACGGTGCCGAACATGATGCCGACCGGGTACAGAAGCAGGAGGATGAGCTTCTCAGTGGAGTCCAGCTCCCAGAAGAACTCGAAGAGATAAAGATTCAGGGCTCCATCAACACCCACCATCATGAAAATGAGCAGCGCTCCCAGGAAGAGCCACATGAAAGATCTGTTTCTGAGCGCGCCTACGATCTCCTCAAGCATGCGTTTTACGACCTGGAGCATCGTGAGTTTGCCGTCCGCAGTCGTGACAGGTGGGAGGAACGGAATTCTGTGATGGGTCCCCCAACCGGACCAGAAGATTGTGATAGCCATGAGCACAGCCAACACCAGAGCAAAGGGTGCATATGCGTCGACGTTGAACTGGCCGTTCGGGAACTCGACCGTGTCGCGGAAAAACACAGCAAACCCGAGACCGTATGCGACAAAATATCCGACAAAGCTGAAGAAATACCGGAACGAGACAATTTGCGTACGCTCGTCGTAGTCTTCCGACAGCTCTGCCCCGAGGGCGATGTGTGGGACGTGGTAGAGCGTCATTGCGCCACGAGTGAGAATGATTGTGACTGTGAGCCAGGCAAAGAGCCCCCACGTTTCGAGCCCGGATGGCGGCGCAAAAAGGAAGTAAAATGCGATCGCGACAGGTATCGCTGACGCGTACATGAACGGATGCCGCCGACCCATTTTCGAACGCCAGTTGTCAGAAACAGATCCGGCAAGCGGATCGGTGAACGCGTCGAATATGAGCGCTATGGCAAGCGCCAGACCCGCGAGGCTTCCCGGCAGACCCAGCACCTGGTTGTAGTAAAACAGCACAAAGGTGCCAAGCGCAGAGTTCTTCAACCCCTCAGCCATCTGACCGATGCCATAAGCCAGTTTTGTATTGACGGTGAGCTTACTCACTGGCGGACCTCATAATTCAGCATCACCGTTCCGGTATTTTCGTAAATCCTCTTATCCATCAGCTTAAGACCGACCCGCTTGTCGCTGAGAGGCAGCAGCGGTATTCCTTTCCCAAGCAGAATGGGTAGCACCGCCACCTCCACAACATCAACCAGGTCCGCTTCGAGGAAAGACCGGAAGAGCTGACCTCCACCGAAGAGCCAGATGTCTTTACCGGGGCCTGCCCTGAGCTCACGAGTAAAACCCACTGCGTCGTCAGACACCACCGTTGCCATGTTCACGTCTTGTGACCTCAACGTTGAAGAGAAGACATAGGTAGTCATGCCGAAGCCTTCTCCGTCATCCGCAAACGCAACCTCATAGGACTTACGCCCCATCAGCAGGGCGTCGAAGCGACTGAACATGGCGGCGAAATCGATTTCCGGATCCATGGGTATCCAGTCATATTCACCCTCAGGCCCCGCGATATAACCGTCGAGGCTCGCCGCCACTGAGTAAACTACTTTGCGCATGTTTCGAGTGTATGTATTTGCCGGAACCGCGATCAACTCGGAAACGGATTATCCCCTGAGCTCCCCGAGCTACGTTCGAGTATCTCTTCGACCGTCAAAGGTGCTCTTCCAAGGAGATCCTCGAGGGCCATGTCCGGTTCCGACCCCAACCCTTCGCGGAATGCCCGGTTGAACTGCAACAGGAGGCGAACGTGCCAGTCCGGCTGGCCCGCTGCCTTGAGATTTTGCTCAACCTCGGCATCCGTCTGCTCTTCATAAAGAATCTCACGCCCCAGGCTTTCGGATAGTGCTTGCGCAATGTCGGCATAGCTTCGAGCCACGCGTTCTGTCAGCGGAAGTGTCCTGCCTGGAGCGATGCTGGGATCCATCAGGACTTTTATCGCCGCTTCAGCGATGTCTGACACGGCAACCATCGCTATTACCGCATCTCCAACCGCGCTTCGTATGACACCCTGTTTTTTGGCCAGGGGCAGCGAGAACAGCAGGTTTTCCATGAAGAAATAGGGATGCAGAAACGTGTGGCCCACGCCCGCCTTACGTATCTGCGCCTCTGTTTCTGCGTGCCACGCTCCGCTATCGACATAAGACCCGTCGAAGGTTCCAAGCCCCGACAACTTCACGACGAACGCCTCGTTCCGGACTGCCGCGTCCACAACGTGGCCCTGTAACCTGACCTGGTCGGGGTCTACAGGTGAACACAGAAAAACCGTTTCCACACCCTTCATCGCCTGGTCGACAGAGGCTCTATCGGCCAGGTCTCCCTGTGCAATTTCGACCTGATCTCCAAATCGCTCGAGTGATTTGCCAGTATCACGCACCAGCACCCTTGGACGGATGTTGTGCTCCACGAGCCCATCAGCAACAAGTCCGCCTACGCGACCATTCGCACCGATTACCAGAATCAAGTGGTTGCCTCCTCAAACTGACCTGCGGTTATAGTAAGGAGTTCATCCTGCATTTTCTTTTACCAATAAAGACTTTCGCCAATGACAGACATAAAAGCCAGGCCGGACACCGTACGGCTGCAACGAATCAGTAAGGCCTTCTGGGAATCAGCAGCCCTCATGAGCGCCGTCGAACTTGGCGTTTTTACGGCGGTGTCCCAGGGTGCTAATACGATTGAGCGTGTGGCCGACGCTGTGGACATTCTGCCTGTAAACGCGGAACGCCTTTTGACAGCCCTCACAGCGATGGAACTCGTCGAACGCGATGAAGACACCTTCTCCAATGCGCCGGACGTCGAGCGTTTTCTGGTCGAAGGCCAGCCCGGCTACGCCGGTCCATGGATGCTGTTCGTAAAACCCCGCTGGGACAAATGGGGCAGGCTCACCGAACACCTTCGTCTGAAGGAGGAAGATCAGCAGATTTTGGGCATGTACGATGAGACATTTACCGTCGAACGAGCCCGCGAATACCATGAAGCGACATATTCGATAGGCATGGGTGCCGCCCGGCGCTTTCACCGCCAGGTAGACCTCTCGGGCTGGAGCAAGATCATGGATCTCGGCGGTGGTTCCGGTTGCTACTGCATCGTTGCCGCCAGAAACAATCCGCGTATCCGGTGCGAGGTACTCGATCTCCCACCGGTTGTAGCAGTGACTACTGAGTTTATTCAGGAAAACGACGTAGCCGACCAGGTGACTGCAACCGCGTGCGACTTCACCCGGGATCCTCTTCCCACCGATGCGGACGTCGCGATCATGGCATCAAATCTTCCGCAATACAGTCGAGAGATCATCAGCAGCGTCGTTCAGCGGGTTTACGATGCGCTCCCGCCCGGAGGCGAATTCCACCTGATTGGGGAGATGATTGACCCGGATGGTCGAGGCCCCCTTGCCCCTGCGCTGTGGGGGTTGTCTGAAGCGGTCAACCACTCGACTGGTCTGGCGCATTCGACAACCGACTGTACGGGCTATTTTGAATCAGCCGGTTTCACGAATATATCTGTCAACGAATTCATTCCCAACACGCTCACGCGCGTCACTGGATACAAATAGCGCACAAACGGAGATATCTGTGATCAAACTTGTTATGCCAATGAAACGCCGTCCGGGTATGACGATCGAAGAATTTCGTGAGTACTACGAATCAACACACCGCCTTATCGGTGAAAAATACCTGTCTGGCTATGCAGACAAGTACATGCGGCGGTTCACAAACCCAACGGTTGACCGTGACGGGGAGCTACGTGATCCGGAATATGACGTCATCCTGGAAATCTGGTATCCGGACCGGGAGACGATGGACGCCTGCGGTCAGCGGTTGAGCGAGCCCGAGGTGCAGGCAGAAATCCGGGCGGATGAAGAGAAGCTCTTTGATATGCGGTACATGCGAGCGTATACGGTGGATGAGTGTGTCTCTGATCTCGGGCTCTAAAAGCGGAACAACCTGCTGAGGATCCAGGACGCAACCTTGCCCGGCAGTTGCCGCCCTTTCCACTGCTTGAGATCGATCGCTCGCGATTGCTCGATGAGTCCCTGGAACAGTTCTTCGATAAGAGTGGCGAGCTCGGGATCGTTCACCCCCACACCAATTTCGAGATTGTGCCGGCTGCTGTGAACGTCGATGTTGTAGGACCCGACGATGCTGTAGCTACCGTCAACAGCGAGACACTTCGCATGCAGTGTCGGCTCAAGCAACTCGTACACTCTGACCCCGGCTTCGATCAGCCCGCCGTAGAGATCCCGACCGGCAATCTGGACCAGGGGCAGATCCGATCGTCCCGCCGTCAGGATACTGACGTCCACACCCCGCTCTGAGGTAGCCCTCGCCAGAGCCAGGAACCAGTCGGGTGGTATCAGGTACGGTGTCATCAACAAGACCTGACGCTCAGCCGTTGTCAGTACTCTCCGGATTTCGTCGTCCAGTTCAGTCAGACCAAGCCTGCGGTTGCCCAGCAGGATACGCGCATCGACTCCCGGAGAAGCTGCGCTTGATAAATTCTCCAGCTCAGGCAATTCAGTCACCGAAGAAACCCGAATTGGTCGGAGAAAGGCATCCGCCATATCTTCGACAACCGGTCCGCTCAGTTGGAGTGTGAGGTCGTAGAAAACCTGAGTACCAGGGCCGCCGTACTCCTCACTGATGTTTCTGCCGCCGCAAAAGCCGACGTCGTCGGCGATCAGTACCTTTCGATGATCGCGGTGAAAAAAGGGAGCAAACTTCCTGCCCAGTCTGCGCCAGGGTAATGCAGGGTTATAGGCAATCACTTTGCCGCCGGCTTCGCGAAGCGGCTGGGCGTATTCTTCATTGATACGTGGCGATCCCCAACTGTCCAGCAGCAGAATCGTCTCACAGCCCCTCTCTGCCGCAGCCATCAGAGCCGATCGCATGAGATCCCCTGCCCGATCGGGCTCATAGATATATGTTTCGAGCCAGACCCGGCGGGATGCGCGGCGTATCGCACCCAGCGCGGTCTCGAACAGTTCGTCGCCATCAGATATCAGACGGACCTGGTTACCTCCCCTGACCGGGTACGTCTGCTGGGGGTTAGAGGCGGTTGAAACAGTCACGCGCCGTGGAGCCGGTTATCAGGCCGTTCGTTTAACGACAGCGGTCAGAACTGCGCCTCCGGTAACCGTCACATCGATCTCCATACTATCCGGGCCGATTGACCGGTAGGTGAGCGCGACGATCGAAGGGCTCTCTGGTGCTGAAAAAGTCACACTCCCCGATTTCAGGTTCGTCATCGGCATGTTCTGAGTGAGCCGCGGTTCGAGAGACGGACTGAACTGCCTGAGGTACAGAACAAGCGAGTCATCGACCTCACGTATAGCGATGAGTTCAACCATCACCGTCTCATTGTTTGTTGTGAGACGCACCATGGTCGACATATGACCACCCGCAGGCTCGCTCCAGGCCTCCTGCAAGCGTTGAGAGCCGAGCGATCCCTCCCAGGAGCCAACCATCCAGGCTATGTCATCGAGGGTTGCGGCCATGGCCCCGTTCCCGGCGATCAGTAAAATACAGAAACTCATCCACCTGGGCATCATCAGCGTTCCTCGTTCTGAGTTCCACTACGATACACATTTTACCGCCGCGCAGAAGCCGGAGGGAGTGACGTGACAGGCAGACAGTTCCTCTCCTGCCCTAAATCTCAACCACTGTGTAAATTTGCACACGTTCCCCGCGGGTGTTTTTGCCATAGTCTCCCTGCAACACCCAGGGATGAAGTTGCTCAGGAGCGCAAGTCCGAACGGAATTCGCGGTAACGGGAGGGAGATCCATAAAGCGCTCGGCCAACGTTCGATTGCTCGGCGTTGATCAGGGAGTGGCGCACCCACAGGGTGCGCCGGTTCCGCTGGCCGTTGGGTATACTCGTTGAAAAACACTGGCCCCTGCGATCTGATGAGCAAGTTGAACAGCGATCGACCCGACCAACCGAGCCCGGCGGTGATCACGGCTATCGCTTGTCTGAAAGGACTATCGGCTTCCACACTTACCGACATCGCTGCCAACAGTACCCTGCAACGATTCGAAAAAGATGCAACCATCATTCAGCACCTCGCCGAAACCGATGAGATTTACTTCCTCGTGGACGGAAAGGTTCGGGTCAATACGCTTGCAGCCAGCGGGCGGCCTATCACCTACCAGATTCTCGAATCAGGGGAGCACTTTGGCGAAATAGCCGCTGTAGATCAGTTGCCAAGGTCCAAGAGCGTCACTGCTGATACCAGCGTGACAACCGTGTGTGTCCGGGGGAACGACTTCCGATCTCTGCTTGAAACCCACACTGACCTGTCGAATCAGGTCATACGCTGGCTCGTCGAGACAACACGCTGGTACACCGATAAGGTCTTCGAGTACCACACTTATAACGTTCAGGGTAGGATTCTGGCGGAGCTGCTCAAGCTCGCACCGGAACCAGGCGCCGAGAGCTTTTCCGTCCCGATCACGGACCGTGACATGGCGAGTCGGGTGGGAACCACTCGTGAAAACGTCAGCCGCATATACGCGCAGTTGCGAAAGGACGGTGTTGTCGACCGAAGACAGAACGAGGTCAGCGTTCTCTCGACACCAAAGTTGCGGGCGCACCTCGAAGCCAGCGAGTTCAGCTGAACACTTTCAGACCGATTCACCAACATGCTATACAGGCAATATTGTTGACCAATCAGAGCGGTAATCAGAATTGCAGCACCAGAGTGTACGCGCACGAATCGCGCGCTGGGGTACAGCCAGCGTCATGCAGTCGACGCTGGCGAGACACAGCCTGAAACTCGGTCTGCGCGTGGTTAAAATTTCCGAGTTCTCCCTGGCGGTGAGTCCAAACCACCCGCCAGTACCGGATGATGCCGTTTTAAGAACCCTGACTCCTGGAGATATTGAGTCAGCCACAAGAGACCCACACCTGTCTGTTCACCGTCCCACGTTCGAATTTGCGTTTGACCACGGCCACATGCCTATCGGGCTCTACCTCGGTAAGCAACTCGTTAACTACGTTATTTTCGCCAGAGACTCAGCACCCGGTCCGGACGGTACCATGATCCGGCTCGACCGGGACCTCGCCTATATCTACAACACGCAGACACATCCATCTTTTCGCGGACAGCGGCTGATGGAGGTTCGGGTACATCTGCAACGTGTTCTATGGGAGGAACTCGGCTGGGACTTCAAGCCAGCCAGGTTCGCCGGTTATGTTGACCTCGCAAACTATTCCTCAATCGCGGTGATGCAGCGGATGGAGAACGCTATTGTTGGGTATGCGGGGTATTGGTCCGGGCGCGAACCGCTTCGTTCGTTCCGGGACCAAGCGGTAAAACACATGGGGTTCCGTTTTGACAAAGCTACACACGAAGAGGTTTCGCGCCTGCTCGTCTGACCGAATCAGGTTCCAAATCGATAGCGCAGTTTAAGCACAAGGAAATCGATGACGGGGTCGTCGATCGCGTTGTTGAAAAGCCAGCTGAAAGATTCTTCATCGTTGTCAAAGAGCAGATTGCTGCCGCGTGTGTATACGACAAAGAGGTCTGATAGCGGACCAATTTCCCAACGGTAGCGAAGCTGCGCCGTCAGGCGCGACACTGAAAAGTCTTCATCAGCTGCACCTGGAGCCAGCGTTCTTTCGACCAGATCACCATCAGTCAACGGGATAGACCAGTAATCCTGGGCATCTGCATTTATGCCTGCCCACTGCATTGTCAGGCGTAGCTGCTGACGGGCTGAAATGAAGTAATCGAGGGATATGCGCGGCTGCAGGTCATCCGCAGCATACCTCGTGACGTTGCGGCCGGTACGGTAGAGGAGCCAGCCGTCACGTTTCTTGTAGGTGACATCAAACTCGAATGTCAGGTTGTCCGTCGGGGTGAACGTAAACCCAAGATCGGTACTGTAAGTCCACGTGCCGTTCAGCTCCTCCTGTTCAGCACCAAGTGTCCCGCTCCATGAGAAACGCTTTGAAGAGTCTGTTCCGTAGCCCACTTGCGTGAACCAGCGCCCATCAGTCTTGAATATCCCGTTGCCGCGACTGTTAATGTCGTCCCAGCGACTTGGATAGTAGTCGACCTCGAAACGGACCTGGGAGTTATCGCGCATGAGGTAGGTGTGATTAGTGAAGATACCCGCTCGGTTGAGGAACCCATCCGTATTTGTCTGGGCGGAAATGAAAACGGCGTTCCTCGTATAGCGAAATCGGTCGCCCGGTGCTCCACCACCCTGGAGGGTCATCCCGTACTGTCCCGACCAGATATCGTTCTGGCGAATGAAGCCGAGATCCGACACATTGAACTGATCATCGATGTAATCCAGAGAAAAGAAGTGAGTCAGCCCACGTCGTTGTGTGTATACCATGTCCATCAGCGCCCCATACCCATTGAGACCACCGGCATCAGAAGCCATGAGCTGAGCATCAAATTTGATCTTTCCTGTTGCAGACAGGTAGTGCGCATCCACCGCATGTGCCATCGAGTCATCCTCAGGCAGCGTCACCAGCGTGCCCATGTATCCAATCGAACGTCGAGTAACCCCCGTTGACTCATACAGCGCTCTGACAACACCAAAATTGCGACCGTCTTCTACCACCTTGACGCTTTCTCCTGTCGCTGTGAGCACACCGGCTAGTTCCACATCATCCTCGGACGCCCCGAGAAAGCCGTAGCGCAGGTTGCCAAGAGATCCTGTGGTTTTTACGGCTCCCAGCAGATCGGTTGGCTTGCCTCGCTCGACCGGATCAACCTCAATACCACCGGGTACCCGCAGATGACGCGGCGGCCCGCCTATCCGCCGTGTATTCAGCAACGTTGTCGGCTCGGGCGTAAAGGTGCTGGGTGTGGCTCGAGCTCCACTACCCTGCCTGGTCGATCGAAATCGACGAAGATCCGATCGAGGCGTTGTTACAAACACTTCGGTCCCTTCCAGGAAAAAAAGCCGTTTCTCCGGGAAGAACGACTCAAATGCCGTTAGATTGACGACGACATCATCGGATTCAACCGCGCCAAAATCGGGGTTCAGCGTTGCCGTGATCTGCGTATTCGGGGTTGGCCGCCAGGCAACGTCCGCGCCGACTTCGTAGTCGTCGTCATCAGCAATCTCATCAAACGTAGCAGACACGTACGGAAATACTGCCAGTTGCGAGGGTGCTTTGAGATCGGGCAGAGATACCGGCTGAAGCGCCGACATGAAACGGGCTTCGGTAAATGGGAGGGCGGGCCAGCCGTAGAGTTCATCTGTGTGGGCAACCTTGCGCTCAAGCCAGATACCCACCCGCCGGTCACTTCCCGTATCGGGCAGCGCCATCATCGACCACGGAAGAAACATCTCAACGCTCCAACCGGAAGCCGTGCGTGCGCTTTCGCCACGCCATGGCCCATCCCACTGCTCGGTAAACGTACG
>JANQFF010000304.1 GCA_028277965.1 Pseudomonadales bacterium
AAGGTATCAGCCCGGGGGCCGAATGGACCGATACACTGGCCGAGCGGATCCAGAATTGCACCCACTTCATCTACTTTCTGACACCTTCCTCTATCGCAAAGTTGAGTTCCCGGCGACAGTGTTCCGATTCGATTGAGGCAGGTGTCAGAAAGTAGATGAAGTGGGTGCAATTCTGGATCCGCTCGGCCAGTGTATCGGTCCATTCGGCCCCCGGGCTGATACCTTCATCCCACCAGACATGAAGACCGTTCTGTTGCATCCATTCGATTTCCGGGTAGACCTTGTCCCGGTCGGCATGGGCGTAGCTGATGAAGACGAACGGCTCGCTTCCTCCATAAGCGCTGCCCGGGCTCATAGATTATTCCAGCTCCAGTGGCTGGTCCTCTCCCGGGATCCGGTGTTCCTCTCCTGCCCAGGATCCAAAATCGATCAGCTTGCAGCGTTCTGAGCAGAATGGACGGTGTGGATTCTTCTCAGTCCACTTCACCGGTTCCCCACAGGTGGGGCAGGTTACGATGCGTGCTGTTTCTGACATGACTGCAGGTATACCTCGTGCAGGCGATCAACCTCGCTGTAAAGGTGGTCGAGATCACGGTCGTTCACGATGATATCGTCCGCAAGCTCATTTCGCTGAACGCGGTCGGCCTGGGCGTTCATGATGTTCCTGACCTGCTCTTCCGTGTTGCCATCCCGCTCCATTGTCCGGCGTAGTTGAACCTCTTCCGGAACGTCGACCACAAGTACGCGATTGCACCACATATTGTGGCGCGTTTCGAAAAGGAGCGGATTCACCAGGACCACGTAAGGTGATGTGGCCGCGGCTATCTGGTCTTTGAGCCAGGCGTTGATGAGAGGGTGCAGTAGACTCTGCAGCCAGTGGCGCTCGGACTCATCGGCAAAAACCTTGTGCCGAAGCGCAGTCCGGTCTAACTGCCCGTCGACGATGATCTCCGAACCGAAATGGTCAGCAATCGCCTCGAGTGCGGGCTGTCCGGGTTCGACGACCGCGCGGCTCGCAATATCCGCATCGACGATGGCGATGTTATGGGCTGCAAAACGATCGGCTGCGGCTGACTTGCCGCTGCCGATGCCGCCGGTCAGCCCAACTACGTAGGTCGGCATGTTGTATGAGGTGATTAGTAAGCGGCGAGCACGGTATCACGCCAGTCCTGTAATGGGAAAGAGCAGGACAACCCACCCGGCACCGGCCAGAAAGGGCCCGAAAGGAATGGAGTCCTGGCGTGTCTGCTTTTTGCTGAAGATGCGGCTGCCCGCGTATATGAGCCCAAGAACGGCGGCTATCAGCAGGATATGCGGCAGCGCCTGCCATCCCATCCAGGCGCCAAGCCCGGCCAGTAGTTTGAAGTCACCATAGCCCATTCCCTCTTTGCCCGTAATGAGCTTGAACGCCCAATAGGTACCCCACAGAAAGAGATATCCGGCGAGGGCCCCGGCGATAGCGTCACCGATGGGAACAATTGGGATCAGGAACGCGTTGCAGAAGAGACCCAGCCAGAGGACGGGGTACGTGAGCTGGTCCGGCAGGAGTTTTGTGTCATAGTCGATGAATGTGGCAGCCACCAGCAGCCAGGTCAGGAGACATGCGGCGTATCCGGTGGATGTGAAACCGAATGTCGCAAGCACCGCGAGGGTCATGATGCCGGTGAGGAGTTCGATACCGGGGTAGCGGAAAGAAATTCTCGTACCACACGCTGAACAGCGTCCACGCAGAACCAGCCATGAAATCACCGGGATGTTCTCCCACGCCCTGATCTTGTGGCCACAGGCCGGACACCGGGACCCGGGGACGGCCAGGTTGAACGTCTCGTCAGCTGCGTCTTCAGCTGGCTCTTCGAGGATTTCGCGCGCCTGGGCACGCCACTCCCGTTCGAGCATCACGGGATAACGGTAGATCACCACGTTGAGAAAACTGCCGACAGACAACCCAACCCAGAGAGCCAGCAGCCAGCCCAGCCATCCGTAGGCTGTCAGCAGTTCAAGCGACATTCAAAGTCCGTTTAGCCGACGACCGCACCCAGCTGGAAGATGGGGAGATACATCGCGATGATGAGACCACCAACGAGGATACCCAGTACCGACATGATGATGGGTTCCATGAGACTGGTCAGGTTGTCCACGGCGTTGTCCACCTGTTCTTCGTAGTAGGTGGCCGATTTATCCAGCATGTCATCCAGCGCGCCGGCTTCCTCACCGATGGCGACCATCTGGTTGACCATGTTCGGGAATACACCCGTGCTGCGCATGGAAAAGTTCAGCTGCTGTCCGGTCGATACGTCATCGCGGATTCGATGGACCGCATCCACGTAGACGGAGTTACCCGTGGAACCCGCAACGGAGTTGAGCGCGTCCACGAGAGGCACACCGGCTGCGAACGTTGTGGACAGGGTGCGTGCGTAACGGGCGACAGCGGACTTCTCGACAATTTCTCCGGCAACCGGCATTTTCAGAATCACGCGATCGAGCCATTCGCGGAGACCTTCAGACCGCTTGTGGGCCTCTGAGAAGATGAACCCCACGGCGATAATGCCGATCAGGATCGGCAGCCAGTAAGCCTGGGCAAACTCGGAAAAGCCGATGACCATCTGGGTGAAGGCTGGAAGCTCCGCACCAAACCCGGCGAATACCTGTTCAAACTGTGGAACCACTTTAACGAGCAGAATACCTGCAACGATGAAAGCGACGACGAGAACCGCTATCGGGTAGGTCATGGCTTTGCGAACTTTGGCTTTGAGGGACTCGGTCTTTTCCTTGTAGGTTGCAATCCGCTCGAGCATCGCCTCGAGAGCACCGGATTGTTCCCCGGAATCGACCAGGTTGACGAACAGCTCGTCGAAGTAGTCCGGGTGTTTGGATATGGCTGATGCAAACGAGTTACCCGCGGACACGTCGGTGCGGATGGCACGTATCAGATCTGCCAGTTTCGCCTTATCGACGCCGTCGGCCACGATGTCGAATGACTGTACCAGTGGGACACCGGCTTTCATCATTGTTGCCATCTGGCGCGTAAAGAGCGCGATGTCGGCCGGTTTAACCTTGCCACCGCTGCCAAGCCCGAGGCCTTTGCCTTTCTTTTTCAGCTTTGTGGTGACAATCCCCTGCTTGCGCAGTTCTGCCTTCGCAATGGCTGGTGTGGTGGACGCTATTTCCCCCTTGCTTTTGCGCCCCTGTTTGTCAGTGCCCTCCCAGACGAATATTGCGCTTTCGGCCATTTGGTTTATACCTTTAGCGGTTGACGGAATTAATGCCCCGTGGTGACCCGGTCGGCCTCTGCAAGGCTTGTAACACCCTGCATGACTTTGACCAGGCCTGAACGGCGCAGGTTGTTGAATCCATGTTCACGGGCCTGCTCGCCGAGCTGCAGGCTGTTGCCATCCTCCATGATAATACGGGAGATCTCCGGCGTTATTTTAACTACTTCATAGATTCCGACTCGGCCTTTGTACCCCGCATTACACCGATCGCAACCGTCCGGATTGGCCTCGTAGAGAGTAAATCCGGTATTGAGGTCTTCTTCGGTGAAACCTTCCTCGATGAGGGCTTCCCGGGGCACATCCAGCGGGACTCTGCATTCGGAGCAGAGGCGGCGTGCCAGACGCTGGGCGATGATCAGGTGAACTGACGTGGCGATGTTGAATGTGGGGACGCCCATATTCCGCAAACGGGTCAACGTTTCCGGGGCTGAGTTGGTGTGCAGTGTCGAAAGGACGAGGTGACCGGTCTGGGCAGCCTTGACCGCTATTTCAGCGGTTTCGAGGTCCCGGATCTCACCCACCATCACAACATCGGGGTCCTGGCGCAGAAATGAGCGCAGAGCCTCTGCAAAGTCGAGACCAACCTTGTGGTTCACGTGGACCTGGTTGATGCCTTCGAGGTTGATTTCCACGGGATCCTCGGCGGTTGCGATATTGCGCTCCGAGGTATTCAGGATGTTGAGACCCGTATACAACGATACCGTTTTACCGCTACCTGTCGGGCCGGTGACCAGGATCATCCCCTGGGGTTTACCCAGGGCATCCAGGAACATCTCCTGCTGGTCTTCCTCAAAGCCGAGGGCTTCGATGCCCATTTTTGCGGTTGAAGGATCGAGGATACGCAGCACCACTTTCTCGCCCCACAGCGTGGGCAGGGTGTTGACCCGGAAGTCGATAGCGCGGGTCTTCGACAGCTTCATCTTGATACGGCCGTCCTGCGGCACACGACGCTCGGAAATGTCCATCTCGGACATGACTTTGAGCCTCGCAGCCAGGCGTGTGCCGAGATTGGGTGGTGGTGTGGAGACCACGTTGAGTATCCCGTCTGTACGGAAGCGAACGCGATACGTCTTTTCATACGGTTCAAAGTGAATGTCTGATGCGCCTGTTTTGATGGCGTCCAGCAGCATTTTGTTCACAAACCTGACAATTGGAGTGTCGTCAGTGCCGCCGGTGGCGTCTTCTTCTTCCGGTGGTGCGCCTTCATCGTAGGCCTCCATGTCGAGGTCTTCGAGTTCGTCACCATCGAGGTCACCCAGACCGTCATCTTCCTGGGCATGCAGAAACTGTTCTATTAGGACAGATAATTTGTCTTCTTCTACGAGTACGGGCTCGGTGTTGATACCACTCTGGAATTTGATCTCATCGAGCGCCTGGAGATTGGTTGGATCGGAAACAGCAACAAAAAGCCGGGCACCGCGCCGGATGAGCGGCAGGGCGTTGTGCTGGCGAATCAGGTCTTCTTTGACGAGGTCTTTGGGGATACCGTCGAGGTCGAAAATGGACAGGTCCATGAGCGGGACGCCGAACTCTTCCGCTGCAGACGCTGCTATGACGCGGGCTTCAGCAATTTCGTTGTGAACGAGATAGCTGACCAGCGGGGTTCCTGCCTTGCGTGCCTCGTCTGTCGCCTTTGAAGCGGTTTCAGCCTCGACGATGCCTTCATCGACGAGGCGGCGCGCAAGACCGCTGATTGGGATTGGTTCGGTTGCCATACTGCGCTGAGATCCTTATCAACCGGTAAGTTCTGACCCGGTTTGACGAAGGCGAAGTGTATGCCTGCATCGTGCCAGTGTCGATAATCCTTCTGTAAATTCCCAGCAGGCGAATTTGCTGAATCGCGTGTGAGAATCGTCACTATTCTGGCAGGGGTCACAGAAAGCTTATGTGACCGTGTTCAATATTAATGGGGAGGGTGACACGGGGTGACGTGTAAGGTCAGCTTCTGCCCTCGGATAGCGGAAAGTAACCGCTGACACGGCTGGAGGTCATCTGCTGACAGTCAGGCCAAAACGAAGCGAGTAGACTGGTAACTCATTGAATAATAAAGAGAATGTTGTGAATTTACCGAGTTTTACCAAACCTGGCATGAGGCTTGCTTCATACCGGGCAACGGATACAGCTGAAGACAGGAGTCAAGGCTGATACGTTCCACTACCATTGAGTAACGGAGTTTGTTTCGAAATGAAAAACGCTATGAACAAGGGTTTTACCCTTATCGAACTGATGATCGTTGTTGCGATCATCGGTATTCTGGCTGCTGTAGCGCTTCCTGCGTACCAGTCGTACATCGCAACTGCGAACATGGCTAAAGTGAATTCTCACTACGAAGAAGCCATCGATTTTGCGAATTCTGAAATGCAGCGCACCCGCGCTAACATTCAGATCGGTTCTGAAACGCGTGCTAACGCAAGCACACGTCTCGCTGACTCTGCTGCGTGGATTACTGAGCTTCGCACCCAGGTTGGTGCTGACAAGTTTGACCGCGCTTCTCCGGAAGGCACGGCTGCATTCGTAGCAGGTGCTGGTGTGGGTGCTGACGCTTCTGTAGGCGTTGCGTCTACAGGTACGATCGCTGGTAACGACATGGTTGTTACGATCGACCGTCCTGCATACGAAGATCTGGCTAACGTTTCCACCTCTCTGAGCTGGTAAAGTTAGACCTGATCGGTCGAATTTAGGTCGAACATGATCTAACTTGAGGGGCAGCCACATGGCTGCCCTTTTCGTTTTTGTAAAGAATATTGTCGGAGATTAGCAAGTGGCGAAGAAGATCAAGAACGGATTTACACTGATAGAGCTGATGATCACCATCACGATTCTCTCCGTGCTTCTGGTCATTGCAGTGCCCGCATACCAGAACTATATCGACACTTCCCAGGAAGCCGTCCTGGTTGCGAACATCTCGAGCGTCGAGCTCTTCCAGGAAGATTTCTTCCTGCAGAATGGCACGTATTCGGTGGGTCATGCAGATATCGCTGCAATCGAAGCGGCCATTGGCTGGGAGCCCCAGGCGAACGACGGCATCACCTACGCGATTGCTGACGGTCCAAGCGGTGATGCGTCGGATTACAACGTCACGGCTGTCCACCCGGACGGTCTTACAATCTGCATCACGCTGCCCGACAACGTTCGCTGTTAATCCTGCTCAAATTGAGTATCCTGTGCGCCGCTCGCGTGCCGGGATAGCTCAGTTGGTAGAGCGACTGATTCGTAATCAGTAGGTCCGCGGTTCGATTCCGCGTTCCGGCACCAGCTCTCCAAACCTACTCGTACTGCTCAATCTCGCTCTGGTACTTCTGGAAGAGCCCGTAGTTGTGGCTGGTGGTGTCGTTGAGGTCCTGCTGGATACGAGCCGTCTCGATCTGGCCGCGCACCCACTGATGCTCCGCCCAGTTGCCGCCGCCGGTTTTCACAACTTCCATCTCAGCCGTGCCGATCCGCATGGCGCCACCAATACCGCTGAAGACATCACTGATGGAAGGATCTTCCCGCTGATCCATATTCTCGAGCCTCGAACCCAGCCGGTCGGTGAGCGCCCGGGTCTTTTCGAGCACATCCACATAAGTTGCTACCTGGGCATCCGTGAGTTTGCCGTCACCGGGTGGTGTGTACGTGTCAGCACCCGCCGCTTCCGCGATACCAGCCTGACGTTCCAACCCGCTGAAGATGCCCGAGCCGGTCGCTTCACCGGATTCGGTATCGAAAGGTACTTCAGATGATTCAGATATTGAGTCGAGCACGACGGACGACACAAACATGCTGCCAAGCACACTCAGGACCACAAAGTTGATGACAAGAGCGGAGAGAATCGAGGCGATGATGTGTTTCACCCGGGAGGCATCCGGCAGTGACAGAAAGGAAGGCAGGAAACGGTAAGCCAGCACAATGCTGTAAACGCCGCCACCGATACTGATCAGCCAACCAATCCAGGGGAGAGGGCCGAGTGCATTTCCGATGGCTGCCGGGACAATGGCCAGCGCCACAACGGCATAAGCTGCATCGAAGTTGCGCTCACCGTCGAATGTGCCGGCAAAGAAGTCGAAGAGGAAGGCGATCACCCAGGTCCACGCCAGCGCCCAGATCAGGGAGAAGAGGAAGCCGGCGATCCCTGGGAACATGAACATGCTTCCGGTGATCCATGACAACACCAACCCGACAAAGAAAGCAGCAACATAGACCGGCAATGTGATATTGATAAACGAATCCATGGCAGGCGCACTGGTTTCACAGTACGCCGTTGCAGTCGCTTCCGGGTCCGTGAGAACGCCTGTTGCCCACTTCAAAGTCACCTGGGGGTCAAAATTCATGCGTGGCTCCTTCCTCGTTGGAGTTCTTAGTTTAGCCAAGACGGGTGCGTTATACTCGCGTCGCAGCCGTAGAGTAACCGCACTTTTTGAACGTTTTTACTGATCTGGTCGATGATTGGCGCGGGCTCCCGGCCCGTGCCCGGGCAATTTCCGTTGGGCTGTCGCTAGCGTTCCTAATCTCTCTGTATTTTTACGGCGTTGGATTCAATACCGCGTTCCTGTTTGCCTGCGTGTTCATCACGGTTGGAGTCTGGTTAGCTGGGGGTCCTCGGAACGTTCAGATGCATGTCGATCAGGCACCTGCGCTGTTGTTGTTGTGCCTGATGGCGTTGGTGTTACTCGTATTTCAGCATGGCTTGTTTGCGGTGAGTCCGGAAACGAGCTTTGCCCATGTCTGGATTGTGGCGTGCCTGCCTTTATGGGTGCTGGTAGCGGCGCCTGTCGGACGGCTCCTGTTCAGGCTGTTGTTCATCGTCGTTCTGCTTTACGCGACGTATTCAGTGTTCGATTTTCTGGTCTTCGGGCAGCGTGCTCACAGCCCACTACTTGACCCCAACAATTATGTTACGTTGTTGTATCTTGCCTGGATTCCATGGTTGCTTGGTTCGCTGAATACACGGAGCCGTGTGGGCGTTCTGGTTATCACTTTGCTCTTCTGCACAGCGATGTTCGCAACGTCATCGAGATACGCCATGCTGGTGGTGACCGGTGCATGTGCACTGTCATTCTGGCTTTGTCACAAGTACCGGTTCGGCTATGGGACCCCGCTTGCGGCGTCTGCTGGGGCCGTTCTTGCGCTGGCGCTGGCATTTACATTCGAACAGTCGAGTCTGACGAGCGCCTTTGGTGAGGAGACAGATCAACCGAGCGTGCGGCTCGTGCTGATCCAGGCTGCACTGGAGTTGATCAGGAACGAGGGGCTGCTCGCCGGAACGGGGATCGGCAGCTTCAGCATTTTTTACCCGATGATCCGTCCGGTTGCCGATCAGGAAACCAATGGTCAGTTTGTACACAACGACTATCTGCAACTCGCGTTTGAAGGTGGGGTCTGGCTGCTGGTGCCGCTCATCGTGCTGGTTGTAGCTGTAGCCTGGTGCTGTATCAGAGGCACCTTTGTGCGCCGTGAATGGGACAGCAGGCTGCCGTTTGCCGTGGCAGCTGCAGTGGCGCTGCTGCACGCGGCTGTGAACTTTGTGTTCTATATCCTTCCGCTTGTTGTGGTGTTGGGCGTCCTGGTTGCCATTGTTTTCGCGCCGGAAGCTCAACCGGTATCCCCCCGTGGAAAAACGGGTTCTCCTTCACGGGGGTTGTGGGCCGTTGTTGGGTTTGGCCTGATTCTGAATCTCGGCTGGCTGGGCCTCGATGTGTATAACCAGGCGGCTTTTGCGGGGCGACCAGCGCTGCCGGGTGTATCCGGGATTCGGCGTTCGTCCGACAGCCTGTTGGAGTATGTCGAGACCACCCTCGCGCTCAATTCGGACCGGGGACTGCCCTGGCTCGTTCGGGCAGAAACGATGATCCAGAGAGAAGATCCAGCGGGCGCGGCGGTTGCGTATAAGGAAGCCGTGTCGATAGACCCGTGGAATGCCCGGGGGTTGATGGGCTATGCAAATCTTCTGCTCGAACACCCGGAAACGAGCTCCGAATCTGAACCCCAAACGCTCCTGGAAAGTGCTGTGGCGCTGAACCCGCATTACATACCCGCAGCTTCAGCGGCGATTGGTTATCACGTGAACCGGGGTCAGTTCAGCCGTGCTCGAGCGATAGCGGAAGAGCTGATCGATTTCTGTCCATTGCTCACCAACCGCAACGTGGAACGCCTGCGTGGGTTTCTGGACAGGGTGCGCGGTAGTGCCCTGTACGGAACAGAGCCGGAGTTTGATGCGCGGATCGATCAGTGCCGTGAACTGGAGCCCCGGGAAGGCGGGGCGGGCAGGGCGGAGACGGCTGTCATGCGCTGGCTTATGCGCTAGAGAGGTTCAAGAGACCCCGAAGTTTGCCCGTCTCTTTTTCAAACGCGAGGTAGCCGTACACAAATCGTGATGCAATGTTGTAGAAGAGATAGTCGTCAGGCGTGCCGCCATGTTCGGACAGCCACTGCTGCATCACGGCCTTACCGCTGTCCTTTTCGATGATGAGGCTGGGATCCATTGGGTTCCCCCGGACCTGATCGTGTTCGAAGGTGAATGGCTTGTAGTGTTCGACAGCGGTGCTGATGAGGCGTCCTTCCTTCATCATGGAACCGCGGAAATCAGCTTCTTCCTGTAGACCGGTTGGGACCTCGACCATGACCCATTTCGGCGCATCTCCCGGAAAGCGCGACAGGTCCGGAATCTGGTCGCCACTGTCTTCGTAATCCTGCGCGCTCATCACGCTGAACCGGCCATCGTTGTAAACCACCGAAATCGGTCGTTCCGAATAAACCACCCAGGTGCCTGCAATCAGGCAGGCGATCTGAAAGGCACCGATCATCGACAGGTCAGTACGTAAACCTGGTTTTCCCGCTTTGTAGACAACTAATGTCAGTACCGGGCCGAGCACAAAATCGACAAAGATAATGATGCGCAAGCCGCGCCAGCCACCATCGGTTTCAAAAAAGAAGTCCGGGTACCACTGGTACACCACCAGGTACGCGAGAAATAGAAATATGACCAGGCTCAAAGCCAGATGAATGCCAAAAGCCCCAAATCTGTTCACGGTTCGAATCTCATCGACAAATCCATGGGTACGATGTTCTTGGTCAGTTCGCCAACAGAAATATAGTCCACACCCGTGGCCGCTATTTCAGTGATCGAATTCTCATCAATGCCGCCGGACGCTTCGAGTTTGAGGTGACCCCTCGCGAGCTCGACAGCCTGTCGTGTCGCGTCGAGCGTAAAATTGTCGAGCATGGCGATATCAGCACCGGCGGAAATGGCTTCAGCGAGCTCGTCGAGTGTCTCTACCTCCACTTCAAGGGTAAGCGCGGGATTCTGCTGCCTGGCGCTATGTACGGCCACCGTGATCGAACCCGCAGCGGCGACATGGTTTTCTTTCAGGAGGTATGCGTCGAAAAGGCCCAGGCGATGATTGAAACCGCCGCCGCATCGTACGGCGTATTTCTGTGCATGTCTGAGTCCCGGAATGGTTTTGCGGGTGTCGAGCAACTGACAACCGGAACCTTCAAGGAGACCGGCGTAGTACGCAGTTCGGGTTGCGGTCCCGGATAACAATTGGACAAAGTTCAGCATCGTCCGCTCAGCGGACAGCAGATTTCTGGCGCTCCCGGTCAGCTCGAACAGAGGCTGCTCAGGATGTACCTGCTCACCGTCTCGAACCAGCCAGGCGATATCGATAGCCGGATCGACCTGGCGAATGGTTTCGTCAACCCAGGGCTGACCGCAGAACGTGCCCGCTGTGCGGGTGATCACGCGAGCGTGGGTGGTGACGTCCGCCGGTATCAGGGAAGCCGATACATCAAGTCCTTCACCCAGATCTTCGCTCAGAGCAGCCTTGACGTTTGCGCTGATGACTTCCTTTGCCGGCTGCTCGCTGTTTTGCTCTATCATGCAACTCATTGTACTGCGTGTTGGGGAGACGTTTGCAGGTCGATCGGGAGGAGAGGCTTGACGATTGTGAGTTTGTGCCAACGGATCACTGGGACGAACGGCCGCAGTGGGCGCAACCTGAACTGATCGTCGTGCACTGTATTTCCCTGCCTGAAGGGGTGTATGGGACAGGGGCTCCGCGTCGCCTGTTCTGCGGCGAACTCGATGTCACCGAACATGAGACATTTGCGGATCTCGAGGGCTTGCGTGTCTCGCCCCACGTCCTGATTGACCGTGACGGCACCGTCCAGCAAATGGTGTCTTTCGACAAACGCGCGTGGCACGCAGGCGTTTCAGCCTGGTGTGGCCGGCCCGGTTGTAATGATTATTCCATCGGCATTGAGCTTGAAGGGGATGTTGCAAGCCCCTTTGCAGATGCGCAATATCAGTCCCTTGCCGCCGTGGTATCTGCCCTGCTTGGGAAATATCAGGCGTTGAGCCGGACGGCTATCGTTGGACACAATGAGATCGCTCCCGGCCGGAAAGAGGACCCGGGACTGCATTTCGAATGGAGGCGCTTGTATGAAATGCTCGACTTCGCACCGTAATAATGCGCGGATACGCATCCGCTATAATTACATCATCTGGTCCGGACACGGCTAAGGATATGGCAAAGCCCAAGCTGGATGACAGCAATCCGGAGGAAACCCGGGAATGGATTGCATCTCTCGAATATATCCTCGAAAACGAAGGCGCTGAGCGGGCCAATTTCCTGCTGGAGAGGCTATCCGCCCGGATGACCAAAACCGGGGGTGAGCTGCCGTACACAATCACGACGCCGTACCGCAATACAATTCCATCGGCGCAGGAAGCCTTTATGCCGGGGGACCTGTTCATGGAACGTCGCATTCGCAGCCTGATCCGCTGGAATGCGCTGGCAATGGTCGTGAGAGCCAACCAACGACCGGGTGACCTCGGTGGACACATCTCCAGTTTTGCTTCATCCGCGACGCTCTATGACGTGGGTTTCAACTATTTCTTCAAAGGCTCAACCGGGGACGGGTCTCAACCTGGTGACCTGATTTACTTTCAGGGCCATGCTGCCCCGGGTATTTATGCCCGCTCGTACCTCGAGGGGAGAATTTCCGAAGACCAACTCGACAACTTCCGCCGGGAGGTGGACGGAGAGGGCTTGTCATCGTACCCGCATCCCTGGCTGATGCCCGACTATTGGCAGTTTCCAACGGTATCGATGGGCCTTGGGCCGTTACAGGCGATCTACCAGGCCCACATGATGAAGTATCTCGATGCCCGCGGCCTCGTGGAGATGGGTGACAGAAAGGTCTGGGCGTTTCTGGGAGACGGCGAGTGTGATGAGCCGGAGTCTTTGGGCGCGCTTTCCCTGGCTGGACGGGAACGACTCGACAACCTGATCTTCGTCGTCAATTGTAATCTCCAGCGCCTGGACGGACCGGTACGCGGTAACGGCAAGATCATCCAGGAGCTCGAAGGCTATTTTCGTGGTGCGGGCTGGAATGTCATTAAAGTTGTCTGGGGACGGCTCTGGGATCCGCTGTTTGCGCGCGATACAGCTGGCCTCATGCAACAGCGCATGGACGAGACGGTTGATGGTGAGTACGTCAACTTCAAAGCCAAGGGCGGTGACTATGTGCGCCAGAACTTCTTCGGCCAGGATCAGGAACTGCTCTCGATGGTTGAGCACCTGACAGACCAGGATATTTACCGCCTGAACCGTGGCGGACACGACCCGTTCAAGGTCTATGCTGCGTATCACCGGGCGGTACATCACAAAGGTCAGCCAACGGTGGTTCTTGCAAAGACCGTCAAAGGTTATGGCATGGGGGATGCCGGGGAATCGGAGAATGATACCCACCAGGTGAAGAAGCTCAATCTCGAAGAACTGAAACACTTCCGGGACCGTTTCGATGTACCTCTGAGCGACAAGGAACTCGAGGACGTTCCGTATTTCAGACCGGCACAGGACACGCCGGAGATGATCTACCTGAAAGAACGGCGTGCGGAGCTGGGTGGACCCTTACCCAGGCGGTTCCCGACCGAAACGGCTCTCGAGGTACCTTCGCTCGATGCGCTCGAATCGCAACTGAAAGGAAGCGGCGAAAGGACTGTCAGCACAACGATGGCGTTTGTGCGAATTCTGGCGACACTGCTCAGGGACAAGCAGATAGGCAAACGCATTGTGCCGATTGTGCCGGACGAGGCCCGCACTTTCGGGATGGAAGGCATGTTCCGGCAGTTAGGTATTTATTCTTCCGTCGGTCAGCTCTACGAGCCGGAAGACGCAGATGAGCTCAATTACTATCGCGAGTCCCGCGATGGACAGGTCATGGAGGAAGGTATCAACGAGGCGGGGGCGTTTGCCGCATGGCTGTCAGCCGCAACGTCCCACTCCACGCACAGTCTCGATGTCATTCCGTTTTACGTCTATTACTCGATGTTCGGCTTTCAGCGGGTTGGTGACCTGGCCTGGGCTGCCGGTGACCTCAGAGCTCGTGGGTTTCTCCTCGGAGGTACAGCGGGGCGCACGACACTCAACGGTGAGGGCCTCCAGCATCAGGATGGCCACAGCCACCTGCTTGCCTCGTCGATTCCAAATTGCATCAGTTACGACCCATGTTATGCGTACGAGCTGGCGGTGATCATTCAGCACGGGCTGGAACGGATGTTCAGGGACAAAGATGCGGTGTATTTCTACATCACCGTCATGAACGAGAACTACGTGCACCCACCGATGCCTGAAGATCCGGATGTACAGACCGGGATCATCAAGGGGATGTATAAGTTCAAAACGCTGGGTGACAGCGAAGCCCGCAAAGTCCGCTTACTCGGGAGCGGGACCATCCTGCGCGAGGTCGAAGCTGCAGCACAGACCCTGCACGAAGAGTACGACGTCACTGTCGAGATCTGGAGTGTGACAAGCTTTACTGAGCTTACGCGCGATGCCCAGGATGTCGCTCGCTGGAATCTCCTGCACCCGGAAGAAACACCACGCAAGAGCTATGTGGCCGAGTGCCTGGCAGGGGAACAGCCCGTTATCGCTGCCAGCGACTATGTGAAGGCGATCCCCGAACAACTGCGTGGTTGCATCGATGCGCCATACCATGTGCTAGGTACTGACAAACCTCCGGTCGACTTCAAAGAAATGCCGCAACTGCTCCCGTGTATCACTGCGACCGAAGCCGTCA
>JANQFF010000238.1 GCA_028277965.1 Pseudomonadales bacterium
GATTGAACCAACTGCGCAACAGGATCTCGAAATCGCTGTCAATGGCGGCCAAATGAGGATGTTTACGCATGAGCCCGGTGAGAGCCGTACGCATGGAGAGCAGGGCCATCATGCCTCCCCGGCACATGTTGAGTATCTCAAGGAACTTGCGGCGCCTGGGCAGGGTGGCGAGATTCAATTCCTGCTGGTGGTTCGGGCTTGGGTCTTCGACGTAGTGCTCGATGGCGGTCAGGATGGCGTTCTGATCGGCCTCGAATTCTGTCAGGAGAAATTCGAAAAACTCGAGTTTTTCGTCCTCGTCGAACTGCTCGTAGCGCTCGAGCAGTTCGTCAGCGAGGCGCAGGACCATGGCATCGTCTTTAAGTCGCAGTACATCGGCACAGATGTCCTGCCAGGACCGCTTTTTCAGACCTGAGCCGGTAAACAGTTTGATGAGACTATCTAATGCCATATCCCGAAAATATCACTCGAAGGCTGGGCTCGCGTCCAGGTTCTGTGTCACATACCTGGCAGCGACATTGTGCAGGTTTGTAGACAGTCTTGTACGTGTGAGCAAGGTTAAATCGCAGGGTGAATCAGATTTCACCAGCCACCATCCACGAATACCCGTCCTCCAGCACCGGTTTGTTGCCATCAGTCACCATCGTGACATCGGGTGTGCAATATCTCAGGTAGAGTGCGTTGCGCGATGCTTTACTTCGATTGGGCAGAGAGCGATGCATGAGATGACCACCAAACAGAAGCGCGTCCCCTGCCTGCATGGGCACCGGCAAACCCTTCTCGTCGACGTCTGCACCACGCAAACCATCGACAGGGTGGTGGGGCTTTAGACCAGACCTGTGTGAACCCACCAGTACTTCAAGACACCCATTGGTTTCATCGGTATCGTGCAGGGGAATCCAGACCGTGAGATCCGTTGGTGGTTCCAGTCTTCCGTACCCGCTGTCCTGATGCCAGGGGACGTCAGTTTCCGATGAATCCGGCGCTTTGCAGACATATTGCTGGTGGGTAAAACACACGTTGGGACCCAGGATTTCGACGGCGAGTGCAACCTGCGGCCCATGGGATACGAAACTGCGGATGAATGCTGATCGATGAACCAACTGGATCTGCACGGATAGCGGATTGCCGTTGTCGAATCGCGCGTGCTCGGCGTTGAGCGCGGCTACGGTCTCATCGTCAATAAGCTTCGATATCAGAAGATAACCGTCTCTCTCATATCGCTGTTTATCCATGATTCCATCGCGGCTGAAGCCGCTCCTACAGATCTTGCTACTCTGTAGGAGCGGCGCCAGCCGCAATTTCTCCTAAGGCAGTCTGCCTTCGATGTAATCGTCGATGAGCTCGTGGTAGCGGCGAATACGTGTCTCCTGTTTGGAGAGATACACACCTTTGAAGCCACGTGACCGGAATCCGCGCTGTTGAGTGACAAACACCCGCACGTCATCCTCGATGGCGGGTCCGATGGAATCCCCGGCTTCGAAACTGAGCATCTTGTGTTCTGCTTCGCCCAGGTCACCGGGTAGGCGAACAACCCGTG
>JANQFF010000261.1 GCA_028277965.1 Pseudomonadales bacterium
GACACTTACACCGTGACCGTGGACACCGGTACGGGCGAGGGCACCATTCGGCTGGATTTGATCGACGACGATTCCATTGAGAACACCATCACCCAGCCCCTGGGCGGAATTGGCGAGGGCAATGGCAGCTACACCGCCGGCCAGGTCTATACGATAGACAAAACACCGCCGGTGGTGACCGCCATCAACCGGGCCGGGGCCAGCCCCACCAATGCCGCTTCCATTGATTTTTGGGTCACGTTCAATGAGCCGGTGAGCGACATTGAGACGGGCGATTTTGTCTTGGCCGCCACCGGCACCAGCGGAACTGTCAGCAACGTGTCATCTGCCAGTGGAACATTGGTCACGGTGACGGTGAGCGGGATTTCAGGGGACGGTACCCTGGGCTTGAATTTCGATTTCGATGCCCTGGACAGCGTGACAGACGAGGCCGGCAATGCGGTCAATGCCGATTTCACGGGTCAGACCTACACCATCGACAATACACCACCGGTAGTGACCGCCATCGACCGGGTCGAGAACAGCCCCACCAATTCCAGTTCCGTTGATTTCACGATCACGTTTAGCGAGATGGTGAGCGACATCGAAGCGGGGGATTTTGTCGTGGCGGCCATCGGCACCAATGGCGCCGTCACCGCTTTGTCCGCTGGAAGCGGAACCATCATCATCGCGAGGGTGGACACGGTTTCAGGGGACGGCACCCTGGGCCTGAATTTCGATTGGGACGCCCTGGACAGCGTGACAGACGAGGCCGGTAATACGGCCATGGCTGATTTTTTGGGCCAGACCTATACCATCGACAACACAGCGCCCACGGTGACCATCAATCAGGCGGCCGCCCAGGCCGACCCGACGACCACTTCGCCGATCATGTTTACCGCGGTATTCAACGAATCTGTGACCGACTTCAACGACGCTGCAGACGTCAGCCTGAGCGGCTCGGCCGGTGCGACGACCGTGGTTATCACTGAGACCGCTCCGTACAACGGCACCACCTACTTCGTGGACGTGAGCGGTATGTCCGGCATCGGCGCGGTGATTGCCAGTATCGGCAGTGCCGTGGCCCAGGATGCCGCCGGCAACGGCAATGCTTTCAGTACCAGCACGGACAACCAGGTGACGTACTCGCCGCCGCCATCGGTCTTGTCCATCAACCGGGCCGACCCCAACCCCACCAGCGCCTCCAGCGTCGATTTCACTGTTGCGTTCAACCAGAACGTTTCTGGCATCGATACCACGGACTTCAGCCTGGCCGTGATCGGAACAACCGCCAATATTGCGTTCGTGTCTTCGGGTTCGGGAACCACTGTGACCGTGACGGTGAATTCGATCGCCGGTGACGGGAGCCTGGGACTGAATCTAACTGATGACGACACGATCACCAACGATTTGGGCCTGCCCCTGGGTGGTGTTGGCCTGGGCAACGGCGATTTCACAGGCCAGGTCTATACCATCGACCACAGTTGCGTTGGCGCTTTGGACTGGGAGCCGTGCGGTGACGGTGAGAACCATGCTTGCTTTGACGAGGAGTGCGAGTGGCTTCCCCAGGGAGATCACTGCACCAGGACGCTTCAGATAACAGTTGATGAGGCGTTTGAAGGGGATTTGATCGATTTCCACGCCTACCAACCCATTCCAGACACCTGTGCAGATGCCGAGTTCGAGGGGATAGATGCATTTCATACAATCGACCTCTTGGGTGCAGCCGTGTATGACATCACATTGACCCCATTGGACAGCAGTGGAGAGCTGGCCCTGGCTGTTTGGGACAATTGTGAAGGAGGCCTCTGCGAGCAGGGGGCGAACGATGGACCGGCTGGTGTCGAGGAGATCATCGAGGGATACAGCCCGGCTTCGGACCAAGAGATCGCGATCCAAGTGGTGGACGTCGGCAGTGGCACACAATCCACTCAACCGTACCGGTTGCTCGTCGAGTTGGCCGGCGCAGACGGTGATTCAGACACCGACAGTGATGCGGATGCGGATACGGATTCAGACTCCGATACCGACACGGATGCGGACAGTGATGCGGATACGGATTCAGACACCGACACCGACACGGATGCGGACAGTGATGCGGATACGGATGCAGACACCGATACCGATGCGGATTCAGACACCGACAGTGATGCGGATGCGGATACGGATTCAGACTCCGATACCGACACGGATGCGGACAGTGATACGGATACGGATTCAAACGCCGACACGGATGCGGATACGGATTCAGATACTGACACAGATTCCGACACTGACACCGATACAGACTCCGACACTGATACGGATGTGGGGGATGATGACGATGATGATGACGACTCTGGCTGTGGGTGCGAAACAGTTGGAAGGACAAGCACACTCAATTCACTGCTGGAGGTGCTGTTCGTGATGCTCTGACCGCGTTTCAGCTAGAGAGCTATTCTTTGACGTACCGCCGTCTCACCTGCAGGAAACAGTTCACCGCGATCAAAAACACCGCGACGTAGATTGTCCAGTCTCCGAGTCGTGTATAGACGGTGTTCCGACTTCTCAATCTCACCTCGCCATTGAGACATTTGGCCGATTCAGAGATGTTCGCCTGCTCAATTTTCCCATTCGCGGAAATGATGGCGCTGTGCCCTCTATTGCTGTTAATCACGATATCCCGGCCGGTCTCCACAGCTCTCATTCTGGTATAGTAGAAATGATGATCCACGAGCCGGGTCCCTTCGAGCCAGCCGTCATTGCTCAGATTGATCAGTAATTGAGCGCCGTTCAATACCCTGTCTTTCGACAAATAGGGCAGGAGGGTCTCATTGCAAATCAGGACGCCGATCCGTCCATCCGGCGTGTGAAACGGCTTCTGGTCGGAACCGCGCTCGATATTGTCAATTCCATCGGAAAAGAACGGTATCTTCAGCGATGAATCCAAGAGCGGTTCTTCGAGAAACGAGAGCAGCTCTTGTTTGTCGTATCTATCGCTCACTCTCCCGCCCGGCTCTATGTAGAAAGCGGAGTTGCGAACCATTTTGGAACCCTTCTCTACTTGGCTCAACATACCGATGAGATGACTCGCATTCACCTCGCGTGTTATCTCCAGCGCCTTTCTGATCAGCGGATCGTCAGGGGTGAATGTCCATGGCAGGGCGGTCTCTGACCAGACAATTATGTCCGGCTTTGCTCTCATCGCCTGTCGGTTCAAATCGAACAATATCCCGGCGAGCTGGTCGCCGGTGGATTCCTGCCATCTCGTTTCAGCGCTGATGTTTTCCTGAATGACGGCAACTTTGACGCGCTTGAGTGAGCTGTCCTCTTTTGCAGACACCAATAGAAAACCCGCACCATAGAAGAGCAAGACCATCGCCGCGCTTATCCAGATCCTGTTTGTTTTTTTCGTCCTCACCGCCTGGACCAGCAGCAGGTTCACCAGAACTACAAAAAAGGAGATACCCCATTGGCCGCCAATCGATGCGAATTGCAGGCCGTAGAGGTGGTTTGCCTGGGTGAATCCAAGGGTGTATTTGACCCAGGGCAGACCCGCCAAGACGTTCACGTTGGTCCACTCCAGAACGATCCAGACAGACGCGGAGGTCAGGACTGAAAAGAGCGAAGACCGTTTTGCCCGATCCCCTGATAGGATCGAAAAGAGGCAAGCAAACACAGCGGGAAAAAGAGAATACCATAGCACCGTGGCCACGAATATCGGCACCCCCAACCACGTAGAGCTGTCCGTATATCGCTGCGTGGATTCGATGATCCACCATAGAAGTATGCTCCCTTCGACCGTGCCGAATAACAAGCCATAGAGAAACGACTGTTTTTTCGACTGGCCATCAATGGCGAACAAGAAGGGAGTCAATGCCATCCAGATGAGCCAGTACCATATGTGGTATATGCACAACCCGGCAGCGATTCCCGAGGTGACTACTGATAATGGCCGTTGGTACTTCTCAAACATGTGTCCGTCTAACACAGAACAGTGAAAAAGTCCGAAATCGTGCACTAGTTTAATCTCGTCACAGAGCTCTGAGCCAATGCGCTCAAGATGCTGTTCGAATCAGCCGCAACGAACGGACCTCGTGGTTTGGCACGACTATGGCTGACTCTCATATGGCGTCGTTAAATCTTGGAAAGATACCTCTTCCTCGCAGCCGGGGCCTCAGCAGTGCCAGATGATGCCGTAGAGCCCCAAATGTTCGACAGGACCGAGGCGGCCGATGTCTCCGTGGGATGGGATGCTTCCCGAGCCGGCCCCGGTGATAACATTATCGGTTGGTACAGATCCCCCGACACTGGACGAGACTCAATCCAGGTCTAAGCGTGCTTATTTTACCTAATGACTCTAACATTCCAACAAACCCGATTGATTCATTGCACTCTTTCCGATGTAATAGGTTCGAGAAGAAGGAGTCCACAATGCGAGACAAAACGGTCCCGATAGTCCTGCTCCTGGGGCTGCTCATGGGTGTCGGGTGTGCTGAAGATTCACCAACCGAAGAAGGTGTTACCGATGCCGGTTCTGCTGATGCGGGTGGCGACGCAGATAGCGACGGTGATGCTGATGCTGATGCGGATATGGATGGGGACAGCGATACAGACGGAGACGCGGATACAGACGGGGACGCGGATACAGACGGGGATGCGGATACAGACGGGGATGCGGATACAGACGGGGACGCGGACTCGGATGGTGACGCAGACTCGGATAGTGATGCAGACTCGGATAGTGATGCAGACTCGGACAGCGATACCGACTCCGACTCGGACAGCGATACGACTCCACCCTTGATCGTCCATCCCGTTTACCCCACAGATGATGTAGTGCTCATCGACTATCATGTGGTGAGTCAATATGGGGCTGACAATACAGGGAACGACGATGCGAGCGCTGCCATTCAGCAAGCGCTGAACGACTGTTACAAAGATGGAGGGGGCACGGTGTGGATGCCGGTGGGTGCGTATCGAGTTAGTGCCACAGTCACGATTCCTCCTTTTTGCACCTTGCGCGGTGATTGGCAAGATCCGGACGTGGGCACTGAATACGGCACGATCGTACAAGCTGAGATTGCTCAAGGGAGTGCACCGCTGTTTCTCATTGGCGGGAGTGCAGGAGTGATGGGCTTGACGGTGTTCTATCCCAATCAGAACGCGGATAACCCGGTAGAGTACGGATGGACCTTTGAAATTCGAGGCTATGGAGACGATTTGGGTACGGGATCGGGCAATTACAACTATCATGCCAGCTCTGTGATCAACGTGACAATGTTGAACTCATATCGAGGTATCGGAGTGAATGCGCCGCCCTACGAGGAGGACGTGCACGAGCTCTCGCGCGTCGAGAATGTAAAGGGCACCGCACTCTATCGCGGCCTGGATGCCCGCAACTGTGCCGATGTGGGCATGTGGCGCGCGATCAAGTTCAACAACGGTTATTGGGCCGACGCACCCTCGGCCTTTGATCCGCCGGAGCGAGCCACTTTGGATGCATGGACCCGCGCCAACGGAGAGGCTTTTGTCTTTGCCGATGTGGAGTGGGACAGTTTTTACAACATTGCCGCCGAGGACTACAAAATCGGCATTCACCTGGTGGACGGGGCGCGCATCGCCTTTGCAGGCCAGTTCGCATGGGTCCGGATCACCGACACCGATGTGGCGCTCACGGCCGACGTCAACTCAATTGACGATCGCACCTCCGCTTGGGGCGTCGCCGTTATCCGCAGTGTATTGGAGGGCAGCAGCAACGCGGTGGAGAACAACTCCACCGGCTATATCCACGTCACTGACTCCACCCTTACCGGCGGCATTGGCGGCTCAGGCAGTGGACAGGTCGACGTCCTGAATCCCGGGAACTCGCCCACCTCTTACACCGAGTGTGACTCAATCCCCAAGATCACGCGTTGGACGCTCTACAACGCGAGTCAGGCGCCATACAACGCCCCGGCCATCATAGGGAGTTTGCCAACCAACGACGCCACCGCTGCCATTCAGCAGGCGTTGACAGATGCGGGGAATGACGGCGGTGGTTTGGTGTATTTGCCCCCTGGTTGGTATCGGATCAACTCCAATCTAACGGTGCCCGCCAACGTGGAGCTGCGCGGTTTCTCCTCGGTTCTGCACCGCAGTCAAAGCGGGCTTAGCAACGGAACCGTGCTCTTTGCCTATGAAGAAGGGGCCAGCAACCCGGCGTTGGTTACCCTCGCGGGCGATACTGCTGGCGTGCGCGGGTTGCGCGCGTTCTATCCCAATAACTCGTTTGACAGCAGTAACAATTGGGTCGAGTATCCGCCTGCAGTTCGAATCGATGGAGTGACTGACGCATACGTCGTAAACGTTGCGGTTGAAAACGGCTACAGAGGTGTGGTGGCCGAGGCCGGCAGTGACGGACATTTTCTCAAAAACGTGGTCGGTGCCACAACCCATGGATTTATCCGCATCTGGTCCTGCAGTGAGGGATGGATTGAGGATTGCCACTCGAATCCCAACTTCTGGATGCGCCTCAACGGGTACGGCATTACTCCCTGGATGTCGGATCCCACCCATCTGTGGAATGTGCGCAAAGAATATGACCGATTGATCCATATCGACGATGCCGCCAACGAGCATCTGCTAAACAACTTCAGCTACGCCGCGCACCACGGGGCTCATCTCTACAATGCCACAGTCGAAATCGTCAATATCGGCACCGACAACGTCGGCGGAAACTCGGTCGTGGTAGATGGTGGCTCAACGGTTAGTGTGATGAACTCCATGCGGTATAACGGCGGCGCCAATGTGCACCATATGTCGGGCGCTGTCACCAGTTTCAATGAAATGAATCTCGACTAAACTAGACTTTCGCCATTATCGCACGGAGCAGTCGACATTCTCAATGCAATCAAACTGGGTGCATTGGGTTGCTACCTGAAAGGGACCTGAAAGGGTCAGC
>JANQFF010000287.1 GCA_028277965.1 Pseudomonadales bacterium
TGATTCAACTACCTCTGTAGGAGCGGCTTTAGCCGCGATTCCTAATTGATTTTTGTATCTGCCGTTCGCCCCAGTGTCTCAACTCTCAGCACCCCGTCAGCGTTCACAAGCGTCGTGATCGAGCCGTTGTCCGGCCCGAATATACGCATACGCTGATCGTTGGTTGCGACACCCACAGCAGCGTTGATCGCAACGTAATGACTGAACATCACACAGTCTTGCGTTGCTGAAAGCAGGCATTCGCCAATTGCGGTGCGCCACTCCTGGAGATTGTGAGGAAGATCGCTCCAGTCCCCCGCCATGGCGTCGCGCAGCCACGCTGCACGCTCTTCGAGATCGTCTGTCGGGGAAGGTATCTCGGCAATTCGCTCTTCGATCTGAATGGCTGTCTGCCAGATACCGGCGAGGGGTTCAGCAGTTTCACGGGCTCTCGCAAGCGGGCTCGAAAAAACGGGCAGGGGGCCGAGTGCCTGGAGATCTCTTGCGGCGGCTTCTGCCTGGGCGCGGCCGAGGTCGTCGAGTCCGGGGTCTTTGTGGGATCCAAAACCCGCGGCGGCCCGACCGTGGCGGACGAGGTGAATTTTGATCATGAGAGACTTCGTAATATCGCTACTGCTTTTGGTGCCGGTTCCTTACAATAGCCGGCTTGCCTAGCATATAGTAAAGGGAGTAGTTGTGACTGACTATGCCGAATCCGGCCTGAGAACTGACCTTGAGCCGGATACTACCGTCAGTGTTCGTGATGCGTTTGGGATCGACCAGGATCTCGACGTGCCAGCATTCAGTGAGCGGTCGGATTATGTTCCGGTGATCGATGATGACTACCGGTTCGACGAGGATACAACCCTGGCGATACTTGCGGGATTTGCGCACAACAGGCGCGTCATGATCCAGGGTTACCACGGTACCGGTAAGTCGACTCATATTGAGCAGGTGGCGGCACACCTCAACTGGCCGTGTATCCGTATCAACCTCGACAGTCACATCAGCCGGATAGACCTCGTTGGCAAAGATGCGATTGTCCTGAAGGACGGCAAGCAGGTGACGGAGTTTCGTGAAGGGATACTGCCCTGGGCGTTGCAGCATCCTGTTGCCCTGGTATTCGACGAATATGACGCGGGTCGACCGGATGTCATGTTCGTTATCCAGCGTGTGCTGGAAGTAGAAGGCAAGCTGACGCTTCTTGACCAGAACAAGGTGATTACGCCGCATCCCTACTTTCGCCTCTTCTCGACGACCAACACGATTGGTCTGGGTGATACAACCGGGCTTTACCATGGAACTCAGCAGATCAACCAGGGACAGATGGACCGGTGGAGTGTTGTCGCGACACTGAACTACCTGGAGCACGATGCTGAGTGTGAAATTGTGCTTGGGAAAGCGAAGACTTACGCCGACACCGATGCGGGTCACCGTATGATCTCCAACATGGTGAGTGTCGCCGATCTGACCCGAAAGGGATTTATCAACGGCGATGTGTCCATCGTCATGTCACCGCGTACAGTCCTGACCTGGGCGCAGAACGCGGAGATATTCGGTGACATCGGGTTTGCGTTCAGGGTGACGTTCCTCAACAAGTGTGACGAATTGGAGCGTCCGATTGTTGCGGAGTACTACCAGCGCTGTATGGGTGAAGACCTTGGGGATGCAACCCAGGGGATCACGCTGAAAACCGCGTAGGGCAGGAGACGGAGACACCGGAAGGCCCGGAATGAGTGATGTAGAAAGTCCATTAGAACCGTTCAAGCGCGCGACAACTGCGACAATGCGTGCTCTGGCGGAGGACGACGAGCTCGAAGTCACGTTTGGCCCCGGAGCACCCTCGGTCCGAGGCAACCGAATACGTGTCCCTCTGCCCACAGTCGGTTGTACCGAAACCGAGGTGAACTCGGTTCGCGGCATTGGGGATCAGTTTGCCCTGAAACAACGCCATCACGACGACAGCCTGCACGCGCGTTACAGCCCGACGGGTGGTCCTGCGCAGGAAATGTTCGAGTGGATTGAAGATGCCCGCATCGCATCCATCGGGAGCCTGCGCATGGAAGGGGTAGCGCAAAACCTGGATGCGCGCCTGGAAACCCAGTGTCAGCAGGCGGCTTTCGACACCATTACGGCGGAAACTGAAGCGCCGTTGTCGGTTGCCGTTGGTCTTCTTGTTCGACAGGAGCTGACTGGCCGTGAGCTGCCGCCCAGTGCTGAAAACGTTGTGCGGTTCTGGCGTGATCACGTTGAGTCTCACGCCGGAGAGCAGATAAGGGCGCTCAAGAACCATGTGGATGACCAGGCAGAGTTTGCGACCAAGTGTCGGAGCATCATTGCGGAACTCGGCCTCGCGGCGGATCTTGACGAGCCGGACGGCGATACCAACCAGGATGAAGTCGAGACCATGGACGAGTCCAACGACGCTGAATCGGATTTCAGTCCGGAGGATGTAGTCATCGATGACGATGCGATGTCCGACGAGAACGCTGACGGCGATGCGTCGATGATGGAAATGGAAGCTGACATGGACATGGAGGAGGCAGGCGCCGAGTCGGACCCTGACGAAGCGCCGGTGCCCATGCCAGACGAGGCCGGTCTCATCTCAAAGGACGTCAACTACCTGGCGTTCACCGAAGAGTTCGATGAGATAGTGCGTGCTGAGGAATTGTGCGATGCAGAAGAAATCACGCGTCTGCGTCAGTTGCTCGATCAGCAGCTGGTATCGCTCCAGCACACGACATCGAAACTGGCTAACCGTTTGCAGAGACGGCTCATGGCGAAACAGAATCGGACCTGGGAGTTCGACCTGGAAGAGGGCATCCTCGATGCGGCTCGCCTGACACAGGTTGTCGTGGACCCGGTCAATCCGCTCGCCTACAAGCAGGAAAAGGAAATGAACTTCCGCGACACGGTTGTGACGCTCCTGATCGACAGTTCAGGCTCCATGCGCGGACGTTCCATCACCATAGCGGCAATGTGTGCTGACATTCTCGGCCGTACGCTGGAACGCTGTTCGGTCCGTGTGGAAATCCTTGGATTTACCACCCGCGCCTGGCGGGGCGGTCAGTCGCGCGAGAAGTGGATCAATGAAGGCAAACCTTCAAACCCCGGGCGACTGAATGATCTCAGGCACATCGTCTACAAGGGCGCCGATGATACGTGGGCGCGCTCGCGCCGGAATCTCGGTCTCATGATGCGTGAGGAACTCCTGAAGGAGAACATCGATGGTGAGGCGCTGATCTGGGCCCACAATCGCATTGTGACCCGGACGGAACAGCGCAAAATCCTGATGGTCATCTCAGACGGCCTGCCCGTGGACAACTCCACGTTGCTGGTCAATCCGAGCAACTACCTCGAGCAACACCTGAAGTATGCGATCGAGATGATCGAAAACTACTCACCTGTGGAACTGGTGGCGATTGGGATTGGTCACGACGTGACACACCATTATCGCAGGGCGGTCACGATCACAGACGCTGAGCAGCTTGGTGGCGCGATGACGGAACAGCTTGCGGAGCTGTTCGAAATCGAAAACTAGTAACAATGGGGTCAGACCCCAATGTTACTAGTTTCTGTAGGAGCGGCTTCAGCCGCGATTCCTGATTCTTAGCTAACGGGTAACAGCACCCATCCGGGTAATCTCCGGTGGTCCACCCATCTTGCCTTTGAACCCTGCACCGGCGGCTTTGAAATGTTCGGACTGGCCGTGGGCTGCAAGCGCTTCTTCGCTCTCGTACATTTCCATCACGACGTAGTTGCCGTCATCGTCTTTGCAGAGCTGATACAGGATGCAGCCGGGCTCGTTGGCGCGGACGGCTTCGGACAGGGTCAGAAAGACCTCTTCGAATTCCGCAGATGCTTCGGGCTTTACGTTAAGCTTGGCTATGACGCCGATCATGGTGTGTCCCCCCAGTAGATCATGAAAGTGAACAGAAGAAGTAGGTGAGCATAAGGAGTCCCGTGGACCGAGGCAAATTGCTAGCAGCGCTGGACGAATACGGAAACCGCTACCCGCAGGAGATGCAAACCGTGAATCGTTTTGTTGAGCTCGTCGAAGGTGAGCCGCGGTGTTATGAGCGGGACTGTTGGCGTGGTCATGTTACCGGATCAGCCTGGCTGGTTGATCCGGCGCAGGAACGTCTCCTTCTGACCCACCACAAGAAGCTCGGCATCTGGGTGCAACTGGGTGGCCACAGTGACGGTGACCCGGATACCAGGGCGGTCGCAACACGCGAGGCTGAAGAAGAGTCGTGCCTTGAGGTCGACTTGCTGGATGAACGCGTTTTCGATATCGACATACACACCATTCCGGCAAGAAAATCTGACCCGCAGCACTTTCATTTCGATGTGCGGTTTGCGCTGGTTGCAAGGACTACCGACTTCGTTGTCACAAGCGAATCTCTGGAGCTCGAGTGGGTACCCATCGAGCGACTTGAAACCCGCACGAAAGAGGCGTCAATCCTGCGGATGCGGGATAAATGGGGGTCTGTTGGAGAGCACAATTTGCATACCTCGTTGGACAATTAAAGTCCACCGTTGACATGGCACCCTGTGATCTCTATAAGGCACGCTGGATTGAAGTATTTGTGCAGGATTCGTCATTTATTTGATTGATTTTGCACGGTTTTCATCCGGAGATAGAGAGAGGCCGGTGGCAATCACCGGCGATTAAAACGAGTTGGAGGGGTAATCATGCCTACACGTGTCATGCGTGCATGCGGTGCTGTACTTGGCGCGATTCTGCTTCTGCCGTTGTCCGCTTCTTTTGCCGCCGAAGGGCGTCAGATCGAGGAAGTTGTGGTGACGGCCGAGCGACGTGAATCGACGGTTCAGGATACCGCTATTTCGATTACAGCGTTTACTGGTGAGTTCATCGAAGATTTCGGTCTGCGTAACCAGGAAGACCTGCAAAACTATATTCCGGCAACCACCATTCAGCCTTACGACCTGTCGATTCGGGGCGTAGGCCGGTTGTTCCGGGCACTGGGTGGAGACCCGGGTATTGCCACCTATTTCGACGGTGCGTATTCCGAGGACTTCGGTATTGCGTCAACGGAAGGTGGATTGTTTGACCTCGAGCGGATTGAGGTACTGAGGGGACCGCAGGGTACCCTGTACGGCCGCAACGGGGTGGGCGGAGCTGTGAATTTCCACAGTAAGAAGCCAACTGACGAATTCGAAGGTGAAGTCAAAGTTGTCGTGGGCAGCTTCGAGCAGAAAGAGTATTTCACCATGCTCTCAGGACCGCTTATCGATGGCGTTCTGAATGCTCGCGCCACCGCTGTGAAGCGGACCCGCGACGGTTTCATCAACGATGTTCAGCCGGGCAATCCTGACATCAACAACTACGGTGATGAGAACTATACGCTGAGCTTCGAGTGGACACCGACAGATACCCTGTCGGTCTATGTTCGGGGTAACGAGCGCAGCTATCGCCGCATGATGTCGGGAGCACAGGGTGCTGGTGCCATCGTCGTTTCCGAAATGGGCGGCATGCGTGATCCGGTTTCCGGCGGTGAGCGCTGGACGTCTGTTCCGGTACACGGCTGGCGGCCTGTCCAGGATCCGAACGCACCGGGTGCAACCTTCTGTGCATCTGCGACAGACCGGTCCACACCGGACTGTATCGTCCCGACCGGCCTTGTACCGTACATCAACGGCACGGCTGACGGCACCATTCCCGGAACTGGTGTATACCGTTTCGAGCTGAACGGCATCGTCCGCTACGGTCAGCCGCTCGTGGGTGGTGTCGACTCTGCCGGTGTGGCGTTCGACGGAACCACCAACTCCGGTTTCTCCCGTCCGAACTATGCCTACCAGGCGTTCGGTGACCCGGCCCTGCAGGCTCTTGCCGACAAGAGCATCCAGGGTAACGGACGTGAACTCCCGGAACTCGACGGTGATGACCTGGACGGCTGGACCAACGGTTTCCAGGATGAGTTTTTCGACCATCAGGCGGCGTATGTGTCTGTCACGTGGGATGCCGCAGACTGGCTGAGCTTCAAGTACATCGGTGCTTACACTGACTACTTCTATGATCGTACGACCGAAGATGACCGCACCGGTTTGCCGCACGACCAGCAGTTCTACGCTGCTCAGGAAAACGAAAACTATCAGCACGAGCTGCAGGTGTTCGCGGACATCGGCGACAGCGTCACGCTGACGGGTGGTTTCTTCTACTACGAAAACGACATCGACCAGCAGCTCGACTTCTACTCGACTGACGGCTGGTCCCGCTACACGAGCCCGGACAACATTTACGGTGCTGCAGGGGGCGATG
>JANQFF010000302.1 GCA_028277965.1 Pseudomonadales bacterium
ACGATGGGTGCGACACGCTCACGCGGTAAACCGTCCGGATGGTCTGCAATGAAATCATCGAGCGGCTGGCCCTCGAGCTCTTCCATATGGATGTAGACGAGGTCGCCGTCCCGGTCGAAATCATAGACCGTGGCGATGTTCGGGTGGGCCAGAGTCTGCGCCTTGCGTGATTCACTGTGCAGGGCCGCGACCATGCGCTCATCGCGTTGAAACTCGTCTGAAAGCATTTTGAGAGCGACGTACGGATCCCGATCGTACTGCTCGCTGACGCGGTCTAACGCCCGGTAAACAATCCCCATACCGCCACGACCGAGAACACGGTCGATGACAAAACGGTCCTTGACCAGAAATCCCTCGGGCAGCGGTTTGTTTTCGCCTTCGGCGTCGGGTGGATCTGAACGCTGGGTACCGGGGAGTGCCTGCGTTTCACCACGGTGCGTTGCATCAAAGGCTTCGATTGCAGAGCGTTCGGTTTCGTCGAGGATTTCGGTTGCGTCGCTGAGTTGGGTCTCCGCGTTTTTATCCGCGTCTGCAGTCGATGGCTCTTCCGTGAGTTGAGTGTCGGCGAGCGGCTTCCCGGTCAACCTGGTCTCGTCGGGCGGGTCATCGCTGAGTTGCGTCTCGCTGAGCCGGGTTTCGTCGTTCCCTGAGTTGTCCTTCTGGTCTCGCATATGGATCTTGCGTAACTGTCGTCTCCGCGATTGTTTGACGCCAGGCAAAGCTCTATTCTACATCGACAAGAGGCTGATTGTGTTGTGCTGCTTCTATAGCTAGAAGTACACGGCGCTCAGGGATGATCGACACGAGAGGGAGGAACGCTTATGACACAGCGTGGTTCGCACCGTGCATACATACGGTACTTCGCGACAGGGTACTTCTTTGTTCTGAGTGTGTTGGTCTGGGTGCCAATCACAAGCTTCGCCGACGTAGACCCCCAGGGTAGCGTCACCATTGTCGGTGGAGATCCGGCAAACGACGGCCCGTTACCCCCCGATCCCACCCCGGATTCGGTGACTGTACTACCTGCGGAAGATCAGGTGCTCCTGGGCGATGGGGCAAGCCTGACACTCAACGCAGGTTCGGACCTGACAGCGGGTGGTGTGGGTTCTGACCCCAATTCCAATGTAGTGCTCAATGTTCAGGATCCGGGCACAACGCTCATCCTGAACGGTGAATTCAGCCGTATCAACATTCAATCGGACGGCACAATCAATATCACGAACGGGGCGTTTGTGGACGGGAGCGCTCCGTGTGCAGCCAATTGTTCGTTCTCCCTCGGTACATTGTCGGGCAGTAACCTGAGCCTGAATCTGAACACAGGTGGCATCCTGGATACGACGGGCGATGCATTGACTGTTGGGCGATCGAACTCGAATGGCGGCACGCCGCTCGTTGATTCGTTGGCTCAGGTAAGCGTTCTGGGCGGCAGTGTCATCAACTCCGGTCAGGTGTTCCTCTCAGCAGGGGACCAGTTCGATCCCGCCAGCGGCTTGAGGTCGAACACCCTGGTATCCATTGATGGTGCCGGCTCCCAATGGAATGCAACCGATTTCTTCCAGATTGGTAGCGGTGTGAATACGGATGCGACAGTCGATGTGATTAACGGCGGGCTCCTGAGCGCGGGTACAACGCTCAGCCTGGGTGAGTTTACGGGCAGCAACGGCATTCTGAACCTGGACGGCGCTGGTAGCCAGCTGATGGCGGCTGACGATGTGGCCGTAGGCCGTGTAGGTAACGGCACGATCAACCTCACGAATGGTGCGACCGCAGACATAGGTGGCGCTGGTGTTGTTCCCCTGATCGATATCGGGACCGGTCAAGGTGGTGTGGGTCTTGTTGATTTGTCGGGTGCAGGTACCACGTTAAATGCGACGGGAGATTCTGTTTTTATCGATGTCGGCAGAGATGGGGGCTTCGGAACACTGTCGGTCAGTGGAGGTGCACAGCTGACGGCAACCGGCGGGACAACGGCAGCCATGTTTGTCGGTGACGGCGATGGAGCCGGGTCCGGGATGGTCAATGTTTTCGACAATGGTGTGATTAACATTCAGTCGATCAACATCTCGACATCGAACGGAACGCAAACGGGAATTGTGGACGTTTCGGGCACAGGGAGTCTGAATGCAACGGACGGCATCTCTGTTGGGCTTGGTGGCACACTGCAGGGTGACGGCACAATTATTACGCCTATCGTCTCGGTCAATGACGGAGGCACGTTTGCGGTCGACAATCACTCCGGGATCGATCTTGTGGCGATCGACGGACCTTCAGCGCTGATCCTGCCGAACAACATCCTCAATATCGGTTCACCCGCGAACCAGAGCTTCCTGTTTGCTGGCGGTTCCAACATCGGGATGACTGACATCAACGTGGGGCTGGGTGCTGCAGATCCGGGATTTCTCTCGGTCATAGAGAACAGCGACCTGACTGCAAGCAATGACATCATCTTCAACAACGGTGCCGGTGTTGTGAATACAGGCGGTCGGTTGATGTCGGCTGGTCTCGTGCGTGTTGGTGAAAACGGCAACGGGTCGCTCCTGATCGATGCGGGGGTTGCGGAGGTGGTTGGCACAGGGGAATTGCTCAACTTCAACGTTGGCGAGAGCGGGAACGGTCTCATGACGGTCCAGAACGGCGGGCAGGCGATTGTCGACGCCAGGGGTGGCGGGTTCGAAGGCGGTATCTTCATCTCGTGGGCGCGGGACGCGGATTCAACGGGTACTTTGAATCTCACCGGTGACGGATCAGGAGTCAGTGTGTTCAGCGACACCCTGGCTTTCATTCACGTAGGTGTCACAAACGCGGGCGGGTTCACGAGCAACGCTAACTTCAACGTAAATGGCGGCGCGAGCCTGCTCATCAGCGGCGGTACAGCCGGCAGCGGTTTTATGCCGCGGCCACTCATTGGCGGAGTAGGTGGTGGATTGCTGATTGGCGGGGCAGGTGCGACAGGCAATATGGTCGTCAGTGGTCAGGGCACAGATGTGAGAGTGACTGGTGCAGGTGCGTTGTTGGCTGTCGGCAATGATCTGTTTGAAGCGCGTAGTGGAAATGGCAGTCTCACGATTTCTGATTTTGCGATTGTGACGATTGCCGGGAACGATCCGGACGCCACAAACGCGGACATTGGTGAAGGGGACGGCAACGGTAACCTCCTGGTCGACACCAACGGCCAGTTGATCGTTGCCGGGAACCTGAATATCGCTCTCGATCGGGGTACGGGGACACCCACAGGATCTGTGACGGTGAACGGAACGGGAACCATTGAGGCGATCAACACAGTTGTTGGAACAAACGGTACGTTGTCGGGCGATGGAACATTCATTTCCGAAACGCTGACGGTAGCGAGCGGTGGTATTGTGGATCTGCTCGATTTATCCCGGATTGGCAGCTTTAACCTGATGGGTACGCAGCTTACGGGGGATGATCTTGATCTGGGGTTCTCCCAGGGACAGGATCTGATGCTGGACGGTGGCTCGTCACTCGATGTGACAGGTGTGCTCGATCTGGGAGCCAACAACCCGGTGATGCTGGATCTGATGGGTGGCTCAACGTTGAACGTCGACTCTCCCGCAGGTGTTGCGGAGTTCAATGTGCGGGCTGGAAGCGTGGCCACATTTACGAATAGCAACATCGTCGTCAATGGAGGGGCCGGCTCCGTCAGCCAGGTGAGCGGCTCGCTCTTCCTGAATGGCGGATCGACACTCACTGTTGGGCAGCTTACCGTTGACGGGTTGTTTGGTGGCAGTGACGGGACGTTGGAGGGGGATCTCTCGATAGTAGGTGGCGGCATCCTCTCAGCCGGAAACTCGCCCGGAACCATCACGGTCAACGGCGACCTGAATCTTGATGGCGGGATGATCCTGATAGAACTGGCGGGTGATCAACCGGGCCAGTACGACATGATTAACGTCTCGGGAGACCTGAACCTGAACGCGGGGGAGGTCGAGTTTGCCCTTCTCGACAATTTCTCACCACGTAGTGGTTCGACACTCAATGTATTCGATGTCGGTGGAACGGTCGTACAGGATCCTGGTGTGGTATTTGAATTTGCCGGCCTCGGACCCGATTTTGAATTTAGTTTCGTGCCTGGCGGGAATGGCACGGTAGGTGCGTTGAACTTTCTCGCCATCGATGTGGGTGAGATCCCTGACCTGCCGATGAACGAAGGCTCGACGGGTGAGGCGCTGGATGACCTGTGCCCGCGTGTTGAAGGGTTGCCCGACCCATCGTCGGATGAAATGGATCTGGACTTTCTGTGCGGGGCTTTACGCAACAGCAACAATACCGATGAGCAGATTATGGGCGCTCTGGCAGCCATCACCCCGGATGAGGTGACTGGCACAATCGATACTTTGATGCGCCATACGGGTGTACAGCACGGCAATTTGTCTGTGCGTCTGAATGGTCTGCGGTCGGGTGGGGCGCGCGTAGATGTGGCTGGTATCAACATTGTGACCGATCACGTTGAGATCAGCGGTGTGGATCTGCAAAACGCTCTCGAAAGCCTGCTTGGTGGTGCAAGTGGGACGGACGATTTTGCGCGCTGGGGTTTTTTCAGCGACTTCAAGATCAGTGACGGGGATACGCCAACCAGCGATCTCCAACCAGGTTTCGAATTCGAAACAGTCAACTTCACGTTCGGCGCGGACTACCGGTTGCGTGACAACCTGTTTGTTGGTGCAGCGCTCGGCTATTCCGAGGTGGACGGGGACTTCGACGTGGGTGGTGGAATGAAGATGCACACGACCACGCTGACGTTGATGGGGACTTATTTCCGCGACGCTTTTTATGTTGACGGTCTGATGACGTACGGGTGGGCAGATGCAGAGACCCGCCGCCGGGTTGTCTACGATACAGCCAGTTCAGTTGTCGATCGAACCGCCGCGGGTGACTCTGATGCCAGCCAGGTGGTCGCGGGGATTGGCGGCGGCTGGGACTTCACCCGTGGAAAGTGGGTGTTTGGCCCCCACTTCGGCGCCAACTTCACGAAAGTGACGATCGATAAATACGCCGAGCGAGGCGCAGGTGGCCTGGACCTGGTGCTGCAGGATCAGGTATCGAGGACAACGACGGCAAACGTCGGGTTTCATGTGTCGTACACGATGACGCCGTCGTGGGGTGTGCTCGTGCCGTATTTCCGGGTGGACTACACCCATGAGTTTCAGTACGAAGGGCAGGCGCCGGATGTCCGGTTCAGGAATGACCGTTTTTCCGGGGATATCACCAATCCCACGCGACCTTTTGAGATTATCACTGAGGACAGCGATCCGGACTACTTTGTATGGAGTGCGGGTGTACATGTTCAGCTGATACACGGGATTGCAGGTTTCATCGACTATCAGAGCCACGCGGAACTGAACAAGCTCGACCTGCAGGGAATCACCGCGGGAGTCAGGTTCGAGCGGGACCTCTGAAGAGAAGTGCGATGGGTATGCTGATTGATGGTCAATGGACCAACGAAGATCGCAGGCGGACCAATACAAGCGGTGAGTTCGTACGAGTGGAGTCTTCGTTCAGGGAGGCAATAGAGCCAGGCAGCAACCGCTTTCCGCCTGAATCGGGGCGTTATCACCTGTTTATCAATGCCGGATGCCCCTGGGCGTATCGAACTCTGCTCTACCGGTCGATCAAGAACCTGACTGCTCACATCAGCGTGGGCCTGACCGAACCGGCGATGGGTCCCGAGGGCTGGACCTTTGGGGACCAGCCCGAGCCGATCCTGGGCGCTCGACATATACATGACGTGTATACGGCGGCAGACAGTCGGTTCACCGGCAGAACAACCGTACCGGTCCTGTGGGATCTCGAAGGTCAGACGATCGTAAACAACGAGTCATCTGAGATCATACGAATGATGAACTCGGTATTTAACGGGATGGACGGCGTTAACCCGGTTGATTTTTATCCCGAGGAGCTGACTCCTGAGATCGATCGTCTCAACGAGGAGATCTACATCAACGTAAACAATGGTGTATATCGATGCGGGTTTGCACAATCTCAGGAAGCGTACGACAAAGCGTACGACGACCTGTTTGAGACATTGGACAGGATGGATGAGCGGCTGGGGCGGCAAAGGTATCTCTGCGGCGAAGAAGTGACCGAAGCGGACTGGCGGTTCTTTGCAACGCTGATCAGGTTTGATCTCGCTTACTACTCACAGTTCCGCTGCAACAGAAACCGGCTGACGGATTTTTCGAATCTGTGGCCCTATACCCGGGACCTTTACCAGTACCCCGGTGTCGCTGAAACCGTGAACGTGGACGCCATAAAAGGCATCTACTTCGGCAGCCGGCCGCCGCACATCATCCCTAAAGGTCCGGAGATCGATTTTTCGTTGCCGCATGGTAGAGGTTAAGAATCCCGGCAAAAAGGCGCCTCTATAAACCTGGAGATTTTTCTGTAGGAGCGGCTTTAGCCGCGATTCTCCCAGGACTGAAGATGTGTCTATTTGAGATAATGAGGCAACTCATTTGCGGGGAT
>JANQFF010000313.1 GCA_028277965.1 Pseudomonadales bacterium
AGAGTAGTCGCTGGCTATCAGCCTCTAGCCAAAGCGCAGGCCGACCTCCTGGTTACCCGACGCTGACCGAACCGATACGTGACGGACGCGAGGCGCTAGCTCCCTACTCTAACCGGTTCTCCTGCGACAGGACTACAACGTTTGTAAAACAGATCGTTCACTGGGTGCCGGTTCGCTACGCAACCGGTGCATGGCGCTTTGAAACTCACCCGCCAGTGCTTGGGAGAGACACTGCTTTGCCTGGTCCAACGCATCCTCGATGCGATCCTCGTCATCCCTGGAGGCCCGGCTGAGGACATAATTCACGACCTCTGATCGGTCTTCGGGATGGTCGATACCGATCCGCAGGCGCCAGAAGTCCCGCGTAGCGAGGGCATTGATGATGTCCCGCAGTCCATTGTGCCCGGCGTGTCCGCCTCCCTGCTTCAGGCGCAGGGTCCCGACCGGCAGATCCAGCTCGTCGTGCGCCACCAAGACCTGTGCGGGGGCAATATCGAAATAGTGGACCACCGCAGCCACGGATTGCCCACTCCGGTTCATGAAGGTTGTCGGCTTGAGGAGCCGCAGATCCCTGCCTGCGATGAGGAGCCGACAGAGGAGACCGTGAAACTTGTTTTCGATCCGGAATTGACCGCCGTTGCGCGCGGCAAGGGCATCCACGAACCGATAGCCCACATTATGGCGGGTCGCTACGTACTGCGATCCCGGATTACCCAGACCTACGACCAGCCTTATTCCTTGCTCGGCCATGTTGTATACCTGCTGGTCTTATCCGATTTTGAACCACAAAGGCATACTGGGAATTATTTTTTGCCGCAAATGAACGCGAATCAACGCAAATAAAACAATCTGCGTGAATCTGCGTAATCTGCGGATAACAGTCATCTTCGTACCCTTTGCGCCTTTGCGGTTCTCAGCACCAGGTCAGGCGCCTCGCATCAGGATTGTGGCTCGGTAGGCTGTTCGGCGCCTTCTCCTTCCTCACTGCCTGCTTCCGCTTCTTCTTCTCCTTCCTCGTCGTGGATCTGCGCACTATGGATGATCACGACCGGAACATCCGGGTCCGGCGCGTGGGCGAGTACCACGCCCTCGGGCAAGGAGACCTGGGAGAGATGCACGATGTCTCCGATCGCCATGTCCTGCGTATCGATCTCGATATACGGGGGCAGGTCCTTAGGTAAACAGATGACCTCGATCTCGGTGAGCTTGCGGGAGATCATGCCCCCGAGCTTCACCCCCACGGCACTGTCTTCATTGAGGAAATGCAGGGGTATCGTCATGCGGATCTTCTCCACCGCGCTGATCCGCTGAAAATCCATGTGCAGGATAAAGGGCTTCGCCGGGTGGCGCTGCAGATCCTTGACGACCACTTTTTCAGCCTTGTTTTCTCCCACCTTGAGGTCCAGGACCTGGGAGTAAAACCCCTGGCGTTCCAGGTGCCGAACCAGCTCGTT
>JANQFF010000323.1 GCA_028277965.1 Pseudomonadales bacterium
GCCCACCAGAAACACATGGGTGGACAAAAAGGGCACAGACTCTTTCTACCATTACAACGCTATCCAGACCTGGCAGATCAATGCCGACGGCAGCATAGAGAACAGCTATGCGTAGGTTGGTTCTGTTGATGTGTTTGAGCAGCCTGACATGGGCGGAAAGCCCTGACCTCGGCCAGGAAATACCCGATGAGGATGTTCGCAGCATCACCGTCTTCAGCGACGGCACGGGACTTCCGACAGGTTCCGGCACAGTGGCCGAGGGCAAGTCACTCTACGAGATCAACTGCCTGCGTTGTCATGGTCCCACAGCCCAGGAGGGTCCCAACGATGCGCTGGCGGGAGACAAAGCCCGCACGCTCGGTTCCTACTGGCCGTATGCGCCTACCATCTTCGACTACGTACGTCGCACGATGCCTTACGAGATGCCCGGGTACCTGTCCGACGATCAGATTTATTCCGTGGTTGCGTACCTTCTGCATCTGAACGGCTTGCTGGATGCAGACGCCAGTCTCGATGCTGCGTCCCTGTCAGTGGTAGAGCTGCCGAACCGTCCGAAGTTCTATTCGGAGTACGATCTACCCTGATGGATGCCGCGGAGATCAAGCAGAACGCCGTTGCCCTTGCGGAAGAGATCCGCGAACGCGATCTTGCGCCTGAATTTGATCAGCTGCGGCAACTGCCTGTCGACATTGTCGACAAGCTCCGTAGCGCCGGAATCTTCCGCATGAACATGCCGAAAATCTGGGGTGGCCCGGAGATGACCTCGATGGACCAGGTGGAGGTGATCGAAACCCTATGCAGGGCAGATGGTTCTGTTGGCTGGTGTTCGTTCATCTGGTGCGACTCAGGGATCTACTCGGGATATCTCGAAGACGATGTGGCCCGGGAACTCTACCCGGAACTCGACATGGCCCAGTCCGGCTGGGTTTACCCGGCTGTTCCTGCGGAAAAAGTGGATGGTGGATACCGTGTCAGCGGCCGCTGGATATTCGGGTCGGGGTGTAATCACTGCGACCGACTTGCGGCAGGTGTGGTTGTGATGGAAAACGGTAAGCCGGTAATGGGCAGCAGCGGTCCGGAATGGCGGATTCTGCTCGCCAAACCCTCCGACTTCACCATCGAGGACACCTGGTACACCCATGGCCTGCGTGGGACCGGCAGCCACGACTATGTCACCGAAGACCTGTTTGTTCCGGCCGAACACTCATTCAAGTTCAGTGACAAGGCACCACGCGAGGGAATCATCTGGAAGCGGCCCGATCACCTTTTGCGCAAGATGAGCGGTGTCCCGCTGGGTATTGCAAGAGATGCCCTGGATAGAGCCACGGAAATGCTCTCGACCAAACAGGATCGTCGCACGGGTGCTGCGTACAGGGACTCGGCTGTAGTCCAGCAAACCCTGGGCGAAGCGGAAGCAAAACTCGGTGCAGCCCGGGCGTATGTATTCAACTCGCTGGAAGTACAGTGGGAAAAGATGGAACGCAACCAGGAGCTCACGCGAGCGGAGCGGGCCGCACCCCTCATGGCGCGTCAGCATGCGTTTCAAACCGGTCGGCAGGTGGTACAGATGATGTTCGATCTCATCGGCGGAGAAGCGGTCTATGCCCGCAATCCCTTTGAACGGCAGTTGCGGGATATGAACACCGCATGCCAGCACATCGTTGGCCAACACAAAACGCTGCAGAGCGCCGGGGCGCTGATTCTCCAGTCGGACAGTGTGGCGGGGGAGGTGATGTTGTGAAACCGGAAGGATTCCATCATGTCGCTTACCGTTGCAACGATGCCAAAGAAACAGTGGAGTTCTACCGCGACCTCCTTGGCATGGAGTTCCAGATTGCGTTCTCGGAAAACCGGGTGCCGTCCACGGGTGAAGAAGACCCCTACATGCACGTTTTCCTGGACGCTGGGGGTGGCAACGTGCTGGCCTTCTTCGAGCTGCCCAATTCGCCACCGATGGGGAAAGATCCGAACACACCGGAGTGGGTGCAGCACATCGCGATGAAACTCGCGTCATACGATGATCTGATGGAAGCCAAATCGAAGCTCGAAGCGGCGGAGATTGACGTCCTGGGACCTATCAATCACGGTCTCTTCGATTCAATTTACTTCTTCGATCCTAATGGTCACCGGCTTGAGTTTGCGGCAAACAAAGGAACGGACGAGGACATCGCAAGGGCTCGCGCTGTAGCGGACGAGATGCTGGAAGAATGGTCAAAAACAAAAAAAGCTCCGAGGCAGGCGGCGTGGCTTCACGAATGAGTGCAAGAATAGTCATCCTCTCTTTCACATGGTTGCTGGGCAGCTGTGCAACCACGTTGGACACGGAACGGGAGCCGCCACGTTACAACATTGTCGTCATTGTCGCGGATGACCTCGGGTATACCGACCTTGGCTCTTTTGGTGGCGAGATCGATACCCCGGCGCTGGATGCACTTGCTCGCGGCGGTGTCCGGCTGACGAACTTTCATACTGCCTCGAGCTGTGCGCCGACCCGTGCCATGCTTCTGACGGGCACGGACAACCACGTCGCGGGAATGGGTACACAGGGCGGTTTAGCAACGCCTCTGCAACTGGAGAGCCGCGTTTACCAGTCGAGCCTCCTCCCGGAAGTGCCGACCATCGCGGAGCTTCTCAAAGAAGCGGGTTACCGGACCTATGCAGCCGCCAAGTGGCATGTGGGCGGACCGGAGGCTTACCCGAAACGCCGCGGTTTCGATCGCAGCTTTGTCCTGCTCGAGGGTGGCGGAGGTCACTTTGATAATACTGCGCTGTTCGAGTGGTATGGCGCCGCACATTGGCTCGAAGACGATGAACCGGTAGAACTCCCGGAAGACTTCTATTCCAGCGACGAGCTGACGGACCGGTTGATGGGTTACATCCAGGAGGGCCCGGCAGAACAGCCGTTTTTCGCCTACTTCGGTTTCACCGCCCCCCACTGGCCTTTGCAGGCGCCTCCTGAAGACATCGCGAGATACCGGGGTAAATACGATGCCGGGTGGGATGAGCTGCGGGCTGAGCGCATGGCCGGTGCCATCCGTGAGGGAGTCGTTCCAGCCCATGCCACGGCAGTCGACTTCGAAGCGGGTATGCGCCCGTGGTCCGATGTCGCTGCTGAAGACCGAGCGTATGAACGCGCCCGGATGGAAATCTACTCCGCCATGGTGGACCGCCTGGACCAGAACGTTGGCCGATTTGTCGAATATCTCGACGAAGCAGGACGGCTGGACAACACGTTGTTTGTGTTCCTGGCTGACAACGGTGCCGAAGCGCACCTGATGGGACGGCGGGCTAACCAGGATGGCTGGTTGGACAAAAACTTCGATAACTCGCTCGAGAACCTTGGCGCCGGTAATTCCTACATAGCGTTGCAGGCCTCGTGGGCGCGCGCGACAGCCGCGCCTTTCAGGGCCTCCAAGAGTAAAGCCAGTGAAGGGGGTATACGCGTGCCCGCGTTTGTGAACTTCCCCGGCCAGTCGGAAACGGGTGGCACTGACAATGCGTACGTGCGAGTCATGGACCTCGCCCCCACATTTCTCGAAATTGCTGGCGCGGAAATCCCGGATTCCATGATGGGCCGGTCTCAGTGGTTGAGCTGGGATGGCGGACCTCCCGCGTACGAGGAAGACGATGTATTGGCGTTCGAGCTCTACGGCCGGCGCATGGCTCAACGGGGTGACTGGAAAGTCCTCCTGCAGGAAGCGCCGTACGGAACAGGCGAGTGGCAGCTTTACAACCTGGCGAGCGATCTCGGAGAGCAGGACGATCTCAGCGATCAGTACCCGGGGATACGCCAGGAACTGATTGATGCCTGGCAGCAATTTGCTGACGAGGTGGGTGTCATCAACCCGGAAGTTCCGGTTCGGTATTAGGTTCGGTATTAAATGAATCAATCTCCAGATGTGGTGATCGTAGGCGCCGGTATTGCCGGTGGGAGTCTCGCAACCGTTCTCTCGAGGGCAGGGCTCGACGTGGTGCTGCTGGAAAAAACTGCTGAACACAAGGACGTCGTGCGGGGCGAATGGATGGCTCCCTGGGGTGTCAAAGAAGCCGGGGAACTCGGGCTGCTCGATCTGTATATGGGTGCGGGTGCCCATCGCATCTCGCGACATGTTCCATACAGTGAGTTCATGTCTTCCGCTGAAGCAGAAGCACAAACGGTAATGCTGCAGGGTGCGCTTGGCGAAGAACCGTTGTGTCTCGGTCACCCGCGCTGTTGTAATCTCCTGAATGAAGAAGCTGCAGATTCTGGGTCAATTTTTATAAGAGAAATCAGAAAGTTAAAGGTCAATCCTGGCAAACCACCTTCAGTTGAGTTTGTCGCAGATGGAGAACCTCAAACACTGACACCACGCTGGGTGGTGGGTGCGGACGGGCGTAACGGTGTTGTCGCGAAACAGATTGGCACAACACTCACGCATGATGAGGAGCATCACCTCTTTTCCGGCATGCTGGTCGAGGATGCGCACGAATGGCCGGAGGATCTGCAGGTGATCGCCAGCGAAGGTGACGTGAACGTGCTGGCGTTCCCACAGGGTGAGGGTAAGGTACGAATCTACCTCGGCTGGCCAAGTGAAGATCGGACCCGTCTGGTGGGTCCGGACGGGCCAAAACGGTTTCTCGAAAGCTGGCAGATCGACTGTGTGCCCCGGGCCTCCGTCATCGCCGGGGCAACACCCATATCACCGTGTATTGCCTATCCGAATCACGACTCGTGGGTCGATCATCCCGTTCGGGAAGGCGTTGTGCTCATCGGCGATGCGGCAGGCCGCAACGACCCGATTATTGGCCAGGGACTTTCCATCACACACCGGGATGTACGATTGGTGCGTGATGCGTTCCTCGGAAATGACACCTGGAATACGTCTATGTTCGATGCGTATGTCGACGAACGAAAAGAACGGATGGCGCGTCTCAGAATCACTGCGCGTTTGACGACGTTGCGCGAGAGTGCGTTTGGACCGGAGGGGTACAGCCTTCGCCATGATATTCACGAACGGATAGCACAAACGCCTGATCTGGCGGCACCCTTTGCAGCCGCATTTGTGGGGCCCGAAAATCTTCCCGCGGAAGTGTTTGCACCGGAGTTTACGGAACAGATTGTTGGCAGCGATATCTGGGGTCCGCAGCCTTGATCGTTAGTACATGCTGAACTTACTGCAACAGGAGCAGTACGAGGTCTTCGTACTGTTGATCATCGCTCTGGTGCTGTCACTATCGTTTCATGAGTTTGGGCATGCCTACGTGGCCAAACGACATGGAGACGATACCGCCGAGCGTGCCGGGCGTCTGACCATCAACCCGCTCGCCCATATCGATCCCTTTGGACTGCTGATGGTTGTCCTTATCGGGTTTGGATATGCCAAACCGGTACCCACTGATCCGCGCAACTTCAAATCGCCCACATCCGATCTCTGGATTGCTGCTGCGGGGCCCTTCATGAACCTGGTTGTAGCTGTTGTGGGTTGGAACCTGTATCTCGTGCTGCTGATGAATGGCTGGGACAACGAAGGTGGCCGAACCTTCTTCGTCCTTCTCACCCAGATCAACCTGCTGCTGATGCTGTTTAACCTGATCCCCCTGGGTCCCCTGGATGGTCACTACATCCTGCCGCATTTCCTGTCACGGGATGCAGCGCTCAAGTACCGGGTTTTCAACGCGAAGTACGGGACCATCGTGTTTCTGGTCATCATTGTGCTCAGCTTCATGGGGCTGCCACTCTTTCAGTGGCTGCAGACGCTTGCGTTCGGAATGATGCGGCTGATCAGCTTCGTGGTTTAGCTCACGGGGCTCAGAACCTGGCACCGTTTCATCAGCCTTCGCTCAGCGTCATCGAACCCGTCGCGACGGTGCAGCACCGAGCGGTTGTCCCAGATGATGACATCACCCACCTGCCATTCCTGCTTGAGGATGTTCTCGGGCAGGGCTGCGTATTCCCAGAGTTCATCGAGGAGCGCTTCGCTGTCTGCCAGTGATAGTCCGGGGACGTAAGCGTACTCCCGCCGGCCGAGGTAGAGCACCTGTTTCCCATTCTCCGGGTGGGTCTGCACGATGGGATGGACGGCACCGGGCGCTTCCCGGGGGTCGTCAAACGCCTCATAACCCGGCCGCAGACTTCCGATACTGGTGTGTGCAGCGTTGTGTTTGATTGAAAGACCCTGCACGCGCTCCAGCAGCGCAGGCGGAACCGCATCGTGAGCTTTCGACTGGCTGGCGAAGTAGGTGTCCCCACCCACTTTTGGTATCTCAACACCCATAAGAATGCTCGCGGGTGGTGGATTTTCCACATAGGTCATGTCCGAATGCCAGGTGGCTTCCGCGTTTTTCAATCCCCCAATGTATTTTCCGTCTACCTTGATATTGGAGAGGACAGTCACGTAGCGGTTCTTGATTTTGAGCCGCTCAGATTCGGGCATGAGTCCCAGGGGCATTTCTTCGAGGGCGCCAAAGTGTTTGCTGAACGCTTGCAGCACGGAATCGTCGATTGGCTGGTTGCGCAGGCGTACCACTTCTCTATCGATCCAGACTTTGTACAAAGCGTCAAAATCTTCGTTCGAAAAATCAGCGATATTGAACCCGCTGACATCTGCCCCGAGACTGGGTGTGATCGGTGTTATGTCAATCATGTCGAGTTCCTGTGACCAACGCCTGACGAGGCTCGAGGACCCTGGCAAACACCTGAAGCTTCTCAATGCGTTGAAAATGGGCGGCGAGATGACGCATGGCACTGCCAAGCACCGTGTCGTCCCAGAGTTGCTGCTGCAGATGCACAAAATTGTATTCACCGGGCTGAGCGGTCATCGCCTCGAGGTAATAGGCTTTGGTGTCTTCGATGGCGCTCTTCAGATACATGAGGTCAGTTGGCTGATCGGGGTCGTCTGCAGCGTTTCCGATGGTCTCGATCAGGGCTTCGATACTCTCGTTCAGGAGACCCACGGTGGTTCTTGCCCGGCGAGACAGGCTCAGCTCATACCAGGGCTTCAGAAGTTCGAGCTCGCGGTGTAACTGGCCAACCCACGATTCGGTGTCCGTGGAGCGCGAAAAGGAGACGGGACAAACTGGGGGCGTTGTATCTGCCACTTCAGCGTCTTCGGGAAAATCTTCGAGGACCGGACCCGCCTCCGCGCTCAGAAGTTCCAGGCCTGCTTTGAGTACACGGGTTTGAAACTCGGGATCATTCGGATTACCCATTGGGCGTCCCAGCGGAAACGAGACCCAGAGGAGGCGCGGTGGCAGGAAAACTTCGGCGTTCTCGCGCACCAGCGCAATACCCGTCGTCATGATGCCTTCGTCTTCGAGGTAGTACGCAATCGCGCACACGGCGCGGGTGCAGTTGGGTCAGACGGGGGTGAGGAAAACGGCATCAACCTCGTCAGCTTTGAGATGCCGGGCCACGTCCCGGGCGCCTTCTTCGTACATTTCCGGTGTCAGGCCTGCACCCATGAAGCTGTAGTGCAGGTCGGCAGTCGAGCCAATGACACCCGCGTCAGCCAATTCGTTCAGACGGTCGAGCGGCAAAACCACGTTCAGGTCTTCAACAAAACCGCTGCGGTCGTAGTTCACGGAAACATGGCTCATCACAAGCTGGTCAGCGTCTGCTGCAGCGATTGGACGGTAGCTGCCGTCACCAAACCCGAAATTCGTGTCACCCCTGCGATGGATGCCTGCGGTCGTGATGAGCGCAATTCTCATTTCGCTGAGCGCCTTCTTCTTTTCAACCCACGGGGTGGATCCCAGCGGTTGAAGGTTTTTACCCAACAGGTGCTCGCGTTCTTCTTCCGGCAGGTCGGTTAGCCTTACCATTGCGTGATCTCCCGAATTTGGGTATCAGTTTATCAAGATCTCTCTGTAGGAGCGGCTTCAGCCGCGATTCTCCAAACCTGTGAGGTGATGTGGAAGATCAGAAGAACAAACCGGGGTGGAGAGCTTTCGGCGAGAGGATGCTTCTGAAAGTCTGGCGCTCCCAGGGTGGCGGCCTGTACGGGTTGGGTTACATCGTCACGTTCGTGTATCTCGAAATCCGGTTGGTCATCACCGAGTTTATGGACGCTGAAAGCCTCATCGACTTCTTCACAGACCAGCTTTTCGATTTTGTGCTGCGTTTTCTTGGGGAGTCGCTCGGAAATTTCATCCAGGCCCTGATCTGGCCGCTGATCCTGATCGGTGAATTCGGGTTCACGTACGGTCTGATATTCCTGGTTGTTGTTTATGCGTTGTTTGAATACGTGGTGCGTCCCGGGGTTGAGCGTCGCTTTCCGGAACTCACGGAGGATCAGAAAGAAGAATAGAAGGCATGGATGGTATGATCCGAATTCGGCTTGAGAGGAGATGACGATGAGCGAGACATACGCCGCAGGGCGGAAAATGTACGACGCGGACAGCCACATCATGGAAACGGTGGATTGGCTGTCGAGTTACGCGACACCTGAGCAGGAGGGGCTGATCAAGCCGCTCGCGACCGACAAAGGTGGTGCTGGAATTCTCGGGACAATTCAGAAAGCCGTTGAACGCCTTGAGGATCCAAAAGCGACGGCGGAACTCGCTGAGCAGCCGGTGATTTCCGGACCAAAAGGCTGGTCCGCTTATGGCGCTTTCGACCCTGAAGAACGCTCAAAAGCATTGGACCAGCTCGGATTCGAAAAACAGCTGGTGTTCCCAACGTTTTCAATCGGCCAGTTCGCACAGTCCTCACGTCTCGAAAAGGTCTATGCAGGCTGTGACATGCTCAACCGCCGGATGGCTGATTTCTGCGAAAACGATCCGCGGCTTATGGGGGTGGGTTTTGTGTCGCTCAAGGATCCGAAGCTGGCTGAAGAAACGGTCCGGGACGGCATCAGGAAGGGTATCGAAGCGTTCTGGGTCGTTTCAGATCCGATCGACGGCCGTTCGCCAAGCCATCTCGACCACGATGGTGTCTGGGATCTGTTGCAGGCAAATAACGTCCCACTTGTGCTGCACATTGGCGGTGGCCGTGGCCTGGATGGGGCGTATCACGAGACCGGTCATGAAAAGACAACCGATTGGCTGGGTGGTGGCGAAAACCTGCGTGGTAAGGACTTTCATGCGATCAGTCATTCCCCACAAAACTTTCTGACTTCGCTGATCTACGACCAGGTTTTTCAGCGCTTCCCGAACCTCATGTGTGGTGTCATTGAGATCGGTGCAACGTGGGTGCCGGGTTTCTTGAGAACGCTCGACCAGGGTCACATGGCCTTCAAGAAATTCGAACCGTTGTTGCAGGGACTGGAAATGGCTCCCTCGGAGTTTTTCCAGCGCCAGGTGCGGGTGAGTCTCTTCCCTTATGAAGACATCGGCTGGCTGATCGAACAGAGCGGGCCGGACATTTTCATGTTTGCCTCGGATTTCCCGCACCCGGAAGGTGGCCGCGATCCGATTGGCCGGTTTGATGCTTCGCTTGATGATGCCGACATTGTGGCGCCACACAGAGAAGCGTTCTACCACGAAAACTTCAGCTCGCTGATGAGTCTCGGGAAATGACCTGGGACAACTTTTGTTAACGCAGACGGACCTCGACCTAGCCCGCGAGACGGTATACCGACACATCCAGCCCACATCCCAGTTTGCCTGGCCGCAACTGTGTGAGGCTGCCGGCTGCGAGGTATGGGTCAAACACGAAAACCACACACCAATCGGTGCGTTCAAAGTGCGTGGGGGTCTGACGTACCTGGATCACCTCGAGCGGACGGGAGATAGTCGAACGCTGATCACGGCGACGCGCGGGAACCACGGCCAGTCGATACCGTTCGCCGCGCGGCTTCACAGCCGCCAGGTTGTGGTGT
>JANQFF010000334.1 GCA_028277965.1 Pseudomonadales bacterium
ACCTCAACCTGACACAGCCCGACACCATTCACACGGGACCAGTCTGTCACCGGTTCCATGGCCATCTTGCCAGCCAGCGCGCCACCTGGCATGCGTTCGCAGGGACAGATGAACCACCACACGCCAAGGCCCCAGATCGCGGCGGTGAGAAGAATGACACCCGCCCATTTCATCATCTAATCGACCCTCGCCTCCGGGAACAACCGTAGAAAGTTCTCACTGTAGAACTGTGTCTTCACGGCTTCGTCCAGCTCGCCGATGGTACGCTCGAAGCGGCCGATCGGATCCCTGGTGCCTTCAATGTGCGGGTAGTCGCTGGAGAAGAGGTACAGGTCCGGATTCGAGTTTCGAATCAGACGTGCAACATCCTCGTTGGGCATGGGTGTAAAACCCATCTGCTCAGTCAGTTGCTCTGACGGTTTCCGGTCGAAGCGCACGGACTCGTCCGCACGAGCAAAGATACGCGTCACGTCATCGAGGCGATGCAGCATTTCCGGCACCCAGCCAGCCCCGAGTTCGACTGCCGCGCCCTTGAGTTTGGGGTGCCGTTCGAACACGCCATCCACGACCATCATGCTGATGAACATTTCAGGGGCCTGATGCAGAACCGTGGCATCTTTCGTTCGCACGTTTTCCCCACCACCCAGCCAGTCCCTGGTCGCCGCTCGACCGTTGTTGCCCCAGGCTTTATGCACCTGAAGTGGCGCGCCGCCCACGTGGAGCAGAAACGGAATGCCGGCTTCAGCCAGGAGATCCCAGAACGGTTCGAGTTCGACGTGTCCCGGTGCCCGGTCGATGGGTGCCCTGTGCGGCACCCAGAGTGCCTCGAGCCCCTGATCGATAGCCCATTTTGCTTCAGCCAGGGCATGATCCGGATCATCCAGCGGGACAACGCCAACACCCATCAGGCGGTCATCATCGCCGCAGAAGTCCACCATGTGCCGGTTGTGCGCGCGGGTAGCGCCGTAACGCAGTTCCGGTGATTTCCGGGAACTTGGATGAAACGGCACAACCACACTGTGTGTCGCAAACACCAGCTGCTTTTTGAAACCCAGCAGGTCCATCGCAACCTTACGGTCGCTTGCATTAAACGCGCCAAGTGCCTGAATTTCCTTGGATTTCTCTATGAGCGCATCACCCATGGCGATCTGTTCAGCCACGTGTTCGTCGCTGTGGCGACCACCCTGCTCCATGATGACCGCCACTTCCTCGTCAGTGACAATCGATGCGCTGTAGCTGACTTCCGGAATCTCATCACGGATTTTCGGGTCCGCGTACGAGGTCAGAAAGTCCGGCAGCTCCATGATGTGACTGTCAGCATCGTAGAACGGTCGTGTGTCGGGCGCGTATGCCATGTAAATCTCCTCAGGCAGCCAGTCCAAATAAACCGGCGGCATTGTCCCAGAATATCTTGCGTTTGGCCTCATCACTGATCGGTTGCTTCTCAAGATCCGACATACCCTCGGGCCAGGTACCATCCGGATGCGGATAGTCTGTATTGAACGTGAGATAGTCCTCACCAATCAGTTCCACCGCGGCAGGCAGTGTCATCTCGTCACCCCTTGCTGAGACCAGGAAGTTGCTCTTGAAGTACTCAGTTGGGCGCTTTTTGAGGTCCGGATGTTCAGCCTGTCCTGAATAGTCGTAGTGTTGTTCCTGGCGCTGCAGCCAGTACGGCAGCCAGCCCGCATCCGCTTCCACATGTACAATTTTCAGGTCCGGGAATTTCTCAATGGTGCCGAACCAGATGAGTGACATCATGGCCACCATCGCCTCGAACGGATGAGCAATGATGTGTCCCGAGGTATGTGTCTCCATCCGGTCGCCGTAACTTGGCAGATAGGGTGAGCCTGAGTCGTGCAGGCAAATGGGTTTGCCCGACGCGCTGATTGCCGCCCACAAACCATCGTATTCGCTGTGATAGAGGTTTCTGCCTTCAACCGGGTTCGGACGGACGTAGAAACACGCGGCCCCCTTCTCGACCATGCGATTGACCTCCTCAACCGCCAGATCCGGCGCCTGGATCGGCAACATCGCCGCCATGCGCAGCCTCGATGAGTCAGTGCTGCAGTACTCGAGACTCCAGTCGTTGTACGCCCGGCAGCACGCCGCCAGCAGATCCGTATCGTGGAATCGCTTGCCAAGCAGTTGCCCGCCTACCGTCGGGTAAATGACCTGTGCATCCACCCCCTGCTCATCCATGTCTTCAATGCGGCTTTCGGCATTGAATCCCTGAGACCGGGCGCGATCGAAACGCTCCATGGCTTTACGCGCAGCCGCCAGAAACTCCTCTGAATGCATCGGGTAGGAGCCGTCCTGTTTGGCGAGCGGCTCACCTTCACAGGTCATCCCCTTTTCACCATGGCCAATGTCACCCACACACGGCGCTTTGTCTGCAAACTCAGAATCGATGTACTTTTTCCACATCGACGGCGGTTCCATCTGATGACCGTCTGTATCCAGAACCTTCAAACCATTCCGCATCGCTTGTCCTCCTCTTCCCCGGATACTCTAACACCAGTTGCGCTCACGCAGGCGAGCGGACCACAATGTTCACACCTGGCGGGTGTAGTTCAATGGTAGAACCTCAGCTTCCCAAGCTGATGACGTGGGTTCGATTCCCATCACCCGCTCCAATCCCACGCTTAATTCCGAACTAAGAACCTGTCAATTCACGGAGCCTGGCAAACGCTTCCTCATTCGACGGATGGACCTCCGTGTAGTGGTGCCCCAGCCAGTCTTCGCCGTAGTCGTTCACCGGGTCGCGCACGACCGCGTGATCGTGGTTGGGGTTCTGCAGGTTGTATTCGATCAGTATCCGGGGGCCGTGCACCCGATAGTAGTATTCGGCGCTGCCATCAGCCGGACCTCGCCATGAAAACCACACGTTTTCCCATCCCGCACCGGCAATTGCATCAAGATGCTCACCAGCGGTTTTGGGTTTGGCGTTGCGAACATATTCACCCACAAGACGCTGCAGCGCTCCGAGTTGGGCATCGTTGAGCTCTTTGCTAGATATCCCCTCAAACTTCTCGAGGCTGCCGCGCCGCCCCGGGCCTTCGATGACATCCTGCGGCCGTTCATCACCGATGATGGCCTTCTTTCGCTGAGCCTCCGTCAGGTCGCCGAGAAACTCGAGCCCCAGGCGGCTTTCAGCCGCCAACGGCGCAAATCCCGCGTAGGGGCCTGCCTGTATGATCCTGGGATTGCTGCCATAAAAACCGGGCGTCAACGCAATCTGCCCGTCGATGACGGATACGTTGACAGCGAGGTGATGCCCGGTGACCTTCCAGCCCCACCGCGTCTCCCCGGGTGTTCCGAAAACAGCTATCGCGTAGTTGCCTGAACTACGGGTATCAGCCATCAGCACCCTGATGGGATCGTCGTCATCACCACCGGTCAGATTCGCCTGTTCGATGTCCCGCAGGATGTCATCCAGCCACATGATGCCGTGGGCTTTCGCATAACCCTGGCTCGACATCGACAGCTGAAACATCAGGTGTACAAGATGACGCTGATCGTCGCTCAGCTCTCCAAGCATCACACCAGCAGGCGGTGACATGACCGTGGGCAGGTTCGACCAGGTGGCGCGAGCGTCGTCTTTCAGATCGTAGACAACAGCTTCTCTGTGTTCCTCCGAGAGACCCTCCACAAAGTCTCCAGCCACTGCTGCCAGTTCCCCGACACCAGCTACAGCAGATCCGCTCACGAGCATGACGACTGCTGCAATAAGAATCTTCATCGCTTCCTCCCCCTCAAAAAGAACGACTGGAAAATCATAACAGGGCGTGGGGTAATTGGCTTAAGGGTAGAAGGACATCAGTCATGCTGGAAGGACTCAACACACCTGTTGCAAAGGAGCTGCTGCAATCGAAGGTGCCCGCTCGTCTGGCTTTTCAGGGGGTGAGCGGCCAGCCCCACGTTGCAGCCATCTGGTTTGTCTGGCGCAACAGCAACATCATCGTCTGTTCAGGCCGGGAATCTCACAAGGTCAGGGGAATCAGGAAGTACCCGGATGTCGAACTCACCATCGATACCGACACCGTGCCCTATAAGAGCCTTCGCATCAGGGGAACTGCCGCCATCGAAGACACCGACGGCATCTGTCCGGAGTACATTGAAGCTGCACACCACTACTACGGCGAGGAACTGGGGCAGAAATGGATCGACTGGTTCGCAAACGTTGTCCCCTCCATGTCACGCATCACGATTGAGCCGACGTGGGTTCAGGCGATGGATTTCAAGACGTTCTTCAGCGACGTCTTCAGCTAAACTCCGGCTATGGGGAATCTAGTAGACACGCTCTGGCAGGTGCATAACGACCCTGCCGGTGGCCACGAACAGGCATTATCCGGTCTGGAAATCGAGTTTGACGAAGGCCAGTCCATCCAGACACAACTCCTTGCTCGCTGGCTCGATCAGGGCGAATCGATCGGTGGCTGGAAAATCGGCATGACGTCAGGTGCATCCCGGAACGCCATGGGTGACGGGGTCCGTCCTTTCGGTTATGTCCTGGTAAGCAGAGTGATCGGAAGCGGCGATACGCTGGACCTGTCGGTCTTACATCGCGGACAGGTCGAAAACGAACTCTGTTTTCTCATGAGTTCTGAACTTGGAGCCGGTGCTGACCGCGAATCCGCGAAGGCTGCAGTGGCAGGCCTCGTGCCTGCGTTCGAAGTGAATCAAAAACGTCTGCCTTCTGACGTTTCGGCGGGCGTTCGTGTTGCCGACGATCTTTCCAACTGGGGTATCGTCGTTGGGCAGGAGTCACCTGTGCATGACAACCTTGCCGATCTCACGGTTACGCTGTCCGGGGCAGATGGGGTGATCGAATCGATCGCGAGTAACGGTCATATCGACGACCACTACGAATCCCTGGCTATTCTGGCCCGGCGCCTGGCCGACTACGGATTCAGCCTGCAGCCCGGGCAATACGTCATCACCGGTGCATACGGTAAAACCCCTTTCGCACCGGGAACCTATCAAGGGCACTTCGATCAGGGTATCGGTGACGTGGAGATCAGCCTCATATGAAAGTGCTCGTGATACCGGGGCTGACCCTCGCAACCGTTACAGACGACAACGTCTCCCGTATGCACGATGCTGCGGGTGGAGATGCCGAGATTGTCGTCACCAGCTACAAAGAAGCTGCTGAACATGCTGCAGACGCAGACGTGATCCTTGGCATCGTCCCGCCTGAGTTGTTTGCAGCCGCCCCCAATCTCAGATGGGTCCAGTCGATATCGTCCGGAGTCGACTCATTCATGTATCCGGAGTTCATCAACAGCCCGGTGGTTCTGACCAGCGAAAAGGGTCTGGTGGGCGAACACCTGGCGGATCACGGTTTTGGCCTGCTCCTGATGCTCACAAGGCAGCTCGCGGCTGCCAGGGATCTCGGTCCTGAGGCCTGGAACCACCGCCCGGAACTGCGGGCCCAGGAAATCGAGCTCACAGGCTCCACCATGGGCATCATCGGCTTCGGTGGTACGGGACGGGCCATGGCGCGACGGGCAGCTGCGTTCGGCATGAACGTCCGCGCTGTCGATCGCGACCCTGTCCCCTCTGGTGACGGTGTGCGCCGGGTCGAAACACCTGACGATCTGCTGGACATGCTGGGTGCTTCTGACGTGATTGCCATCTGCTGCCCGCTCACAGAGGAAACTAACAAGCTTATCAACGCGAATAGTCTGGCAGCCTGCAAGTCCGGGGCATATCTCGTTAATGTGACCCGTGGTGAAGTGATGGATGAAGCTGCACTGGTCGGAGCTCTCAAATCGGGTCAGCTTCGTGGCGCTGGTCTCGATGTTGCGCCGAGGGAGCCACTGCCGGAGGACAGTGAACTCTGGTCACTGCCCAATGTTGTGATGACACCTCACACCGCTGGTGCGAGCCAGTTCAGGGCGCAGAGAAACCTGGAACGGTTCATCGACAACCTGGGTCGTTTCTCCCGTGGAGAAACGCTGGAAGGTATCATCGATAAAACACTCGGGTACTGAATCGCGGCTGAAGCCGCTCCTACATAGGTAGGAAGATCATTCTGTAGGAGCGGTTTCAGCCGCTATCAATGAAACCATTTATTTAAGGAGAGTTGAAATGAGGTTAGAGGGGAAGGTTGCTGCCATTACAGGTGCAGCAAGTGGATTTGGGGAAGCGGCTGCCCGCTTGTTTGTGGCCCAGGGTGCCAGGGTTGTGCTCGGCGATATCCAGGAAGATGCAGGTGCTGCTGTTGCTGCCGATCTCGGTGACTCTGCGGTTTTTGTGACCTGCAACGTAACCGATGAATCCCACATCGAGAACATGGTGGATACTGCTGTGTCCCAGTTCGGGAAACTCGACATCATGTATAACAACGCCGGGATCGTCGGTGCGGTCGGACCCATCGCAACGACGCCCGCGGACGAGTGGAAATTCACCGTTGACGTCCTGCTGAACGGTGTTTTCTATGGCTGCAAACACGCTGCCCGTGTCATGGCCCCACAGGGGTCCGGTTCTATCGTCAGCATGGCCAGCACTGCCGGAATTCTCGGCGGGCTTGGACCACATTGTTATACGGCATGCAAACACGCTGTCGTCGGACTCACCAAGGGTGTGGCTGCAGAGCTTTGCCAGTACAACGTTCGGGTCAACTGTATCGCACCAGCCGGTATGGCGACTGCCATGGTGGCGAATGTTTCCACCGGGGATCACACCGACATCGAAAAAACCAAAGAGATCCTGGCTGGAAACTCACCGCTGAAGGGCCGACCCGGGCTTGCGGAAGACGTCGCCAATGCAGCGCTCTTTCTCGCCAGTGACGAGTCCGGCTATACCACCGGGCACTGTTTGACAACCGATGCCGGAACGACAACGGGCTCGAGCACCAACCCGCCCGCTTTTGCCGAATACCAGCCCCTCTTCCGGGAAGCAGGCAAACACGGACTGGACTAGCTAATAGTCTGGAAGTTTTTCTGTAGGAGCGGCTTTAGCCGCGATTCCCAACTCAAGGGATAGACGACAGCAACAATCCTTGGCTAACATCGCCGGTCCACTTGAGCGATTTTGGGGTATCGGACATGGCTGAGGCAACTCAGGGGACTGGCGCGCAGGCTGAGGACAGGACGGACGAACCCGGGCTAACCGGTATGCTCCTGAAAGATGCTGCCGTTATCCTGGCCGCTTTATCACTGTGGGCCGCTGCGGATACCTGGTATGCGGTAACAGGTCTATGGATTGCCCAGGTTGTTGCTGTTGGAGATGCAATTCTCGTAGGGCTTTTGCTCGCTGGTCTGTTTCACGAGTGGGGTCACTTCTCGGGGGCAATCGCCTCGGGCGCGGTGGCGCAACGACGGGAAGCCGGAGGGCTTTCCCTGTTCCGGTTTGAATTCGACTACGAGGCAAACGATCACCGCCAGTTCCACTGGATGACCTACGGCGGTCACATCCTGCATTGGAGCATCTTCCTGATACTCCTCATTGCCCTGCCGCTCGACACCCTCGGGCGGATTGCGCTCGTGAGCGCCGTATTCGGGTTTATCGTTTTTGCCACGGTGATCGAGTACAACATCGTCAAAGACACCTGGGCGGGTGTCGATCCTGAAGAGCGCCTGAAACAGCTCACAACGCGTGATTTTCAGCAGGCTGGGATGATTGGAACGTTGGGCGGGCTCTTCGCAATTGCGCTTCTCTCCTGAGCCGACCTGACCTCACCTGAGCTGACCTGAACCGGACTGACCCATGCTGATTCACGATCGCGGTTACCGGCGGGGCGTGGAGGATGGGCCCTACCCGCTTGAAGCCCTGGCGCGGTCAACGGATATACCGCCAGGCGGTTCAGGTGAACGCTGGTTGTCGGCAGACAACGTAAGAACGCCGCTTGCCAGGGCGGCCCGGTATTACGCAGATATAT
>JANQFF010000345.1 GCA_028277965.1 Pseudomonadales bacterium
CGAAGGGCGCGTCCTGCGGGGCTTTGTAGCTGTGTTGGACTCTTTGGCAATGGGGCCCGCCATTCCCTGCAGAGCCCGCCTTGCTACAAAGCCCGCAGAGTCGCGCTGAGCGCGCGATACGTTTATAGAGGTGCCTTTTTGCCGCGATTCTGCGCCGCTCAGCGTCCCATCAGCACCTGAAACTCGAAACCGTCGATACCGCCATTGCCGTCGAGATCATAGCTCTCGAAATCGCGGCCGGGCTGTAAGCGGCTGCCAACTTCACTGCGGCTCAGATACCCGTCACCGTCTTCATCCAACCGTTCGAATTCGCTATCGGCAATCACCGATTGCGCACCTGACCAATCTTTCGGAACCACCCTGTCGGTGGCTTCGGGACGTGTCCGCGGGACACCGCTGTCAACAGCCGTCCCACTCTCCGAACGTGTAATGGTTGCTGTCCGGCGTCCATCGCTGATGGTGGCAACAACTCCATCTTCGCGAGCGGGCTCCACATCAGAGGGCTGCTCCGTCGATCGGGATACGTTCTCATCAGCCATCACATCGGCAGTCTGCGGCCAGTTGTTCGCACTGAACCTTTTGGCCTGATCCAGATACCGGGAGTGCACCACGAGGTAGCGACCATCGTCTGAAACGCCCATCGCATCAGGATGCACCGCAATGAGGTTGTCATCGATCAGGAAACTACCGACCGACACCACAACAAACTCCACCCGGCTGGTCTCGAGATCCACCGCGAGATCTTCGATTCGGCCGAGGAGTTCCCCGTCAGGCGTAATGACGACACGCCCAACCCAACTGCTCGCGGGAACTGCCTCCGCAACGACCAGCGGCGCCAGGAACAGCGCTATCAGGAAAGTAAGTTGCCGGACCATGCCCATGATCATCAATCCTGAGACCGGCAGGGTCAAGTCGCAGGTGCTGTAACTGCCGACCGGCTCACCTTTTTACCCAGTGCAATCCGATAAAACACCGGCACCGCGATCAGGGTGAGCAGTGTTGCGAACGCCAGCCCGCTCATGATGCACACGGCCATTTCCATGAAAAACGCGTCGTTCAGGAGTGGCGACATGCCTGCGATTGTCGTCCCGGCGGCCAGCATCACAGGACGGAGCCGACTCACACTCGCCTGCTGCATCGTCAGAATGCTCATACCGTCTTCTTCGAGGCGTTTGTCGATCTCATCGACGAGGACAATACAGTTTTTGATGAGCATGCCAGAGAGACTCAAAAAGCCCAGGAACGACGGGAACGTAAACGACAGGTCCGTTGCGAGTAGCCCAAGGACCACCCCACACACTGTCATCGGCACTGTGAGCCAGATGACAATCGGCTGCTTCATCTTGCCGAACATCAGGATGGTGATGAAAAACATGGTGCCGAACGCGAGGGGGATTTTTGACGTCAGCGTTTCGTTGGCCTCCTGGCTCGCTTCGTATTCGCCGCCCCATTCCAGTTGATAGCCGGGTGGAAGTGGAATTGCCTCGACTTCCGGCATTATGCGTTCGAGCGTCCGTGTCGGGTTGTGACCCAGCGGCGCATTGGCCCGGACCTGGATCGTACGCATACGGTCTTTGCGATAGATGGTGGCGTTGCTCGCCTCAAATTCCAGCGATTCCACAATCTGTGACATCGGGATGTGGCGCTGTTGCGCCGGACTCCAAACCTGCCGATCCATCAGCGACCCGACATCAAGTCGTTCCGAATCCGGCGCCCGGGCAATAATCGGGATGAGCTTGTCACTCTCCCTGTATAGACCCACCGGCACACCAAGCGTTGCAAACGCCAGCGCCTGGGACAGGTCCGTGCGGGTGATGCCAGCGAGACGGGCGCGGGATTCGTCAAATTTTGGTACGAGCTGCACAACCGGCTGACGCCAGTCAGTCTTACGGTCAATCAGATTGTGCGCCAGGTAGATCTCAAGCGCTTCGTCCGCCAATCGCCTCAGTACCACCGGGTCGGGCCCCATGAAACGCGCCTCGATTTTGCTGCTGCCGCTCGGTGTAAATTCCGCACGTGTCACCGTCACTTCGGCATCCGTGCGGGTTGACTCGATCATGTGCCGGGTCGTCTCCATGAGACCGTTCATTTCACCCACGTCCGAAACACGAGCAACCAGCTGGGCATAGGCCGAGTTGGGCTGCTCCGGGTTCATGATGGTTGTAAAGCGTGTTGCGCCCTGGCCCACGAAACTGCTGACCGCTGTCACACCATCAAGAGACGACACTTCCGTTTCGAGATCGATGACGTCAGCCAGCGTTGCTTTTATGTCGGTACCCTCGGGCAAGCGGTAGTCAACGTAGTACAGCGGTGTATTGGTAGTTGGGAAGAACCCCTGTTTGACAAACTGGAACATCCAGATGCACGTAACCGTTACACCGAGGATCAGGCACGCTGTTAACCAGGCTCGACGCAAACCAAACCCAACCATCACCCGGTACGGGGCGTACATCCAGCCGGCATACAACGACGCTTCGTCTTCAGCTTCTCTGGGCTTAAGGAGGTACTTTCCAAACAGCGGGACAACGGTGATCGCGAGCACCCAGCTCAGGAGCAGTGAAATTGCGACAACCTGGAAAAGTGATGTCAGGAAGTGGCCAGCATCATCATCACTCAGACTGATGGGACCAAATGCGACTATGCCAATCACTGTGGCGCCCAACAGGGCATACTGGGTTCGCGATACCGAGTGTGCGGCGGCATCAGCCGGCCGCATGCCGCGCCTCACCCCGACAACCATGCCCTCAGCTACGACAATGCCGTTATCGACGAGCATTCCCATCGAAATCATCAGTGCGCCCAGGGATATTCTCTGAAGCTCAATGCCCCAGAATGCCATGATGCCGATCGTACCGAGGACAGTCAGCAGGAGGACGGATCCCACGACAGCACCCGCCCGCCAGCCCATGAAAATGCACAACGCCAGGACCACTGTGGCTACCGACATCAGAAGGTTCAGGAGGAACTGTTCGATGGACTCTGCTACCACCTCGTGCTGGGCATAAATAGTCTCGATCTCGACGCCAAGGGGTAGCTGTCCGAGCAGTTCCTGGACTTTCGCATCAACGGCTTCGCCGATCTCAACCACATTCTGGCCATCCACGGCCGAGACACCCACCGTGAATACCTGACGGCCGTTGTGCCGGAAGATGTGTGGCGGTATCTCAACTTCTTCCCGTGTGATGGTGGCGATATCCCGCAGCCGCAGAATTTCCGTCGATCCCGGACGCCCGATGCGCATGTCGCCCAGCGCATCGACACTACTGAACGCCATTTCGGGTGCCACACGCACTCGCCTGTTGAGATATGAGATCGATCCTGCGGGTGTAACCTGGTTTTCGACCGATATACTGCCGAACACCGCATCGATGGGAAGTCCCAGCCGGGTCAGGCGGTTGTGGTCGATCTCCACATAGAGCGCTTCGTATGGTTCGCCCGCTGTCTGCACTTTGGCCACACCCGGCACACCCTTCAGCGTCGTCGCCATGAGCCGCGACATGTCACGGATTTCGGCGATCGTGTAGTCCGGGGCATAGACCGCGTACATCATCCCGTACACATCGCCAAAGTCGTCTTCAACGAGCGGTACCCCGGTCCCGGGTGGGAGGCGGCCGGTCGCTTCAATTACCCGGCGGCGCAGCTCGTCGTAGATCTGCGGGGTCTCGGATTCACTGATGTGTTCCAGGAGCTCA
>JANQFF010000442.1 GCA_028277965.1 Pseudomonadales bacterium
AACGGGCAGGCTGTGCGTTCCTGCACGCTGCCGGTGTCTGCCGTTTCGGGGGACATCACCACGATTGAAGGCCTCGCGGAAGGTGGCAATCTGCACCCATTGCAGGAAGCCTGGGTTGAACACGATGTGCCCCAGTGCGGCTATTGCCAGGCAGGTCAGATCATGTCCGCCGCTTCGCTCCTGGAAGCCAACGACAACCCCACCGATGAAGATATCGATCAGGCGCTCGCTGGTAATTACTGCCGGTGCGGAACCTATACGCGGATCCGCGCAGCGGTGCATACCGCTGCGAGCTACTACCGTGCGGAGGGAGCATGAGCATGAGCATGACGAAGATCAGCAGACGTAATCTCCTGAAAGTATCCGCTCTCGCCGGTGGCGGGATGATGGTGCATATGACACTGCCGGTCCCGGTCAGCGCGGAGGAAGGCAGTGCGCTGGTGCGCTCCAAAGAGCTCAACGTGTATGTAACGATCGATCCGGAAGGGCAGATCACCATCTATTCCAGCAACCCGGAGATGGGGCAGGGGATAAAAACCTCGCTACCGATGATCATCGCGGAAGAGATGGGTGCCCGCTGGGAAGATGTCGAGGTGCGTGATGCCCCGATCGACAGCAGCAAATATGGCATGCAGGGTGCAGGTGGGTCGACATCCATACCGCGGAATTTCGAGGCGATGCGGCGGATGGGGGCATCGGCCCGCGAAATGCTCATTGGCGCTGCAGCCCTCCTGATGGAAGTGGACAGGGACAATCTCGAAGCACGCGACAGCCGGGTGATACACGCAGATGGCCAGAGCCGCACGTTTGGCCAGCTCGCAACCCTTGCAGCCGAACAACCGGTCCCGGATCCGGAATTCCTGTCCTTCAAAGATCCGCGGGCGTACACGATCATTGGTACATCTGTTGGCGGTGTCGACAATCTTGTCATCTCAACGGGTATGTCCCAGTTCGGCGTTGATGTCGATCTGCCAGACATGAAATACGCAACCTACACACGTTGTCCCCGCGTCGGTGGAACGGTGGTCAGCTTCAACGAGGCTGAAATCAGGAAACTGCCGGGTGTGCTTGATGCGTTTGCTCTTGACCCTGACGAAAGATCGGGGAAGGCATCCATGCCGTTTCTGACAGGTCTGGCGGTTCTGCGTGGTGGCATCGCCATTGTCGGCGAGGACACCTGGTCGGTGATCAGTGCCAAAAGACAACTCGAGGTGCAGTGGGATTACGCAAACGCGTCTGAAGACAACTGGGCGCAGATGATCGAGGATGCGAAGGAGATTGCCGCAACCGGCGAGGGTGATGTCACGCTCGACAACGGTGATGTCGACGCGGGATTAGCCAACACCGACAACAAGAGCCTCGAGGCGTTCTACCAGTTTCCATACGTGTCTCACATCTGCATGGAACCAATGAACTGCACTGTGGACTACACGAAAGGCGAAGGTGGGCAACCGGATGCCATGGAGATCTGGCTCGGCAGTCAGTTTCCTGCCCAGGTCAAGGAAATCGCTCAGAACATGCTGGGTGTGTCTCCGGAAAATGTCACAGTACATGGGCTGCGGCTTGGCGGTGGTTTTGGTCGTCGTGCTGTTCACGACTTTGCCGCGGAAGCCATGGCCATAGCGCCGCGCGTAGATGGTCCGGTGAAACTCACCTGGACCCGTGAGGATGACATCAACAATGATTTCTTCCGGGTAGGCGGCTTCGAGAATATGAAAGGGTCCGTTGACGCGGATGGGAAACTGGCCGCGTGGGACCAGCACTACATCGGGTTCAAGTATCTGGATCGTGTTGCGATAGGTTCAGGGCTCAGGGGCAACGAATTGCCCATGGTGGCCTTCGACAACGTCCGGGTAACACAGGCCATGATGGACCAGGCCACACCCTGTGGCGCCTGGCGAGCACCAGGCTCGAACACCAACGCGTTTGTTGAGCAGAGTTTCATCCACGAACTGGCGGTCCTGGCCGGTCGCGATCATCTCGAATTCCTGGTGGAGCTCATGGGGGAGCCAAGATGGATCAAGGAAGGGGATATCAACGCCATCAACACCGGCCGGGCTGTTGACGTCATCAGGCTCGCGGCTGAAAAAGGCGGCTGGGGACGGTCGATGCCGGAAGGGCGTGGGCTGGGATTGGCTTTTTACTTCTGTCATGCCGCGCATATCGCTGAAGTGGCGGAAGTCACTGTCCATCCGGACAAGAGCTTCAGCGTTGACAAGGTCACGGTCGCTGTCGACGTGGGTCCGATTATCAACATGAGTGGGGCGGTCAGCCAGGTTCAGGGTTCAGTGGTCGACGGCCTCAGCACGATGGCGATGCAGCAGATCACAATGGACGGTGGGGTGATCCAGGAGGATAATTTCCACAAATACCCTGTCATGCGCATAGCGGCGACACCCGAAATAGACGTGCACTTCATTCAGAGCGAGAACATGTCTACCGGATTGGGTGAGCCGGCGCTGCCGCCACTGGCACCTGCAGTGACGAATGCCATATTCGCCGCAACGGGCGAAA
>JANQFF010000506.1 GCA_028277965.1 Pseudomonadales bacterium
CTTCCTCGGCGCGTTGTTTGTCTACACGACCATGGCTGTGGTTCAGCAGACAATGGCCTTCAACCTGCAGGACCTTCTGGGTACCGACAGCGCAGAGACAGCCCGCCTCACCGGCTTCTGTTTCATGGCAATCGCCATTGCAATGCTGGTGGTCCAGGGTGGTGTGATACAAGCACTGAAACCGAAACCGATCCTGTTGCTCCTCGTTGGACCCCCGGTCATTCTCGCCGGTCTCCTGACCTATACGGCCGCAGAGACATTTGTGGGCCTGCTCGTGGCCGCCACTATCATCGGTACGGGTTTCGGTTTCGCCACACCTGGACTACAGTCCGCTGCCTCCGTGATGGCCGGTGCTAACCATCAGGGAAAAATTGCTGGGCTGATGCAGGCGACCATGTCAGCGGGGTTCATTGTCGGGCCACTGGCCGGCACCTATGTCTACGAAATCGACCGCTTGTATACCGGTCAGCTTGGCGTTGCTGCCACGATTGCCGCTACTGTCGTCATTTATCTTTGGATTTTCCTGCACCGGACAGAGCTGAGCACAGACTGAGACCGCAAATATCGGATCAACTGAAAATGCTCGCATTAATCAGGAAATCATTCGTGCAGTGTATGGTAGATGACCCGAGGCAACGGATCGTCAGTGATGGCTACGGTCAAGCTAGCTCAAGTACCGGAAACGAGCGGTCTTCACCGCTACATGAAGCCTGGCGATTTCGTCGACTGTTATGAGGTACCCAGTGACCTGAGACTGCGGGCGGCCGCGGAGATCATTATCCAGTACCCGGCATGGGTGCGGATGTTGATGCTGCTGAGGCGGGTCGTTACCACACCGTTCGGGCTCGTCAACGACGCCACCGGTCCATCGGACAGGCTCGGCATGTTCCCAATCGAATCAGAAACCGACGAGGAGATACTGGCCGGGTTCGATGACAAGCACCTGAACTTCCGGATCTCCATCATGGCGAAAGATGGCATGGTCTACTTCGCCACCTGGGTGCACCCACACAACAGGGGCGGCACGTTGTATCTGAATGCAGTGATGCCGTTCCATATCCTTATATGCAGAAACGCTCTCCGTCGGGTGGCGGCTCACTAAACACTGCTGGCACGGTCGTAATCCTGGCCCAACGTGCGGCTCGCCAGGTAAAAATGCAGCGCCGCCCATATCATGCAGAGAATGCTGATGAGCATCGCGTAGCGCAACGCGTGGATGCCGAAGGAGGGTTCCAGGAGGTCCGTCACCGCGCCGATAAGCAGGGGGCCAAAACCCTGGCCCACGATGAGCAGGATCGCGGAAAAGGTCGCCCAGGCGATTGCCCGAGCACGACTGCCCACCAATCCCGTCAGAATTGTCGTCTGCGGCGCGAACCACATGTTCCAGACGAGCGTCGAGACAAAGACGGCGGTCATAGCCATCGGCACAGTCGGGCTCATGTAAATGAAAGGTGCCGGTATGACGGAGACGAGGCAGATACAGACGATCATCCAAGCGTGCCAGCGAATATCGCGCCTGGCAAGCCGGTCCATCAGAAAACCGCCGAGCAGGGTTGCCGGGATACCGGCAACCAGCCATACGGTCGCGAGGATGCCACCGGCTTCGAGCACGTCGAGTCCGTGGCTGCGTACGAAATAAATAACGGTCCAGTAGCCGATCGCGATATCGACAATGGTCAACAGCGAAAATCCAATCGTAACGTGCACCAGACTGCGTTGTCGGCGCACGAACTCGAGCAACTCCCCGAACCCCGGCGCTTTTTCCGTGGCGAGTTCTTTTCCCCGGGAATCCCTGCGTGTCGGTTCTCGTACCGTCACCAACAACAACACGGCCACGGCGAGACCCACAGCCCCGAAGTAGATCATTGCCGCCCGCCAGCCGAACGCAAACGTGACCGCACCCCCGATGCCGGTACCGAGCGCAAATCCAATCGTGCCGCCAAGATTCCAGACCCCCATCGCCAGACCGCGTTTCTCCAACGGAAACAGGTCCGCGATCATCGATAGTGTCGGGGGGTAGCTGCCTGCTGTACCGGCACCCACGCCGATACGGGCGATGACAATCTCGACGTAGTTACGCGCGACGCCCATCAGCAGCGTCATCGATGACCAGATGGTCAGCGCTGCCGCAAGGACATTGCGGCGGTTATGGACGTCGGCAAGCCGTCCGACCGGAACGCCAATGAGTGCACGAAAGCCCACAAAGGCAAAACCCATCAACAATCCGAGTTGTGTATTCGACAGCTCGAACTCGAGCTTGATGAACTCTCCGACCACGCCGATTAACGCCCGGTCTGCCCAATCGATCATCGACACGAGCGTCAGCATGCCTAGCGTCCACCATGTGCGGCGACGCACGGCATTCCTGTCTGTGCTTACGGCTGAATCTACGGCGCTCATACGATCTTTAGTGTCCACGCTGATCGTACCAGGAACCTGGACAACGCTGACGTTGTACAGATGATTAGTGCTCTAACAGAGGCAAGTCTCCGATCTCGTAAAGTTCGCGAATTTGCCTCCGCACCATGATGGGAGGAATCACGTTGGCGTCGCCGTCGTCCGGATCGCAAAACTCGCTCGCCTCGAAGCCTTGCGGGTTCTGCAGGAATCCCACCGATCTTGCGCCACCCAGGCAACTCGTTTCTCTGCCGGTGCAGGCCGGATACCCATCGCGATCGTTGCGCATAAATCCATCCAGGTGATACATCAGGAACTCACACTGGTCCTCATTTACGGTGAAGTGTGGCTCGTTCAATTCTTGTGTGAACGCATCGGTCCAGCGGTGGCCGAGGGCTTGCAGGTTGTTACGAACCGGACCGTCCAGCGCCAAGGCGCTCCGGGTGGGAATGAGGGTCGGAAAGGCCTGACCCGTACCCGGTCTCATCGTGATGTCCACATCGACGTCATATCCAGCCCACACCGGTGCGCCGTACCAGTCGATGTTCTCAAACGGGTTGACGAGTTCCCCCGTTGGATCCATGTCACCGCGTTTTAGATCACACATCTGCGCGAGCCCGGAACCACGCCCCTGATCCCCAGCGAGGAGCCGCGCGTGTTCGTTCACCGGCACTGGAACGAGGAATGGCGGAATAGGTACTACGATCAGAGCGATCCCATTCAGATCGATCTCAAAAAGCTCATTTGTCGTCATATCGGGATCTGATAAATGGCTGCCGTTGCTGATTGCGACGCGGGGCACAGTCGTTGGCAGACCATCAACCCCATGTTCCTTTGGTTCGCCAAACGCGTCCAACATCGCAACCGCCAGTGCCTGAGACTGCTCATAACGGGTATCTCCGGAATCCGCTACACCGTCTAATCCGGTTCCAGCGGTATTTGGGAGGTTGCCGGGTCCGAAAGTACAATTATCGACGACCCCGTCACCACTCCAGCAGCCGGTTTCCACCGGTGGTTCGACGTAGTTTCTGGTCAGTTCCTTGAGTCCATCCGATTCGAGGAGCTTCGATAGCCGCTCTGACTCTGAGTTGGTTATTGGAAAATTCGGATCGCGCACCAGAGCCTGTAAGCCCGGCGGCAGAAGAAGCCCACGGTGCGGGGAGTCGAACGAAAGGTACAACCCAACACGGCTGACCGAGTCGAGTTCGACATTCGGATGGTAGAGACGCAACGCATCTGGCGCGTTGGGATCGGCTTCAATGGCATCACGCAACTCCCACATGCGAATCGCACTGCGGGCGACCAGCCCACCTGCACTGACCCCGCCAATCGCAAGCTGTCGCGGTCGGCCTGTCGCAAAGGGTGTGACCGCAAAGTCGACAGATGTCGCCACGTCACGATAAGGAAAGTCGAGAATACGCTGGTAGAGGGCTGGCGATCGTCGCGCCAGCTCGATGACCGGTTGATCGTGCAGAATCGAATCAACCAGCCAGACGTCATAGCCTTCGCTGACCAACGTCCCAATCATGTTGTAGCCTGGTTTGCGGAACCCTTGCACTTCGTTGTTGGCATTGTTACGGCACACAGGTACATCGACGTCCAAACAGCTTTCATCGAGCCGCGTGCAAGGCAGACATGGACCTCTCACCTTCCCATCACAGGGGCTGTTAAAGAAGGTGTCTTCGTCCCCCAACTTGCGCAGATCGATTTGTTGACCGCTGAGTATCCAATACAAGTAATTCGCCCCATCCTCGCGCAATGCATCGAACGCTTCGTGAATCACCAAAGGCAAATCGTTAGGCTTGGGACGCGACGATACCGCCGATTCCGAAAACACACTATTGAACGCGGAGTTTGGAATTCGATACGGGTTGGGGTCCGACGTCACCAGGCGCGCCACCTGGCGGCCAAATGACAGATCGGGTACATCCTTGATAGTCGCGCCGAAGTTACGATCGATGTCTGGCCGATTTGCCGGTGGGTTGTATTCGAGCACTCGCTCCGGCAGGGAATCGATTCCACATGTGGAGACGCGTGTGCAAGAGGCTTTCATGTCGATGAGCACCGAGTTGTTCCGAATGCTGAACGGATCAAAGTCAGCCGCTGTGAATTGTGTCTGGAAGCGACCGTCTTCGTCGGTGACTCCACGCACAGAGACATCCACGAAGATGTTTGCCTGGCTACCCAGAGAGGATTCCACTCTCGCAGACGTCCGTAGCGTCGCCCGACAGGCGACTTCCATATCTTCGCGCGGGATGAAGCGACGGGTGTCATTAATCCCATAGTCGAGATAACCGGCAAGGCGTCCACCGCAAAGCCAGTTTTCCTCGAGAAGATTGCGCGCGTTCGCAACGTTCCCGATTTGACGGATGCGTATCTGACCCCGGGAGCCGGAGACGACCACATCGAGCACTTCGCTCGGTAACGCATAGTGCAGGCTCTGGGGACCCGCTCTTCTGAGTATCGACTGACCGTTGACGACCAGGTCGCGGACGCCGCCGATCACATCAATACACCAGGCCCGCCGTTCCCCCCGAACACGCCTTGCCACGCGATCGCCTTCGATCTCGATGGTTTCGACGAACTCACCGGCGTTCGGATCCTCACAAACAAATTCTCTCGAGGATATTCTGAATGGATGCACGCCCGCTGTCTCAGACTCTCCAAGAGAAAGAATCAAGACGTAGTTGCCTTCCTCCAGCTGTTGAAGATGCTCTGGCGCCACCTCGAACGGCAAGACCCCATCGACCGGTGCGGCGGTGAGGCCAAAAGTCTCAGTGAATCGATGGACTTCCCGGCAGCCTTCCACTGACAGAATTCGTACGACGTAACGATCGACTGGATCTTGCGTTTCGGTGGTCGTTCCACTCGAGTCAGCGGATGTAGAAAGCTCAATATGGCCGGTGAGGGTGGGTCGTGTTGGAACCACAGTTGCGCGCGAGAGTGCCATCGGCTGGCGGAACCTGGGCAAGTGCTCGCGGCACGCAAGTTCGTTCACGGCTGGTCGCTCAACGGGTACAAATGTACCAATCGGGTCGCCGACAGGATCACCGACCGATTCATCTTTGAGCTCTGTCACGGCGCAACTTGCGACCAGACAGACAGATATGGCCTGGCTAATGAGTCGTATGGTTTTCATTTCAGCTTCCCCGTTAAATCCATAAATCAATGCAAGACATAGTCCAGCATCATCTCCACCGCAGCAGCCCCCAGCCAGGACATGAGGCCGAGAATTGCGTAAGCGATGAATCGTCCAACATTCGTTATCTCTACGAGTCCAAAACTCCGGTTCCGCAGGCGGCTCTCGAGCGCCAGCAGACTTTCAATCGCCACGCTCGGTTGGTCGCCTTTCAAGAGCTGGTCTTCGTGGTGTTTAAGTTGTTTGCGCACCCGTTCGAGCTCACCTTGTTTTGCAAGATTAAAGGCGTGCATCGCACCCGATAACGACAGACCGGAGATGAGTGCCGCCACGGCAAACAGTACGAGGAGCACCACCACGGATCCGAGTCCTGCACCAGGATCCAGAAAGTGCACCGACACACCCCCCAGGAACATGATGCTGAGCATGGCTGATACCTTGGCCTGGTTGAGTGCACCCTGGAGCGGACCCGCATCGAAGACGCTTTCCAGTTCAAGGGATCGTGTGCGTCGTGACAACATCCAACCGTTTGCAAAAAGCGCGAACAGGAAACGTCCGCCCATCCAACCGATCGGGAAGCACCAGACCCAGTTAAACAGGTGCGGCAGAATCCAATATTCAGAGGTCCACTCGATGGGGCGCTCGGCAATATCCATGGCGATCAGAAGTGTCAAGGCGATGCCTGCCAGTCCCGGCAGCACGCCCCACCAACGATTCGAGGCCAGGGTGTCAGCTTCCGTATGGATGCCCTCAAACGAGGCTTCACAATTCTTCAGGCTGCTTTTGGCTAAAACCACGCGTGCCGTGCTGACGTAAGCTAACAACAAACAGTTCACGACACCCAGCCGATAGTCACCAATGAGCCAGTGACACCCAAGCGCCGCACCCGACACCCCGGCAATCAGTCCGGAAGGGCGGCCGCTCATCCATTCGAGCGCAACCAGAACTGCCAGGGTCACACTCCCGAACGTGAATCCAATCAGAAGCGGATGCCAGCCAATTCGATCAAACAGAACAAAGCTCAGGGGCTGTCTGGGGTCAAGTGGTTTGTTGACGTGTAGTTGTAGGGCCGGTTTACGGGGATAGGTAGTGGCTACCGCGATAACTTTGTCCCTTTTCATGGTCTCTGTGCTCCCTGCAATAACCATCGCGATTGAACGAACTCCTTAGTGGGTCGCCACTATCGCTCTGGTACGTGTGGGAAAGTGTGGTAATTTCCGTGTGAATCTTTCCTGACCGCTAAAAATGCACACGCTTCGTTTCCAACTCATCGGTCCGTTTCGCGCCTTTCGCGACGAAACGGTCGTCACGCTTCCGAAATCACGGAAGGCGCGCGCATTGCTGGCATACCTGGCGAGTCACGATCGACCTGTTAGTCGCGATACTGTCATTGCGCTTTTTTTCGATGACGTTGCCGACCCGAAGGGGGCATTGCGCTGGAGCTTGAGTCGGCTTCGAGCGGTTCTGGGTAAAGATGCGCTGGTAACACAAAAAAACCACATCGCGATATCCGGGTACCCGGTCGATTCAGACGTCAACCAGCTCGAAGCATTGTTGGAGGGCAACGCGAGCGTCGCAGATCTTGCAGCTCTTGAACAAACCCTTGAAGGCGAATTTCTCGCTGATCTTCACCTCGCCAGACTGGCGGACTTCGAGAACTGGCGACTGGGTCAGGTCGTGCGATCTAACCAGCGACTGAGTACCCTCTACCTGCGGCTCGCGGAATCCGAGATTGGCAGCGAAGCAGGTGTGGAGTATGCGCGCAAGCTCGTTGCGATCAACCCATCCGATGAAGCGGCTTGGGCTCAACACGTACGCGCCCTACAAGCGCTCAATCGACTCGACGAGGCGCGTCAGGTCCAACAACGGGCGGTCGTTCAGCTGGAACGTGAGGGTGTCCTGCTACGCGGTGAGCTCGCTTCCCTTTGGCAAGAGCGGGGTGCGCAAGTGTCCCGTTCCCCTTGGCTGGATATTGAGCATCTCCAGCCGCGGGTTGTTGTTCTCCCTACTCAATGCTCCAAGAAAGCAGCACGCCTTGGCCAAGAGATGAGCGAGATGTTGTTCCGGGCTGCATCAGTCAACAAAACGCTCACCGTGGTTGCACCCATGGTTGCCGAAAACGCAAACGGAGACTACTCGGCCGTGGGAGATCTCGTACTGCAGTCCGCACTGTCCATGCGGCAGGGTACAACTGTCCTGACTGCAGAACTGGCGGATGCTGCGAGTTTTGAAGTTCTCACCACCTGGCGCTGCTCACTGGACGCTCAAGACCGCAATCCAACGGCAAAGGCAGAAGCCTTTTTTTGTGCTCGATTCGAAATTGACCTCCCCATCGCGCTCGTTTCCCGCGTTCGAAACCAGGCTGAGGAAACGCGCAGCGCCCTGGATGACTATCTGCTGGCCTTACCGCGTATCTTCACGGCAGATGGGTTCGATCCAGAAGGCGCTTACAGCCTGCTCGAACGGTCGCTCGCCAAGAAACCCCACTTTGGCCTCGCCTCATGCGCTCTTTCGCTCATCCGAAACTTCATGCCACAACACAACGACGACGAGGACGAACTCGAAATCACCGTCTCGCTCGCGCGGCGTGCCGTGGAAACGAGCCAGGATGACGCTTTTGCCCTGGGTATCGCAGCTATTGTAGTTGGCCATCAGGCCGACACGGGTGCTGGGTTGCACATCGCACGGCGTGGACTGAGCATCAATCCGTTTTCGATTATGTCTGGCGTCGCGGCTTCAATGATTGCGCACTACAGTGGGGATGACGACGCAGCCTGGAACTATCTGGATACGGTGGAAAGTCACTCGGATACAGACCCTGTTACTTTTTTTGTCTGGACATGTCGTTCGATGATTTGCTACCAACGACGTGAATACGAACAGGCACTCGAGTGGGGCCACAAAGCGGTGGGCCAGAATCCACGGTTTATCATCGGGCTTCGTTACCTGCTAGCAAGCTTGGGACAAGTCGGTATGGTTGAGGAAGGCAAAGCCCTCAGCAAACAGCTCGTGTCATTCGACCCTTCAGAAACTCTCGACTATTTCAGGAGGCGTTCCGCCTATTCGGATAAAGCGGCGGTCGAACATTTGTGTGAGGGTCTGGCGAAGGCGGGACTAACCTGATGTATGACAGGACGCCAACGGGCGTTCCGAGACTGCACGGATCTATCTGACAGTTACCCGCAACGCGATCGTGTCACCGGGCGGTTCCCTTGTAACCGTCTCCCAACGTCGATTGTCCCATTCGTAGTGCACTTTGTAGCCGGTCACGACCTCATCCACCCGGTTGCGCATCCGGCATTCGGGGCGCAGATCCCATTCGAGTAACTCTGACAGGCTGGTGTGACGCCTGGGTTTAACCGGATTGCAGTTTCCGGTGGCGACCTGCTGCGTATGTTGTTCCACAATCGGATCTACCTGTAACACCTGGCCTTCAACCACAAACTCCCCGGCAAATGCGCTGCCGGTGATCATCGTTAACCAGACAATAGTCACGAGCCGCTTGTTCATCCTGCCTCCTTAAGTCACCTGACTGGCCAACCGAGGGAATGCAACATTCGCTGATCTGCGTAGCTCAAGCCCTCGTCTTCTACCTGCATGGTCACGGCGTGCGCGCGATATGCCTGCCGGATCACCTCGAATTGCGCATTGTCGATCAACTTGTTGAGCGTGCGCGCGAAGCGATCTGCACGGGTACTGGAGACGAAAGTGACGGAAGATCCGCTGGACGCGAACACCGGCAGGTCGCTGGAGGCTCTCAGGTTTGCGCTGTGTTCCTGCACCGTGCTGGCATAGAGCACTGCCCCAGCCGGGATTTCCTCTTCAGCATCGATGCGCGTTGGTCCGTAGTTGTATGACGCCAGCGCCCGTTCCACGTCACCATCGTTACGATCCAGCAGTTCACGCAGATACCGGGCACCGAGGGCAATGTTGAGGCACGGATTGTAGAGCTCAGCCGGACGTCTGACACCCAGATGTCTTGCTGTGCCAGGCCACTGGATCTGCATGATGCCGTGCGCGTTGGCATCGGATCGTGCATCCGGGTCGTAGTTGCTCTCGGTGCGCGCTACACCGATCAGGAGCTCCAGCGGCACATCGTGGAGACGTGCTGCAAGCTCGAAACATCGTTGATACGGCACATCCTGATTGGCGCTGCCCAACAACGGAGTTATCGATAAGACAAAGGCAAGGCTGCATACGCGAATCACGAGGCACCTCCAGCGTCAGCCACACCCGTCGTAAATTCAGTGATCTGCCTCAGGATGGCAGCACGTTCGTCCTGCGTCGTGTACGGGAATATCACCTCAAAGCCTCCTGTAGCCCGCCTTACGTCGAAGCGATGATCTATCCTCTCAGACAACAAACGAGCAAACGCGGTTGCAGCGTACCGGCTGTGAAACGGTGTCCACGCTCGCTCATCCCGGCTACTTTGCGAAACTGTGTCGGATACAGCTTCATCAGCTTCGCGTACATCAGTGTCCGGAGAACCATCAACCGCTATGTCATCGCGTGCCACAATCTCAATCGCCGGTTCCTTTATGGCGGGCTCCTCTATGGGGGGCTCCTCTATGCCGGGCTCCTCTATGCCGGGCTCCTCTAAGCCGGGCTCCTCAATCGCGAGTTCAGCCAGCTCAGGCTGGTCGCTGGCAGGGCTCAGCGCTTGAGACTCCTCCCAGTAGTGCATTGCCGCAAACACCGCCCCGGCACTGAGCAACAAGCCAAGCAGAAATCTCACGTAACACTCCTACAACTGAACAATGCCGTCCCCTTCCCAACTCAAGTGGATGGCCTCCCATGCCGCACTGTTACCCGCACGCGACATCTGTTCTCCAAGCGTCTTCATCCAGTCGGCACGGGTAATGTTTCCGTCACATGCACCAGGTGCCTGCCCAACTGTCGAAGCCAGACGCCTGGCGGTCGCCTTATCTGTACTGGCCAACACATAAAATCCAACAGACGGCCGGTCCCGCTCATCGGAACTTCGAACCTTCAGTCGGAAGCGTCTGTTACCGGTCGTTGGACGATCAGGTGCATCGCAATCCAACAGATTCACTCTACCGCTACTGGTCGAAAACATGACAAGGTAAGCACTCTGCTCTACATCGAATGAAACCTCGGCGCACGGCACAGGTCCTCTGCATATACCCTGTTTACGTGCAATATCGGCGTTGATTGGACCCAACAGGGGCTCTGCAACCATCAGCCTCGGCGCAGAAGACAGCACCAATGCGCTGGCCAGCAGTTGTGACCTGCTTGCGCGAGCAGATTGCAGATGCAACGTGACGCGCTGATAGTCGGGCTCCTCTGCAATGCGGACCTCGAGCACCTCACCCTCCTCGCCTGACGAATCTGCAATCCGCCACGACCGATTCTCCAGGTGTTCGGTCAGGTACTTTCGTAACAGGGCATGTTCAGAACGGACAAAGACCTGCTCCATGGGCGGGTATGGGAGACGGCACGTAACCTGCTCCACGAGATGACGTGACAGACGATCCGGGGTCTCCAACGAGAAGTGTCGGGCGTTTCCAGCCAACTGGAAAGGTTGTTCCAGGTCTTTGCGCTCCGAACGGTTCAGCCGACCTCTCCAACTCAGACTGACACCACCTACCCACTGACCTTCCTCCAGATCGAGAATGCGCACGTTTACTGTGTGTAAACTCCCCTCAGGACGGATGTCGATCCGGATTCTGTATGAAGACGCCTCCCGTAATGTGCAGTTTGTCGCTTCGCGCCAGGCGAGACGTATACCCTGCCTGCGCAGCAGATGTTCTGACAAACGCCGTTCGATCCGGTGTGTGAGATTGTCGGACGCAGCCTGAAAGTGCAGTAACTCTCCTTTGAAGCGCGGATGCCGAGTCAGGACGTCACTGAGCTCCGGTGCTGCACGCTTCGCGAGCCAGTGGCCGAGAGTCCCATCCACCGTATTCGCGGCGATCGATGTGCCGCTGAACGCACAGACGATCAAGAAGAGGAAAAGCCTCGCGTGTAACCTACGGTGCTTCATGCCGCACCTCGCCGTAGCGATTGATGATCAGTGTACCGCTGGCGTGCCTCTCGACGTTTGCAACGATGGCTTCCTCTGTTGCACGCGGAAAAGTCACGCCCCAGGTCGTATGAGCCAGCGACACACCTGCCGGTTCCAATCGCGTTCGACTCGTAATCAGGCCGGGAATCGTCTCCGACATCACCTCGTATACCTGTCGAGGAGGATGTTTGACCGAACGGAACGCGTAATTGCTATCCAATTCGTAAACCCTTGTACCGGTTGCGCCCCTCTCGAATGCAAACAGAGACATCGAACCCCTGGCCAGAAGGCGCAGAAAATCTTTGTCGGAAGCAAAACGAAGGGACAGGCCGGCTTCGTCCGCCTCGGCTTCCTGAATTATCTCCTCGGCAGGGATCGGATCAGCCATGCTGGACTCCGGCGCCACGACTGACATCGGTGGCTCAATGGCAGGTGTTTCTGTGGGTTCTTCTATGAGTTCTTCTATGGGTGCTTCTCTCACCTCTTCTACTGATACTTCGATCGGCTCTTCCAGTACCTCTTCTAACGGTTTTATCGCCTGTTCAGGCACCGGTTCCACCACGACAACAGGTTCAGGAATGTCTGCAGGGATCGCCTGTTCTGCGGCAGACTCACTAACCGGTTCCTGCACCGATACCGGTGTGAGGCTGGACGGGCTTGCCTTCACCAGCGCCAGAACCGCCATGAGGCAGAAAGCGATGATGGCCATAAAGCGCATGACGTCAGTTTGCAGCTGCTCATCATGAGAGGCGTGCAAGCGCACCTGGGCCGACATTTCAGGATCCCTCCTGTCCTGTCGAGACGGGGCGCAGAGCCGGACCAGGGGCAACCGCCGCGCGCACCTCGTCCTCCAGACGCTGACAGATCAGGATCAGCTCGCTCATGCGTTCATCGCGGCGTTGGTCGTAGTGGGCATTAAGGAGAGATCCGACGGCGGTGGTCTTTGTCAGGCGCATCACGTAGCTGCCGATGCCGCCGACAATGGTGGTGCTGAGCGCAAGCAGAATACCCCCGTCCACAAGCTTGCGCAGAACCGAGTCCGCGGTTGCGGCCAGTTCGGGATTCCCGTCACCAAGCGCTGCCTGCAGGGCACTGCGCATGCCGATTGCAGTCCAGATCACACCAATCCCGACAAAAAGCTGAATCCATACGTCGGTCAGCTGATCCAGCCGGGCAACGTTGTCCCGCATACCCGAATTCGGGGCCTCGACCTGTCGTAAAACCCTGGCAAGCGATGTCAGGTGCACACAGAAACATGCCAACACTACCGCGAAGAGCCAGATCGAGTACCCGAGGTTCTGTTGTGTCCAGCCAGTGATGAGCGTCACCAGCGAGTGACCGTCCGCGGAGCGCAACAGCACGGTTGTGCCACCTGCCATGCCACCTCCGATCACTACACCAAGCAGGAACCCTTTCATCCCGTTTACCGGCTGATCGCGAGACCTTCGCCCGCCGGTTGACCTGCCTGACAGGCGCGACAGGTTGCTTCAAGCACGAGATCCGTTTCCTGAAGGAGGTTATCCGCGCGATAGAACCGCGACGCATCGTCACTGACCTTGACCAACCCAAGTTCTTTGTCCGTCAGTTCAGTGCGCATGTCCGTGAGTACTTTCGAGCGCACGGGACAGGCTTGCGCGCACGTGTTGTAGTCACCCGCAAAGGACACGAATTTCACGTTGAAGTAGCGGTTATAGAGAGCTTCCGCCTGGCGGCGGCTGATGATCCCGTCTGCCTGCGCGTTCATCAGGTGGTCACTGAAGCGTCGGGGGTTCTCCTTGTCAGGATTCTCCGCAGCAATCGCAAGCAGCGAAGCAAAATAGCTGTCGAAGTGATAGTCACATCCCCTGGCAAGGCGTGATTCCACTTCTGATATGGCACGATCCAGGTTGCCCGGTAGCTGACCCGTGCAGACGTCTGCAACCGGTGGTGATACACACGCGCCTAACCCGAAGGCCGTCAGCACACCGATGATTCCAAGTTTGTTGATAAGTCCCATGGTTGTCTCCTGTAGCTCGTAGGTCGCGTTCTTACATCGCCAGCGGACTGACGAAGTCCGTCTCACCGACCGCATTTGGGGGTGCCGCAATCGGCGCTTCACCCGTGGATTCGCCGAAGAGGATTTCCTTGACGCCGCTCACAACAGCACTCATCTGCGGTGTTATCAGGCTGAAAGACTGATTGAGCTGCTCGAGGAGCGCGGCACGGGAGATCTCTTCCTGGGTTGCCGCAATCAGCATGGAAGCCTCTTCCATATCGAGGTAGATATCAGCCGCTACAACAGCAAGGGATCGCGACGGACCGTTCTTGTGTGTCGCAACGAGGTCGTAGTACTGCTTGAAGCGGTCAGACAGGCGAACCCCGGATTTACCGCGCAGAGCGGGACGGGAAGCAGGTGAAGAAGTCGTGGTCTCGCCGAGCAACGTTTCCTGAAGCATGGTGGGTGTCGTTCGATGGCCAAGTTCTTCTCGCAGCCGCTTTTCAAGGCTCCTGCGTGTACTGTCGACCGCCCGTTCCATATCAGGCAGTCCTTCACTCATGATGTTCAGCATCTCGAGGTAAGTTGCACCCAACTGTTTCGCTATGCGATCGCATCCCTGGTCGCCGTCGGAGCCTTCACACAGGCTTTCGGTATAGAGCTGCTGCTGCAGATCGAGGCGTGAGATCACCTCCTGCAGGCTGTTCTCCATCGCTTCAGCGGCCTGGCCGGTTTCCCGAATGTCCTCGAGAACCGTTGTCGGGAAAAGCCGGACCACAGGGCCCGTCGCCGCCGCCTGAGACTGAACGGAAATGACTGAGGAAAGTGCTGCCGTGACCAGCAGCACCACAAAGGATAAGGTCGATTTCATGGAAGTGGACATGGTTCCCCCTCGCAAGTTGTTTTGTTCGCAATGTCGGAATGTCCGACAGTGAAAGACTAGACAGATGGAAGTGAACGCAGACTGAACAACTCAACAAATGTGGTTACATACTTGTTGAACACTGACGATATCTTCTAGCGGCTAGCCCATGCGACAGGACTCATCTCAACGTTTACCCGGATACGGTTACCCGGATGGCGCTTTGTCCGCTTGGTGAACTCCCGCCCGTGATAACGGTAAGTCACGTCGTACCCAACGAGATCTTCGACAGCGCGACGCTCATGTTCGATTTCACAACGTCGAACTGGCGATTTGTCGCGGCGACCGGTGTTCCGGGCACCTCTGTGTTGTGCAATAGAAGCCCCGGCGATGGCACCCGCGATCGTGAACGCCTTTTTGCCGTTACCACCACCAAACTGGTTGCCTACAAGCCCGCCGATGAGACCACCCACAATGCTGCGCCAGGGAGCGGGCTCATGGATCCTGTCGTCCTCAACACGCTCATATCGATCGCGTCGGATGCGCCGCGAGTCCCTGTATTCGCGGCAACGCTCCACCGGAACAACTTCGACGCGCTCGTTTATAACCGGCTCAACATCCACAACATCTGCCCACGTACTGTAAGAAGTCGCGTGGGTATATACGGAAAAGAACACCGCGCAGGCGGCGCAAACAAGAGATATTCCGCGAAGCACCTCGGTTCCCCTTCAGCTTGTCTGAACGACATGTTAGAGCCGGGAAGTTAAACGTCAGCTGAACAAGACAATTCTCTGGGGTTGTGCCGTTAAGACTCAGGTTGTGATGGGCGGTGGGGTCATTGCACAATCCGGTGCTCTGTCACCCCGAACAACCTGGAGCACGCCCCGTGGAGATTATCGGCCGCAACCGCTGTTTCGACGGCGAGCAGCATCGCTACGAGCATCAGTCTGAGGTACTCCGCTGCACGATGCGTTTTTCTGTCTACCTGCCTGACCATGCAGAAGAACAGGCGGTTCCCGTCCTTTACTGGTTGTCCGGGCTGACCTGCACTGACGAGAATTTTGTCACCAAAGCCGGGGCTCAGCAGTATGCATCTCAACACGGGATTGCGTTGGTCGCGCCCGACACGAGCCCGCGAGGCGACGAGGTAGCCGATGACCCTGAAGGAAGCTACGACTTTGGTCTGGGCGCTGGATTCTACGTCAACGCAACGCAGCCACCCTGGGATGAGCACTATCACATGTACGACTATGTGGTGAGCGAGTTACCCGGCCTGATCAGACAACATCTCAATATCGATACAGAGACCGCGGGGATTTCCGGCCACTCCATGGGTGGACATGGTGCGCTTACCATTGCCCTCAAAAACCCTGAGCGCTACCGGAGTGTGTCTGCCTTTGCGCCCATCTGCGCACCATCGAGATGTCCCTGGGGCGAGAAAGCCCTCGGACGATACCCGGGTGAAGACCGCGAACTCTGGCACGACTACGATGCCACATCGCTGATCAACTCTGCTGAACATCACTTGCCTGTACTCATCGACCAGGGTGAAGCGGATGAGTTTCTGACCGAACAGCTCAAACCCGAACTGCTCGAGGAAGCGGCTGAGAAGGCCGGCTATCCCGTGACCGTTCGCAGACAGCCGGGATTCGACCACAGCTACTTTTTCATCGCCTCATCTATCGGCGAACACATCGCGTTTCACGCACAACACCTGAAAGGGGAATAGACATGCTGACACTTCACGGCCGGGCACGAAGTAACTACTACAACGCGGTAAAAGCCGTCCTGATTGAAAAGGGTCTGGAATTCACTGAGGTGAAAGAACCGGTGCCTCCAACCCCGGAGTATCTCAAACTCAGCCCCATGGCCAAGGTACCCTGCCTGGTCACGGATCAGGGACCGCTGACGGAAACAACCGCGATCCTCGACTACCTGGAAGACACTTGTCCCGAGGTGCCCCTGCGCCCAGCCGACCCGTACGAGAGAGCCAAGTTTTCGGAAATCAACAAATCCCTGGAGCTCTATGTGGAGTGGGTGGCGCGGCAGGGGTATGGGGTATTGCGCGGTGAAGAAACCACCGATGCCGAGAAGGCGTACGTGGCAAAACACCTGGCTCAGGCAGTGGAAGCGATTCCATCGTTAACAAGCTTTGATCCCTGGGTGTTTGGCGACACGTTCACCTACGCGGATATTTTCTGCTACTTCATGCTCGTGTATGCCCGCCATTCCGCAAGAATTCACGCTGAGATTGACCTTCTGGATGCCGTCGGGGCCACAGACTGGTTTGCCCGGATTGAGGCGCGTGAGTCCATGCAGCGGGTATTGGCGGATGCAGCCGCGTACGAGCCTTAAGAATCAGACCGTTAGTGTCACAGAAATGGATAGCTCAGGATATTGAAGTACCAGCCGACCCAGAGGTTTGTGAGCGCGGCGAGCCCGACAATCGAAAAACGAATTCTGCTGAACAATTCACCAGCGCCCGTCATCCAGTGCCTCGCTGAGAAGAAGACCACAACCAACCCGAGGACAACGTTCAGGCACATCAGCAACATCAAAATATGCGCCGTTGTCGGAACACCATAGGAAAACTCCTGAACGTCTGAATTGAGCGTGATGATCAGATAGGCATATAGAACGATCACGAGTAAGGAGAATACCCAGGCCACAGCCACATCCGATCGCGGCAGGCGTACCTCCTGCCTCGCCCGGTACCGTGCACGAACCCCGTAGCCGATGACCGCAATAAGGGCGGTGACCAGCAGGAAACCGATCAGAAGGCGTTGGTTGCCGGGCGCATCCAGGCCGCTGACCCGGTCCAGCGTCGATAGCGGTGATCCGATCACCATATGCGTCACTTCATCATCCGCGTTGCGCTGAAAGGCCAGTGTCTGGTCGGCGTACTTCGCAGTGAACGTATTCCGGGCTACAGGTATCCAGCGACTGACCCCACCACCCGACACCAGCAGTTCCTTTTCCTGTGCCGAGACTGACACCACGTTGACAATCGACCCCAGCTTCTCGAACGTCGACTGGTTACGTCGCAATGACAGGTACTCACCCGCGTATGGTTCGAGATCGATGTCAGCGGGTTCCGGTGCTGTGCGCAGATAGTCCGAACCGAAGAAATGATCGATGAACGCCGCGACCAACCGGCTCCTTGCACCTGCACCCGGATCGGAGTTGAACGATACAAAGAGCCCAAGATCGTGCGCAGGGATCAACGACAGGTTGCTGTGAAACTGGTTCACGTCACCGCCGTGCCCGAACACCTCGAGCCCCTGACGATCCGCCCGGTAAAAACCGTGCAACATCGGCGAGATCCCATCATGAGGCTCAAACAACGGCTGGAACATCTGCTGCGTCGTTTCGGGGCGAAGAATCCGGCCATTTTCAAATGACCCGTCGTTCAGGAACGCACGCATGAAACGTGTCATGTCGCTTGCGGTGGTGCTGATATGACCTGCCGGTAAACCCATGAAGTACTCGTAGTCCGACGCTTCAAACTGGCCAGCCTGGTAGCGGTAGCCTTTGGCATGCCGGGCCTTGAGGGCGTCACTCATGACCATTTGCGTATTTGTGCTTGTCATCCCAAGCGGAGTCAGGATGTGCCTGTCCACATAATCGGACCAGGATTGACCGCTGATCCTTTCCACGATGTAGCCCGCAATTGCCGATCCGTAATTCGAATAAGACGCCTGTTCTCCGGGTGGGCGGACCCGCGCGGGGATGTTCTCCGCAAGATATTCGCCGAGGCTTGGAACGTCTTCCGCCAGTTTGATCGTGCCGCCGATGCCTCTTTCTTCGAATCCAGGCGTGTGGGTCAGGAGATGCCAGACCCGGATCGGTTCTTCATACGTCTCGGGTATTCCATAGTCGATGTACTCATCGATAGAATCATCGAGCGACAACTGTCCCTGCTCCACCAGTTGCATGATGGCGGTCCAGACGAAGGGTTTTGTGATCGAGGCGATGCGGAAAAGTGAATCATCCGGATCCGCAGGGATGCGTTCCCCGAGATCCGCAAAACCGTATCCGGCTTTGAAAAGCACTTCCCCTTCATGAACGACGCTGACCACCACCCCCACGAGTTCATGGTTTTTCTGCTGAACGGAAAACGCCGTATCGAAAAATGCGGACACGTTTTCCCGACTGAGGCCCGGTTTGTCTGAAGCCGTGACCTGCGCGGCGAATACCGTCAGGGCAAGGAAACCCATTACGAGATTACGTACATTCATCCGCTTGCATCCGCTTGTGTTCCTTGAATGGATCCTTGAGCGGCGCGCTCAGGCACCTCGATTCGCTGTGACAAGCCATGTGGCAGTGGGTCCCACAACGCCGTCCGGCCCGGCAAACGGTTCAAACGACTTTCGGATGGCTGCTTCCACAGCATCCCGCTGTTCTCCATGCGCCTGACTCAGCGCTTCGACAGCCGGTCCAAAGCGCATCGAGTAAGACACCGCATCGTCGAGCTGGCCCATAGGCATGTCCAGTTCAATGTTCTCAACCTGGACAGCCTCGTAACCTGCATCTGCCAGAATCTCTTCGATCCAGTCCGCTTCGGCCATCGAGAAAGGTCCCGGGGCGCGGGGATCTATAGCTGCCTCCGGGGGGTCTAGAATCTCAAACGCTGCCTGCATCGGGCAGCTCAGCCACGGGTTCTTCTGCGGTGCCTGCCAGCACAGAAAAGCCACCCTGCCGTCAGGCTTAAGGCATGAGCGCATGTTTGCAAACGCTGCCTTGGGATCCTCGAAAAACATTACGCCAAAACGTGAGAACAGAAGGTCGAACCGTTCTTTCCCGAGATCTTCCACAGCAGCATCGACACAGGCGAATTCGAGATTGTCCTGCAGGCCCGGCTGGGCACGCGCGTAGTCGAGAATCATCTCGGATACGTCCACACCGAGCACATATCCGGTCTTCCCAACGCGCTCCGCAATTTCCACGCTGTTGAGACCGCCGCCACACCCCACATCAAGTACCGATTCACCTGCCTGAGGCGCGGCTTTTTCCAGGACCACATCACCCAGCGGTTGAATGAGCGCATGGGTCTGCTCGATGTTGTCTACCCACATTCGCCCACCGGCTTCGTTCCAGAATTCAGCCTGCATCCCCACTTCAGTACGTTCGCTCATGATTCCCCCTTTGGCCCCCCCTTGTTAAGAAGGGCCATCAGCTTAGATTCCGGGATTGCGTAACACAATGGCCTGTCCTGGCGGTGTCAGGCGACTTCTTCCTGCGGCACAAACTTTTCAGCAGCATCACGGCGCCCTCGTGCGCTGTTGTACGCACCCGTGGCTGGTATCACTTCGTACGCCTTTGCGAGACCAAACCGCGGCATGTTGTTGTAAACACATTCATAGCTGCCGGGACTTGCCACGTACGTTTCATGCCAGATTCCGACGTCACCATTGGATCCAACAGCCCTGTTGAACGCCGCCCATGCCGGGAGATGCTCGAGATTCCGCGCCTTGGCGTAGGCTTCCAGATGTTCGTACGAATCCCAGTACTGGACCATGATGGAGGTGCGCCCGAACCAGTTTTCCACATGGCGCAGGCCCATATCTTCAGCACCGTCGAGTTCCTGCAGCATGCGGCCCATGGCCCGGGCCACGGGCATCCACTTGTGTACCTTCCAGGGTTTGTTTACCCGCATGCCGATCAGAAATACGACAAACTCGTCCTGATTGACCTCAGCTGTGACACGCTCTTCCAGAATTGGATTGCCCACGATGTGATCCTCGTTGTTTTTCTCTTGCTTTATCTTGACACTGTAAAGTTAGATCGGAAAGAAAGTCAACCCTGACCGCAAAATGGGTTAAACATATGACCGGTCCTGAGGTCCAATTGCGATACTGGTGATGAACGAAGTCATAGAAAAAGTCTGTGCGTTCCTGCTCGCCTCGGCAGTGGCTGGATCCGGTTATGCGCAAAACTCAGACGCAACAGAGACAATCGAAGAAATCACTGTTGTGGCGGAACGCCTCAATTTTGGCATCGATGGCTACATCGAGCCTGAGGTCAGCTACGATCAGATTGCGATAAACGCGCTTGCTGTCAGTACCCTGAGTGAGCTGCTGGAGGAAATTGGACCGGATCTGGCCGGTGGACGCGGGCGGCAAAGCGGACCACCGGTGGTGCTGGTCAACGGGCAGCGGATAGCGAGCTTCCGTGAAATCCGCAGCTACCCACCCGAGTCTGTCGATCGCGTTGAGGTATACCCCGAAGACGTAGCGCTGCAATTCGGCTACCGGGCGGACCAGAAGGTTGTCAACTTTGTCCTCAAACCCCGCTTTCGCGCGACAATTGCAAGGTTGTCCGCAGACTCGTCCACCGAGGGTGGTGCGGAAAACGGTCTGGTTGATACAAGCCATCTCAGAATCCTGGAAAGTAAACGTCTGAACGTCAGCGCTGAGGTCAATCAGCGCCTCCCGCTGCATGAGTCCGACCGAGATATTCCGGCACTCCTCACCACCGAGCCAGCCAGTCCGCAAGGGAACCTCTTCGGCATCGGCGGTGAAATCGATCCTGTCCTTTCAACGCTGGCGGGTGAACCCGTCTTCTCGACAACACTGCCTGACGACCTGACCGCATTATCGCTCACCGACCTGCTGGCTTCGGCCAACAACCCGGATCGCATCGATGAACGCTCAGCCCGCACGTTGATCACGGAGCAGGTCTCGAAGTCAGTCAACGCAAGCTACACTTTTCCCGTCGGCACCCGGCTCTCGGCGACCCTGTCCGGGGAATTCGAGGATGTCCATTCAGACGGTGATCAGGGAATTGGCAGCATCAGCTACGTTGTACCCACCACACACCCTGCTTCGCTGTTCGCGAACGATGTAACGGTTGCTAGAAGCTATCCGAACACGCTCAGCCGCGATATGGAAACCAGACGATCTCTCCTGAATGCCACGCTCACCGGACACTGGCGGGGATGGTCCTGGAACTGGCTGAACTCTCATACACAGTCAGACAGGGATGTCCACACAGATCGAGCGCTTGAGGCTGACGACTTTCTGTTCGCCGTCAACACCGGTGATCCCTCGATTGATCCCCTCGTGGGTCCGGCAGAGGTCGAACTGCGCAGGGACCACGACTCGACCGAAACAACAGATACATCGTCCCACCTGCTCGTTCGCGGCAGACTGTTCGACACCCCAAGAGGACCCGTACGGACAACCAGCAGCGTCGCCTGGCGTTCCATTGATCAGGACAGCAGAGATTCGGGCGGGGCAACAGTCCATCTCTCGAGGGACGTTCGTGAACTCCGCTTCAGCCTGGATGCACCGGTTTTCACAGCCAGCAACGGCGCCCGCCTATTGTTCAACACCAATCTGGAAACCACCCGCTACAGCGATTTTGGCACGCTCAACGTATTTGGCGGAGGCTTCACCTGGCGCACCGGCCGGGCATTGAGACTGTCCGGTTCCCTCACCCGCGAGGAGGGAGCACCCGGCATGGCGCAACTGGGTGACCCGGTCTCGCGGTTTCCCAGTCGCAGGGTATTCGACTTCGTCACCGGTCAATCGGTCGATGCCACCCTCGTGACCGGCGGGAATCCCGCGTTGCGGTCCGACACACGCGACGTTTTCAATCTCAACGCGCGGTTTGAACCCTTCGACCGCCACAACCTGACGTTCACCCTCGACTACGTCGACAGTGAGACCGACAACCCCATACTGACATTTCCGAGCCCCAATGCGGAAATCGAAGCTGCGTTTCCCAACCGGTTCATTCGGGATGCCAGTGGCACGTTAGTCGAATTCGATACACGGCCGATCAACCTCGATAAGGAAAAACGCCGCGAACTGCGCTGGGGGCTGCACTACACGCGCACCGTACGCGGCGAATCCGCCCGTCAAGGGCGCTCTGACGGTCGATCTCGCAACAACAACGCCGCCGATCGATCACGCAGCCGCGAATTCAGGGGCTGGCGTGGCGGGCGTGGGCAAAACAGGACAGGGGGGCGCCTGCGACTCTCTCTCAACCACACGTTCACACTGGAAGACGAACTCACAATTGGCCCCGGCATACGCCCTCTGGACTACGTCGGCATCAGCAACGCGGGACGCCAACGTGGCGGCGCAGAACACGAGGTGACACTACGAGGTAGTTACTCCTATCGTGCCCTGACGGCTCGATTCAATTTCGTCTGGCGGGACTCCAGGACCACGCTGCCGGGGTCGACGGGGCTCCTCAGATACGATGATCAGTTGCAGGCAAACCTCGCGCTTGTCTACTCCTTCAACCGGGGCTCCGGATGGGTGAGGCAATATCCGTTTCTCGAATCCGCGCGAGTAAAATTGACCTTTCGAAACCTCTTCGACACACATCAGCGCGTCAGGAATCAATCTGGCGAAGCACCTCCTGGCTTCTCCCGTGACGAGATAGACCCCAGCGGTCGTGTCGTTGCACTGGAATTCAGGAAAGTCTTCAGATAAACCACGTTTTTCGTAACGGCAAAAAATCCTGGCTACCAGACACTTGACTGACTCTAACGATAAACCGGCAGCGTTCTACGAGGAAAAGTACGGACTCAGTGCTCCGCACTCAGCGGTGATTGAGGTTGTGAATCACATTCAACCCGGGGACGCGCTGGATCTCGGCTGTGGTCGCGGGCGCAACAGCATCTATCTGCAAACCAGAGGATTTCGAGTCACTGCGGTGGACCATTCCGCGAAAGCCATAGCTACGCTGCAGGAAATCATCGCTGCTGAAGAAGAGTGCCGTGGCATTCGCACCCAACTCTACGATATCGCTACCGCATCGATCGACGAGGACTACGATCTGGTTGCGTCGACAGTTGTGATGCAGTTTTTGCCCGCTGACTCCATAGAGGCGGTTATCACAAACATGCAGGCACATACGAAACCAGGTGGAATCAACCTCATCGTGGCACCCATATCTACAGAGACCGATCCCTGCCCGATCGATTGGCCGTTCACGTTTGGCGAGCGTGAACTACTGGGCTATTACAGCACCTGGACCCCGATCGAATACAACGAAAACCCAGGCACGTTTCATCGTCTCGACGAAAACGGCAATCCCTATCGATCGAGATTTGCAACACTCATCGCAAGGAAGTGAGCCTCACCGGCTCAGATCATCATGCAGCTCAAACGCCAGGTGCTTTTTGACTGCCGGTGTTCTGAACGTATGGAACCGATCTCCACGACGGAGGAACCCCGCAAATCCAACAATTTTCCTGCGCGGATCACGGTAGGCGTTTTTCAGAGAAGCAAGGTTGGCCAGCGCAATGTAAGAAATGTCCGTGAAGATACCTTCGGACCGGTATCGCAGATCGTGATGCCTGGCATTGGCGTGGCTGAGACGCATGCCCCGATAGGCAGGCAGCACCAGTGCTTTGTAGCCATAGCGCATCCCTTCCCCGGTAAAGCGCAGCCATAAATCATCGATCACCGGAGCCAGTTCTGTCGTGCGCCACGTAAAAGCAATGAGTTCTTCCCCATCGTATACGCCATCGCAGGTATCGCCGCGTGCAAAAGCCTGTCTAACGAAGTCTTCGGTCAGGTCAAAGCCGGGAATTCCACAAACCGCCACAAGGTCATCCTGGTTCAGCCCCCGGAAAGTAAAGCGGTCCGCCAGTTCCTGCGGCATTTCAAAACCTGTGATGAGTGGGCGGGTTTGAACCACCCACACCTGTAGCTCAAACCACTCGTCCAGTTTTCTGAAAAACCATCCTACCCCTGTCCAGAACAGACCGTAGCGACGCATGCTCTCTCTCAGGGATTCGTCGGCCGGAGTGCTCACGTCTAACTGAGTATCAATCTTTGTTTTCAGCCGCTCGCGCCATCGCTTCCGATATGAGGCGCTTCGCGGTCTCCGAATCACGCCAGCCTCCTACCGACACCCACTTGTCCCCTTCGAGATCTTTGTAGTGTTCGAAAAAGTGAGTGATCTGGTCGAGCGTAATCTCCGGCAGGTCGCTGTATTCGTGCACATTTTCGTACCGGCGCGTTAATCGCGTCGAGGGTACAGCCAGGACTTTCTCATCCTGACCCGCCTCATCCGTCATGATCAGGACACCAATCGGACGACAGTTCATCACTGCACCCGGTGTGATTGCCCGGGTGCTCGCTACCAGGACATCAATGGGGTCCCCATCTTCCGACAGGGTGTGCGGGACAAATCCGTAGTTGCCGGGGTAGCGCATGGACGTGTACAGGAAGCGGTCGACAATGAGCGCTCCCGATTGTTTATCCATCTCGTATTTTATCGGCTCGCCGCCGACAGGCACTTCTATGACAACGTTAACGTCGTTCGGGGCATCCTCCCCTATCGGTACTGCATCGAGATCCAAGGCTTTTCCTGATCATGGGTGATCTCAGTATTGTAGCCCCGGCATGAACTCTCCGCGCCCCTCCGGCGTCACATCGAAGTAATGCCAGAGCGGCCAGAGCATATCGACGTGACGTGGGTGAAAGTCGGACGGCACGAAAAACATCTCTGACGTCCAGAAATGGCGGATACCTTCATCCGTTTTCACAAAAACATTGCACATCGGCACCTGGCTGCCGTCCGGCATCTCGCCTTTGTAATCCTGGGCGTACGTGTTGCCCGCACCGGATACAAAGGTGATGTCACCCCAACCCTGTTCTGAGGCCAACGCGGCAATGTCGGCGTAAGGGCGCTGCGCGGTGAGAACCAGGCTCGCCCGTTGGTTGATGTGTTTCAGCTGCCCGTTCAGGGAGTCGGCATATGCGCTGCACATCGGGCAAGGCTGGTCCATGTTCGGACCATACATGTAGCTGTATACGATGAGCGTCGAATGGCCGCCAAAAAGCTCACTCAGGCGAACCGGGCCGTCAGCACCTTCGAACGGGTAATCCGCTACCTCGCCACCCAGGGGTAGTCCGCGACGCAGGGCCGCTACCTCTTCGATTCTGGCTCTGAGCTCTACCTCTGCCTGGAGTAGTTCGTCGCGTTTTGCCCGGTACTCCGGGGACTCATTGGGAAATCTGATCTGGTGCATGGATTACCTCCTTTTTCAGGTAGACGTACGAATAAGCCCCTTCCGGACATCTATCGCGGCTGAAGCCGCTCCTACAGATTTACACTACATTTCTCTCTGTTGATGCTCGAAGATCGACTTGTACCCCGTCTTGGACCAGTCGGGCGGCATGAGCACCGGGCGCGGGTCGAACCGTGCCCAGCGTGCGGGTTTGCCCCGAACCACACACTCCGCGTATCGACCCCCGGCGGTGAGGTTTGTGATCGGCAACGCATCAGCCGCGCTGTAGGCACACAGCAGGAGGGGTCTCGGACGCGGGCTCTCGTTGGGCGGTGACCCGTGGATCGAGCGGCAATTGTGCACGGTGATCGAGCCGGCCGGTCCGCCGAGGTATTCCGCACGACCGGTCGCCACCTGCGGCAGATCCTCGTCACGGATATTGCCTGTCCACTGCCCGGATTGATCGTACAGATCGAACAGAGGTCCATCCTGACTGCCAGGTATCACCCCCATCGGTGCCATGTCATCGGTCACGTCGTCGAGATAAACCCCGATGGTGATGACATCGTAGTTTGTGTGTGGCCAGAACTGGATGTCCTGGTGCCATTTCACCTCTTCACCGCCACCACCCCATTTAAAGTTGAGTTTGGCGTGATGGAATTTGATGTCCGGGCCCAGCAGGTCTTCGGCAATGTCGACAAACGGACCTTTGCTGGCGAACGCCCAGTACTCCTCATGGCAGTCGACGGGTGAATTCAGCCTGCGGATCCGGGGCGCCTCGGGCGTGTGATCCGGCTCGAGATCGAAGCGCTTGTCCTCTTTTCCCGTGACATGCCGGCTTGCCTCGACAAATTCCGCCGTGACTTTGTTGAGTCGTTGCAGCCATTCATCTCCAACGAGCCCGGGAACGCCCACGTACCCGTCCCTGAAGTACTTCTCACGTTGTGCCTGTGTCAGGATTTTTGCTGCGTTTTCGAGAACCATATACCCCCCTCTGCGAGCATGACGCATCTGTTACGATAGCCGAAAGGGAGGAGAAATATGAGTACTTCACCACCACCTGTTTCCGTGCAGCTCTACAGCCTGCGCGAGGAATCGGCCGATGACTTCGATGCGGTTTTGAGCAAAGTGGCGTTGACCGGTTACAAGGGTGTCGAACCCTTTAATCTCTTTGGCAAAACACCGCGCGAGTTTCGCAACCAGGTTGAGACCCTGGGCATGCAGATCAGCTCATCGCACTTTCCGTGGGTCAATCGGTCTGACAGCATCAGCCAGGTTGTCGATGTCATCAGGGAGTTTGGGCTCACCCGTGCCGCCGGTGGATTTGCACCGGCCGACTTTGCTGATTACGACAGCCTGCAACAAACGATAGAGACCACTCAGCGCATGGTGGACGACCTGAAACCTCACGGCATAACGCTGTTCCTCCACAATCACTACTGGGAATACAACAAAATCAACGGCAGAACTGCCTACCACTACCTGCAGGACGCTGTGCCCGACGTCGAATTCCAGATCGATACGTATTGGGCGGCCAATTTTGGCAACAACGACGCTGCTGAGGAGATTCGCCGGGTTCGCGAGCGCACCCCGCTTCTGCACGTCAAAGACGGACCGTTGCGTGAAGGTGAAGCAAACGTGGCCGTGGGTGACGGCGCAATGGACGTCCCCGCCCTCTTTGACGCTGTCGATCCTGATGTATTTGAATGGGCTGTCGTTGAATTCGACAAGTGCGACACAGACATGATGACAGCCGTCGCTAAAAGCTATTCGTATCTGAAAAACAACAACCTGGTATCCGGCAATGTCTGAAATCCTCTACAACTTCGGTGCTGGGCGTTCCGACCCAAGCACGTTTCCAACTGAAGCCCTGAAAGCAGCGGCTGTTAGGGTGATCGAGGAACAGGCGGAAGCCATCACCGAATACCCGGGCAATCTCGGCCACGAGGGTTTGCGCAAAGCGATGGCCAAACGCGAAGGTGAACGTGAAGGGGTTGAGATCGATCCCGATCATCTCATCCTCACCAACGGTTCCATGCAGGCAGTGACCCTCACCGCTGAAGCCCTGCAGGAGAACCACGGGGATACCGTGCTCGTCGAGGAGTTCAGCTACCCGGGGACGCTTTCAGCCTACCGTAGCCTCAAGTACGACATGGTGGGTATTCGTCTCGATGAAGGCGGGATGCGTATCGACCACATGGAAAAAGAACTCGAACGGCTGTCGGGTGAAGGCCGACTGCCGAGATTCATCTACGCGATCAGCACCTACCAGAACCCGACCGGTTTCGTGATGCCAAAACAAAGACGACTGGAGATGATTGAGCTGGCCGCACGCTATGACGTCCCCATTGTCGAGGATAACTGTTATGCGGACGTCCACTACGAGGGTCCAATAGAACCTGCGATCTTTGCACTGGACGACAGCCCCAACCAGATTTATCTGGGGTCATTATCGAAAATCCTGGCACCGGGATTCCGTCTCGGCTACATCTACGCGCGCCCACCCATGCTCGAAAAGATCCTCGCCCGCCGCCATGATGCCGGGAGCAACTATCTCGCCGCAGCTATCGCCGCTGAGTTTTACAAAGATGGCATCGAGGCCCACGCCAACGTCACCAACCCTGTCCTCAAACACAAGCGTGATCTCACCACAGGCGGACTCGAGGCTGAGCTCGATGACATCTGCGTCTGGTCCAACCCCGTT
>JANQFF010000508.1 GCA_028277965.1 Pseudomonadales bacterium
CTCTCGCGCCCATCAGCGGTGCAAGTGTGGCGATGGCAGTTCCACCACAGATTGCCGTGCCACTCGAAAGGAGTGCTGCTTCTGTGCGGTCTCCGCGAACAACTCTGGCAAACATCCACCCCAGACCAAGGGTCGCGAGGACGTAGATCGCAACGATCACGCCATAGTCTGCTGATACGTCGACCATACGGTCGATACCGAGCGTAAAGCCGAGAAGGACGATGGCTGTCTGCAGGCTGCGGCCCCCGAGTTTGCCAGCTCCCGGTACGGGATTGACACCCATCGTGAGTCGGATTGCCAACCCTCCAAGGAGGGCCACCGCGGGGTTGCGCAGGTAGATTCCAAGTGCCAGGACCGCAATCAATATCGCCCATGCGGCAGACCGTGTCACTGGGGTGCCCGCAGATACAGTGGATTCAACTGGCATAGGCTCCGTTAAACATGCTGTCAGCTGCGGTGTCCACTTCCTTTCCGAGGCGGGCTCGCTCTGCGGCGACGCTTGTGACAAAGCGGTAACTGTTTAATTCCTCTCCCCGGCAGGGACTGACTCTGGAAACATACAGACGGGTTTCACCCGGCAGGGTGAGTATCTTCTCGAGTGTTGCCGTACTCGCAGCACCCGCAGCCAGGGCGTTGCCGACAAAGACCGCACCTTCAAAGCGATAACTGACCGCGTCTCCTGCACGTGTGGGTGTTTCGAGGACGCGTGCACATACCCCGCCGAGACAGATTTTGTCACCCCCCACCACAACCCTGTCGTAGCTCTTCAAATGGCGTGAGCCTGTGACAGTACTCGCACAGACAAACCGTTTTTTGAGCCTGCTCAACTGGTCGTCATTGAGATTCTCACCGGGGAGAGGGAGATGTGTCTCTAGTATCCAGCGTACCGTCAGACCACTGGCCTCGACCCACTCCTGGATCAGATCAGTATTGTCATCTCCGACAGGGTCGATAATTGCGCAGGTTTGAGTGTGTGGGTCTGTCACAACATAACTACAGACCCCGGTGCTGAAGTCGAAGAATGGCACTACGCACTGAGACATGGACACAGTATATTCGTCAATGTCGGTAATTTTTTCACCATTTTCCCCCAGATCTGTTATAGCGATGTAATATATTCCCGTTTTTTACCGAAAACCGGAAAAATATGCGAAAGTACGATCGCTACGACCATCTCATTCTGCAACAACTCCAGACCCGCGCAGACCTACCCGTGGCGGAACTTGCCGAACGCATCGGCCTTTCAACCAACGCCTGTTGGCGCCGTGTGAAACGCCTGCAGGAAAGTGGCGTTATCCGGCGACAGGTTGCGCTTCTCGATGAGCGTGAACTTGGTTTGAACGTCACCGTCTTTGTGTCTGTGAAAACCGGGGAGCACAACGCGAAGTGGCTGGAAAAATTTGCTGAGGGTGTCAAAGCACTGCCCGAGGTTGTCGAGTTTTACCGCATGAGCGGGGATACAGACTACCTGTTGAAGGTGGTCGTGCAGGACATCAACGACTACGACAGGGTGTATAAAAAGCTGATCGCGGTAGCACCCATGCACGATGTTTCATCATCGTTTGCAATGGAGCGCATCAAGTCATCGACGGCCCTCCCCCTCGAACACCTGAGTGGGTGAATACCCTATACTTCGTGACATGCTTGCTCTCGAAAGTGACGCACCCGTCATCGTCTACATCGATATCAAAAGCCCTTACGCTTTTGTGGCCATTAAACCCACGCTGGACCTGGAAGCCAGCCTTGGGCTGAAATTCGACTGGCGTCCGCTGACGCTGGATATTCCCTCATACCTCGGCTCGGCACGGAAGAAATCCGGTGTCGTTGTGGAGAGTAACCGCTCAGCCAGTCAGTGGAGCGGTATCAAATATGCGTATATGGACGCCCGCCGCTACGCTGAGCGCCAGGGACACATGCTCAAGGGAACGGAAAAGATCTGGGATTCAAGCATCGCCAACGTCGCAATTCTGTGGGTCATGAAGACTGCGAGAGACAGGTTGCCGGATTATCTCAATGCCGTGTATCCCCCGTTCTGGCGAAGGGAGCTCGATATCGAGGATGTCACTGTCGTTACTGGTGTGCTCGAACAGGCCGGTGTCGACACCCGCGGGTTCGCCGAGTACGAGAGCGGAGAAGGCCGCGAACTCCACGATAATTTGTACGCGCAATTACACAGCCATGGCATCTTTGGTGTTCCAACCTATGTCATCGAGGGTGAGATCCTCTTCGGGCGAGAGCATCTTCCATACGTCCGGTGGCTCCTCGAGGGTAAGACCACAGCGGCGCCCGATATTGCATATACGCTGTGATGCATCTCGATATCTATATCGATTTCAAATCCCCTGCAGCGTACCTCTCGCTTGCACCCACGCTGGAGCTTGTGACCGAAACCGGTGTTTCTCACACATG
>JANQFF010000518.1 GCA_028277965.1 Pseudomonadales bacterium
GACGGGGGTATACCTGATCGATCTGCAAACGGGTGAAGAAATCCATTTTCTGTACCAGCGGGGAGAAACCTTGTCCACAGCGCCGGACGTGGCCTTTACAGCAGCGAGCATGATCAAGGTGCCGGTGATGGTGTCGGTCTACCGGCGGATCGGCGAAGAGCCTCCAGAAGAAGTGAGCAACCTGCTGTCTGTGATGATCAGGCAGTCGGGGAACGAACCCTCCGACTGGCTGATGGAGCAGGTGATCGACCCGGCGACCGGTCCGCTGGACGTTACGGCCGACATGCGGTCGCTAGGCCTGGAAAACACCTTTCTGGCGGGTTATTTCAGGATCGGTTCACCCCTGCTTGAGATCATCGAAACACCCGCAAACACGCGCACTGACCTCAATACGGACCCCGACATTTACAACCAGACCACGCTAACCGACATGGGCGTGCTGCTGGCGGACCTGTATCAGTGCGCGCAAACCGGCGGCGGCACATTGCGTGCGGTATTTGCCGGCGAAATCACACAGCTTGAATGCCAAGAGATGATCGACCTGCTCACAGAGAACAAGATCGCTGTGCTGCTGGAGGCCGGTGTGCCCAGCGGCACGCGCATCGCGCATAAACACGGCTGGGTTCCAGATCTCAACGGCGTGATACGCACCATCGGAGACGCGGGAATCATGTTCACACCCAGCGGGGACTACGTGTTAGCGATCTTCACCTACCACCCGGTGCAACTGGTTTGGGACCCGGTGTCAACGATGATCGCAGACATGGCGCGGGCGGTGTACAACTACTACAATCTGCCCGAACCGAGCATCGCGGGGCAGTAGGTGCGTATGGACCACTATCGCGTTAAAACAGATGAGAAGATCCGCCTCGCCGAGCGTGATGCGAGGGACCAGGGCGCGTTCGAGGGGGACAAAACGGCCGGGCGCGCGGCGCTCAAAGCCTTGAACGAAGAACTGGAAGCACTACAGGAGTTGCTGTACGCGGAAGGCAAGCACAAAGTGCTGGTGGTGCTACAAGGCATGGATGCCAGCGGGAAAGATGGGACGATCCGACATGTGTTCGAGGGGGTGAACCCGCAAGGCGTGTCTGTGACCAGCTTTAAAGCGCCCTCCAAAGAGGAGTTGGCGCACGACTACTTATGGCGCGTGCACCAGCATACGCCGGGGAAAGGGCAGATGGCGATCTTCAATCGCAGCCACTATGAGGACGTGCTGGTGGTGCGGGTAAAGGGCCTGGCGCCAGAAGAAGTCTGGTCGAAACGCTTCGACCAGATCAACGCGTTTGAGCGCATGCTGGCCGAGGAAGGAACCACCATCCGCAAATTC
>JANQFF010000147.1 GCA_028277965.1 Pseudomonadales bacterium
AGCAGCTTTTTCGAATCGCTGATATCGCGACCAAACTGCAGCGGCGCCTGAGCCGAGGCTTTCTGGTGCATCATGCCGTGACTGGCCACCTCGTGCCCCGCATTGGCGATCCTCTTGATCAGTTGCGGAAAACGTTCGGCCACCCATCCCAGCACAAAGAAGGTTGCCTGGGTGTTGTACTCGGCAAGTAAACCCAGTATCTTTTCCGTATTGCGATCTACCCGCGGTGTCAACTGGTTCCAGCTCGACGGGGGAATGGTAGACTCGAAAGCGGCTACCTGGAAGTAGTCCTCCACGTCAAAACTCATGACATTGACAACTGTATCCGACATTATTACTTCAACCTATCTATCTGCAGGCACGGGGTAACCGCTGGCGGCCACACCTGCCTCCGGGCTAACGAATATTGTAGTTGATTCCACAGCTGATGCTGTTGGAAGTGTATTGACTCAGTATTTCACCCGTGCGATCAAAATAGGTAATACTGCAGTTGTAAAACAGTTTTTCATTGATTCTGGAAGTCAACACCAGGCCGGCGTTCTTCCTGCGGTCGATCACTTCGTCCGTATCGTCGGAGCGCTCGAACTCATTGTAACCGACATTTAGCCGCAGCGAGGTCGCCGGGCTCAGGGTGCGTTCAAAGTTGAGTTCAACACCTTGTCTCGATTCGACCTGCCCGCTGTCCTCCTCTTCCCTTTCATTCCAGCTGACGCCGAAACCCAGGGTATTGCGCGGGCTGAAGACAAAGCGCTTGTGGCCGAGCACGAGCTGTTCTCTGATCACGATCTGCGCGCCGGTGCCGCCGAAGTCGGGATCTGTCTCGGTACCGGTATTGCCGACGTTGGGAATACCCAGGGTCGCCTGCAGGCCGCGGTTGAGACCCGCGGTATTGTCGGTCAGAGAGCGCAGCGCATTCAGCGTATTCTCACCCCCAAAGCCCCGCAGGGTTACATTGAGGCCGTACACCGGGGATTTGACATCGTCCTCCAGTATACTCCTGTCGATGACGGAGTAACCGGCATTCAGGTTTATCTGGCCGTGGCGAATACGCCGGACAATATTGAGACTGGCCGTCTGCCGATCATAGTCGTTGGAAAAGTCGTTGGAAATACCCACCAGGTCGTCCTGCTCGAACTCCACCGACTCGTAGGTAGCGTCCAGGGCCAGCGTCAATTTGGGCGAGACCATCCGCTGCCAGGTGACATTGCCGTTGGTGCGATCACTGTCGGTGCCATCGGCATCGACCTGCAGCGTCGAATAGCGTCCGGAAAGGATGAGGGTATCCCGGGGAG
>JANQFF010000175.1 GCA_028277965.1 Pseudomonadales bacterium
GAAGCGCCTACCGGCGATTCGCGTTGACGCGGACCCCGTGGTTGAAACGCACTGAAGTTAGTCCGGCAGGGATGCCGTGAATGCAATTCAGGTCGAAGAATCGCGGCTAAAGCCGCTCCTACAAAGGTAGCAAGGTAGCTCTGTAGGAGCGGCTTTAGCCGCGATTAATTCTCCTTCCCGGCAACAACCAGTTCAATCAGAAACGGCCCATCCGCCGCCATTGCATCCGCTCCCGCTTGCGCAACCTCATCCGCGTTTCCGGCACGCACGCCCGGGACCCCCATCCCTTGGGCCATATCGACAAATGTCAGAGAAGGGTTGGTGAGGTCCATATGTGGATAAGCCTGGTCCGATGGCGCATCGAAACGCTGCCGGTGCAGGTCGAGATTGTGTTTGAGAATCCGGTACTCAGCGTTGGCCATGATGACGAAAATCACCTTCAGGTTGTGGTGTGCCGCGGACCACAGGGCCTGGATGCTGTACATGGCTGAGCCGTCTCCGGAGATCGCAACAACTGTTCTGTCCGGATGCGCGGCGCCAACACCGATGGCACCGGCGATACCCTGGCCGATCCCGCCGCCGCGGCCTGCGTAGAAGTCCCGGAAATTGGAACCGAAGACCTGTTCAACTTCTGGTGATGCTGTAATGGATTCATCGACGATGACCAGGTTGTCGCCGAGAGCGCCGGCGAGTGCCGTCAGGGCTTCGGATGCGGTCATTGGATCCATGCCGGACAGCTTTTCCACACGGGATGTCCAGTTCTGTTGCCGCCCCTCGGCTGCTTTCTTCTGGCGGCCGCGGCTTTCTTCCACGCGTGTCGAAAAGCTGGCGTCCGCTTGTTCCGTGATTTCATCGGTCAACAGGCGGCAGATCTGACCAAGACCGCCGACAAGCGATTTATCGACGCCAAGGTCGGGTCTCAGAAGGGCATCCGTGGATTCGACCTGCGCGACCACCGCGCCCTCGGGAATGAGCGGTACATCGTCAAACCAGACCTCTTCGAGACGCATGCCGCCCATGAGAAGAATGAGATCGTGGGGTTCCAACAACTTGTTTATGCCGTTTGTATGTGCGGGGACACTGCTGCGAAATGCCGGGTGGTAGGGAAGAATCGGACAACGGCCCGGCAGGAAGTCGGTGTAAACATCTGCACCCAGGGTGTCGACAAGGGCCAGGAAGTCAGCGTTTACACCTGGATCCGCAAGACTGTCGCCAGCCAGGATCGCGGGGTTGGAGCTCGCAATCAGCGCGGCCGCAAGATCAGTAATCCGGGATGGGTCTGGCGTGGCTGGCTGAACGTGTGGAACGGGCGGAAGTGGACCTACATTGGTCGCCTGTTCCATCACGTTGTTGGGCAGAGCAAGAAAGACAGGCCCTTTGGGTTCCTGGTTGGCTATTGTCAGGGCTTTCGCCACCATGGGCGCAATTTCGTCAGCGGATCGGGGCTCAGCGGCCCATTTGCATACAGGTTGGGCCATCGCCACGAGATCATGACCGAGAAGCGGCTCCCTGAGCCGCAGCCGAATGTCCTGGGCACCGGCAGTGACCAGCACGGGCACACGGGATTTCAGGCAACCGTACATCATCCCGATCGCGTTCCCGAGGCCCGGTGCGACGTGCAGGTTCGTGACTGCCGTCTTTCCCGTCGCCTGGGCATACCCGCCCGCGGCACATACAGCCACGCCTTCGTGCAACGCCACGTAATAGTTGAAATCCGGATAGTCGAACAACGCCTCCAGCAGTGGGTTTTCAGTTGTGCCTGGATTGCCGAATATGGCTGTTGCGCCATTGGCGAGCAGGCTTTCCATAAATACGTCACGACCACGCATGTGAATCCCCCAAGTCCGAACAAAGAGGCTAACATACGCGCATCCGGGAGGAGAGTATGGAGAAACTCAGCGAAGAACAGCGCCGGGTGTGGGAGACCGCGGGGTATCTGCAGATTCCTGGAGCGCTGACATCTGAACAGGTCGCCTTTTTCAGTGACGAGCTTGACCGGATCAGGGGTCTGCCTGGATACGAGCCGGATAGCGATCCAACGCTTCCGATTGGTCACTATGCATGGCTCGATCACGCGAAAGATCTCGACGTATCCGGGTTTATGGATCGCAGGGATCTGCTGCAGTATCACCAGGCGTTCATCGACCTGATCGATCCCGAACCGGTGTTCGATTACATCGTGGATCTCATGGGCCCCAACATCATGTTGTCGATGACGCAGGCCATCGTACGCCCGTCGACTGAGAAGTTTCCCGGTTATACACACACGGACGGCGGGGAAAGTCTGCGTATGATCCGGGTTGCCGAGACGAGTCCGCCAATAGCGATGAAAGCCATGTACCTGCTGACCGACGTCACGGATGCGGATCAGGGCAACCTCACGGTGTTCCCGGGCAGTCACAGCAGGCAGATTCCCACAGATGGCTCGATCAACCCCGATTCCCCGGGCGCGGTTCAACTCATGGGTAACGCGGGAGACGTCTACCTCTTTCCCCATGCACTGTGGCATGGACCAACCCGGAATCTCTCGGGACACGCCCGTAAAACGCTCCTCTACAATTACTGTCAGCTCTGGGTACGAAGCTACGATCATCATGCGATCCCTGATGTTGCTCAGCGTTGCACCCCCAGACAAAGGCGTCTGCTCGGGGATCTCGGATATGACTTCCGGCCCGGGTCGTATTTCTACGTGCCTAAAGACCAGGAAGAGGTGATCGGTGGTTAGGAGAGCAATCTGAGCGCGAGTGAATTGCCGATTGGTGTCTTCGATT
>JANQFF010000221.1 GCA_028277965.1 Pseudomonadales bacterium
TCAATGAACGTGCGCCCGGTTTTGCGTCCGACGAGGTAAACGCCTGTCGCAACCCCGAGGAGTCCACCGTGAAACGCCATCCCGCCTTCCCAGACCCGGAAGAGGTACAGCGGATCGTCAAGAAACACCCCGAAATTGTAGAAGAGCACATACCCGACACGACCGCCGATGACCGCACCCATCGCGCCGTAGAATACGAGGTCGGAGATCTGTTGTTCCGTCCACCCGCCCGCGTGCGTTTTCGCGCGCCTGTTGCCGAGCCACCAGACAAATCCGAACCCGATCAGGTACATGAGGCCATACCAGCGCAACGCCACGGGTCCAAGCGAAACAATGACAGGATCGATAACGGGGTAGTGCAAGACAGGCCTTTTTCTGGATGAGGGCTTTTTGCTCAGGATACCCGGTCAAGGTGATAAACTGCACCTTCGCTGTATCTCTGATCACTCACAACATGTGCCTCATTCTCTTCGGCTACCGCACCTCACCGACCCTGGCCCTGCTTGTCGCCGCCAATCGCGACGAATTTCACGAGCGGGCATCCGCACCGGCTGATTTCTGGCAGGACGAACCCCACATTCTGGCGGGTCGGGATCTAGTAGCCGGTGGGACCTGGCTCGGCTGTACGCGCGATGGCCGTTTTGCCGCCCTGACCAATTTCTCCAATCCGGACGATCCAAAAGAACGATCCCGCGGTCTCCTGGTGCAGAATTTCCTGAACGGCAGCGATACGGCCGAGCACTACGCCCATCATCTCGAGGGTGAGCTGTACGCCGGTTACAACCTGCTCTTGTTCGATGGTTCTGAACTCGTATATACGTCTAATCGTGGCACAACCGATGTGCTCAACCCGGGTTTCTATGGCCTCAGCAATGCTGAGCTCGGGGCGGAATGGCCAAAATGTGTTCGTGGTGCGCAAGGCTTAAGGGAGCTGAGCCAGACCGACTACACCACGGATGATCTGCTGCACCTCCTCAACGACCGTCACGTCCCGCCAGATGAAGAACTGCCTCATCGCGGCCGGCCTGTCGATATGGAACGGCGGGTTGCCCCCTGTTTTCTGGTGGGCGACGAATACGGAACACGGGCAAGCACTGTCCTCGAACTCGGTGACCACGGGGTGTCGTTCTGTGAGCAAAGCTATGCAGCGGGGGGTGTCGCCACGGGCCGAGTGCAATACGAATTTGTGACTGATTCATGATCGCGGCTAAAGCCGCTCCTACAACGGATACCTCTGTAGGAGCGGCTTTAGCCGCGAAGATACCGGGAGGGACATATGAACACTGATCTATCAGGCCGTACGGCCATCATCACCGGCGGCAGCCTCGGCCTTGGTCGCGCCATGGCTGAAGCTTTCTACCGCGAGGGTGCAAACGTCGCCATTCTGGCGCGCCGCCAGGAAGTCCTCGACGAGGCCGTTGCTTCCATCAGCGCCGAACCAGGGGGCGCGATAGCCGGTTTTGCCTGTGACGTATCGGATGGCGAGAGTATTGCGTCCACCCATGCAGCACTCGTCGACCGGTTTGGTCATGCCGACATTCTGGTCAACAACGCCGGCCAGTCCCATGCGAAACCTTTTACCAGCATCACGGACGAGGACTGGCAATCGGACATCGACCTGAAGCTCATGGCGGCAGTACGTCTGACACGGCTGGTCTGGCCGCATATGGAAGCACAGAGGTGGGGGCGGATCATCAACCTGCTGAACGTTTTCGCCAAAGCACCTGACGCACGTACCGCTCCAACATCCGTTACCCGCGCTGCCGGCATGGCACTCACCAAGGTTCTTGCCGGTGAAGGGGCTCCGCATAACATACTGGTGAACGGGGTTCTCATCGGTTTCATCAAGAGCGACCAGATTCGTCGCATGCACGAGGCAAGCGGCGAGAACATCTCCCTCGAAGAGTTCATGGCGAACTCAGGCAAACGCCTGCCGATGGGGCGCATGGGGGAAGCGGAAGAGTGCGCAAACCTTGCCCTCTTTCTTGCAAGCGAAGCCTCGTCGTACATCACCGGGTGCGCCATCAACATGGATGGAGGCCTGAGCAAGGTCGTCTGACCTCAGCGGCGATAAACTTCCCTGCCACCAACCCAGGTTGCGTATGGGGTTAACCGGCCAAGATCCTCTCCGGGCATTTCCCGGGGATCTTCATCGAGAATCACAAAATCCGCGGCATTGCCTACCGCTATAGTCCCTACGCGATCTTCGAGAAAAAGGCTCTTCGCACTCCCAACCGTGTAAGTATGAAGCGCCTGCTCAATACTGATGCGCTGACTTGCGCCGTAGACCTTGCCATTCCTGGCTCGACGCGTCATGAGGCTCTGAAAGCGCAGGAACGGTGACGCGCCGCTGACCGGATAATCGCTGTTACCGGCCACAACAACCCGGGCTGCCAGCGCCGTGCGATTGATGTGCATCCAGTCCCAGCGCGCGGCGCCGTAGTCCTCCATCTTGTCGCCGTGTTCGTAGACATAAGAATGCAGCGCCAGAACAATTCCCATATCGCGAGCCCGGTAGAGAAGATCCCGGGTCATGACGGATGCGTGTTCGATCCGGTGACGTCTGGTGGCCACATCGTCCAGCTTTTCAAAGGCTCTCAGAACCATATCGATTTCCCGGTCGCCGTTGCTGTGCACGGCAGCCTGCATGCCCTTTGAGTCGATCACCCAGATCGCTTCATCGAGTTCATCCTGGGACATGGGCGGCGGGATACCATAATCATCGGGGCGGCCAACATATGGCTCGGACAACCAGGCTGTACGCCCGCTCAGGGAATTCCCATGGAAGAGCTTCACGGGCCCAATCGACAGACGGTCGTCCTCGACGTACCCGTCTCTCTCGAACTCATCCAGAAGCTCGAACGGCAGCATGGCAACCACCCGGACCGGCAGACGTTTCTGCTCCCGCAACGTCGCATACCCTCGATACGCCCACGCACGCGCATAAGGCGTCGCGTCTGCCACGGTGGTCAGACCAAGGCTCGCAAAATAGTTGAGCGTCGTCTCGAGCCCGGCAAGCCATTCCTCTTCGCTTGGGGTGAGGTTTTGTGCAGCGACAACCTTCTGCATCGCCGTCTCGAGGAGCTGGCCGTTCAGGGCGCCATCACTGTCGCGGCCAAATCGTCCACCGGGTGGATCTTCGATCCCGGTATTCACACCGGCAAGTTCCAGGGCAAGGCTGTTGGCTACTGCCCGATGACCACTCGAGTGCGCGAGATACACCGGATGTTCACCGGATATCGAATCCAGGGTCTCCCGATGAGGGTGCCCGCCAAGGAGTGTGTCTTCATAGCCCCTGCCGACAATCCAGTCGCCTGCGGGCCGTGCATCGACTTGTTTCTGCAACTTCGAAACCAGCTGACCCATCGACAAGCCACTCAGGGGGACCGAGTGCAAACGCGTGCCCTCCGGATACGAGGGCACGACGTGAAGGTGTGCATCGACCAGGCCCGGAATGATGACCTTGTCTGCCAGGTCAATTGTGGGGGCATCACTTCCAACACGGGATACGACGTCTTCCACCGAACCAACGGCCAGGAACCTGCCACCCGAAACCGCAAACGCGCCGGCTGACGGATGAGACCTGTCCATCGTCACAATCTCAGCCTGGACAACAACCAGGTCTGATTCCGCGGCAGTCGCACACTGACTGGCAAAGAGTACCGCCAGGAAAATTCTCAACATTGCGATTCCGTAACCGCTATGGCGCAATGTCAGTATAAGTGTGGGAGACAAGACGTGCTGCTCAAAGACCGAATTGCCATAGTGACAGGGGCTGGATCCGGCATTGGCGCCGCCAGCGCCATTCGTTTTGCGGCTGAAGGCGCATCAGTCCTGGTGGCCGACATCCGGGGCCACAAAGCTGAGGAGACCGTGGCGGAGATCACCGCATTGGGCGGTCACGCCGAGCCATTTGCGGCCAACGTCGCTGAAGAAGCTGATGTGTCAGCGATGGTCGAACACTGTGTCAGCCACTTCGGGGGCTTAAACGTTCTCTTCAACAACGCGGGCACCATACGGTTAGGCAACGCGGAAACCCTCTCCACGGAAGACTGGGATCTGGTCATGGGTGTCAACGTCAGGTCCGTGTTTCTCGGCGCGAAGTATGCAGTGCCGCACATGCGCAAGGCCGGGGGTGGGTCCATCATCAACACCGCATCGATCTCGGGGCTGCATGGTGACGGCAACGGGGTCATATATGCTGCAAGTAAAGGCGCCGTGATCAATCTGACCCGTGCGTTGTCCACCGACTACGCGCCTGAAGGCATCCGTGTGAACGCCATCTGTCCCGGGTCCATTGAAACGCCCCCCGTCATCCGAATGAACCAGGATCCCGAGGTTTTAACCCGTAACCTCCAGGCTCACGCGCTGGGGCGCCTCGGAAAGCCGGAGGAAATTGCCAACACCGCGGTCTGGCTTGCGAGTGACGAGTCGTCTTTTGTGACTGGCGAATCGATTGTGGTGGATGGGGGTTTGCGGGCGAAGTCGCCTTTAGGGAATCTGGGAGACCCTCTGCCCAGACGGGATTGAAATCCTACCTTGTAGGAGCGGCTTCAGCCGCGATCCCTGATCAACAGAGGGAGTAAAATCGCGGCTAAAGCCGCTCCTACAAAGGCAGCAAGATAGTCAGTCGTGATGATGCGGCAGCACCCGGCTCATGCCGGCGTCCATCAGGGCATCGTGCATGAACTTGGTCACCTCTTCCGGTGCCTGCATTCTCATTACTTTCGCCAGCATCCGCCGGGCGTCGCTCCGTTTGATGTTGCGTATCACCCATTTCACTTTCGGCAGGTGTGTCGCGTTCATTGACAGCACGTGGTAGCCCATAGCCATGAGGAGCACGGCCCCCTCGGGTGTCCCTGCAAGTTCGCCACAGATCCCAACCCCCGTACCCTCGGCATTTGCAGCCTTGGCCACTTCCCGCAAGGCACCAATGACCGCCGGGTGCAGTTCTTTGTAGAGCTGGGCAACCCGGGGATTGTTCCGGTCAACTGCAAGCATGTACTGGGTCAGATCATTCGAACCAACCGCGAGAAAATCGGCATGTTTCGCAAGCAGCCGGGCCTGGTAAACCGCGGCAGGCACTTCAACCATCACCCCCACCTGGGGCTGTTTCACGTCCACCCCTTCTTCGCGTACTTCGGCGTATGCCTGATTGACGAGTTCCCGGGCAGATTCGAGTTCTGTGGCTGAGGAGATCATCGGCAGCATGATCCGAAGGTCTCCCTCGAGACCGGCGTTGGCTTTAATCATCGCCCGGACCTGAACGAGGAAAATCTCCGGGTGATCCAGTGTGACCCGTATACCCCGCCAACCGAGGAACGGATTCTCCTCTTCGATCGGGAAATAGGAGAGCGCTTTGTCACCACCGATATCGAGTGTCCGCATCGTGACGGGCCGTGGTTCGAACGCGACCATGTGCTCCCGGTACAACGCGAGTTGTTCCGCTTCGGTCGGAAACCGGTCCTGAGACATGAACGGTATTTCAGTCCGGAAGAGCCCGATACCTTCCGCGCCCCGGTCGAGAGAGCGAGTGATATCGCTCGTTAGTCCAATATTCACCCAGAGCGCTATCCGGTGACCGTCCCGCGTAATGCAAGGGAGTTCCCGCATCTCGTTGAGTTCTTCATCGAGCACCCGCTCCTGCTCAATGAGCTCACGACTCTCAGCAAGGCGTTTTTCGCTCGGATGTGTAAAGACTTCACCGTAGTGGCCGTCCACCAGGAGCGTAGCGCCTTCCAGGTCGTAAGCGGGCAAATCGACCGCCGCCATGACCGCGGGAATGGCCATGGCCCTGCACAATATCGCCACGTGAGAGTTAGACGAACCCGCCAACGACACAATTCCTCGTATACGTTCCGCTGGAACGTTGGCAAGCATCGCTGGTGTGACTTCTTCCCCGACCAGTATCGAATCGCGGGGGAACTGCGTTTTCTTGTCCCGTATGTCCTGCAGGCACGCAAGCAGTCTCAATCCCAGATCTTTGACGTCAGCACCCCGCTCGCGAAGATACGGATCTTCCATGAGCTCGAAACGGTTGACATGCTCCCGTATCACCTGCTTCAGCGCTCCCTGCGCCCACTGGCCGAGACGGACCCGCTGACGGATGTCACCCGCCAGGGCGTTTTCATCTAGCATATGGAGGTACGCATCAAAGAGCGCAAGCTCTTCCTTCGGCAGGCTTGTAGAGAACTCTTCGATAATTCCTCGGATGTCCGACCTGACCGTTTCGAGTGCCCGATCGAGCAGAATGAGCTCGATCGTGACGTTCCCGGCTTCCCGCTCAGGAACGGCATCGAGATCCGCCACCGGGTGCATGACTACCGCTTTGCCGATGCCGATACCCGGGGCGCCGGCCACGCCCGTAAAACAGACGTCGGTCTGCTGACGTTTGCTGCGGTGACTGCCGTCGAGCGTAATGCCGCTTTCACCCAGCGCTTCTGCATGAGCAACCTCTGCAGCCAGCTGAGCACCCAACGTAACGAGAAACGCCTCCTCTGACTCGTCGAATCTCCTGACGTCCTCTGTCTGAACAACCAGGACACCCAGCACCTTACGCTGGTGAATGATCGGCACGCCCAGGAAAGAATGGAACGCATCCTCACCCGTATCGGGCAGATAATGATAAGCGGGGTGCTTGCGCGCATCTTCCAGGTTGATCGGTTCAGCCCGCTGCGCCACCGTACCCACGAGACCCTGACCGGGTTCGAGTTCAGCGGTCCCGATCTGTGAACTGTTCAGGCCGTCAGTCGCAGCCAGAACGAAATGACTTTCGTCTTCGCTCAGGAGGTAAGCCGAACATACGTCCGTATGCATCGCTTCTTTCGTTTCGATGACGAGCGCGCGCATCGATTCCGCAAAGTCACTGTGTCCAGTGACCTGCTGAACGATCTTACGCAGCGTTGTCAGCATCGAATCCATATCGTCAACGTTCCCTTTCCTGATTGACGCCCAGTTTTTCGGGCAGCGATGGAGCAAGCTCCAGAAGCGCCCTTCGATACACCTCGCGTTTGAACTCAACCACCCGGTTCAGCGGATACCAGAAACTCACCCAGCGCCAGTCATCGAATTCGGGTTTCTTGCCACAATCGAACTGCACAGCATCATCCGGGCCCAACATTTCGAGGAGGAACCACTTCTGCTTCTGACCCACAAAACCGGGTGTCGAATTGTGGCGCCGCATACGCCTGGGTAACCGGTAGCGAAGCCACCCTTTCGTCCGCCCCCGAATGGCGACCTGCTCTGGCAAGAGGCCCACCTCCTCATACAGCTCGCGGTACATCGCTTCTTCAGGCGATTCGTCGTCGTTTATCCCGCCCTGGGGAAACTGCCAGGCATCGTGGCCACCCACTCGCCGTGCCCACAAGACTCGCCCGTTACCATTCCCGTTCGCAAGAACAATGCCTACATTGGGTCGAAAACCATCTGCATCAACCACACTACACCTATGTCTTCAGGTGCATTTCACGACCAAAACCGGTCTCGTAGCACCTGTTCCTTTGTATTCTTCTTATTGATTCGGTCTCCCCATCGCATTGATACCCGAATTAAAGGCAGAGCACAAATGACCCTGTCACAACACCTATCGGGTATATTGTCCCTGGAATCCCAATGACCTGACGGAATATGCCGAACCGCCTCGCTTCGGAAACGAGTCCCTATCTTCTCCAGCACGCCGATAATCCGGTCGACTGGCAGCCATGGGACGACGAGGCACTCGAAGCGGCCAAAGCTGGCGGTAAACCCATCCTGTTGTCGATCGGCTATTCCTCGTGTCACTGGTGTCACGTCATGGCACACGAGTCGTTCGAAGATCCGACAACAGCGGCGGTCATGAATCAGCACTTCGTCAACATCAAGGTCGACCGGGAAGAACGTCCGGATCTCGATAAGATTTATCAATCCGCGCTACAGCTTCTTTCACCTCAGGGCGGCGGCTGGCCACTGACCATGTTCCTGGACCCGGAGACGCTCCTGCCTTTTTTCGGCGGGACCTATTTCCCCAAAACCCCACGCTATCAACTGCCCGGTTTTTCAGACCTCCTGATGCGGATCTCGGAAACCTTCACCACAAAGAAGGACGAGCTGTCGGAACAGGGGACCAAACTCGCTGAAACCATGAAGCAGATGATCACCCCGGTTCTGGACCCCACCATCGAAGACGGTGAACTCCTGCAAAAGGCGCGAGATCAGCTCGATCAGCAATACGACAGCCAGGAAGGGGGCTTCGGGAAAGCACCCAAATTCCCGATGCCGGGCACGCTGCAACGCATCCTCAACCACTGGGCTTATACGAGACGCAGCGGCGGGAATGACCGGGCCGGGCTCGAGATGGTCATGATCACCCTCACCCAGATGGCCAGAGGCGGGATCTACGATCATCTCGGTGGTGGCTTCTGCCGTTATGCCACCGACCGTAAATGGATGATCCCGCACTTTGAAAAAATGCTGTACGACAATGGTCAGCTCCTGTCGCTCTACAGCTACGCGCTGAAATTCGGAACGGATGAACTTTTTGAACAGGCCATCGGCGACACTATCTCCTGGCTGACCCGGGAAATGCGCCATCCTGAAGGCGGGTTTTTCAGCGCGCTCGACGCCGACTCGGAAGGTCAGGAAGGCAAGTACTACGTCTGGCGCAGGGAGCAGGTCAAAAAGGTGCTCACAGAAGAAGAGTACCTCGTTGTCGAGACACTCTACGGCCTAGATAAACCCGCCAATTTCGAAAACAAGTGGAACCTCCATCGATATGACAGCTGGCGATCAGTTGTTGATCGCCTCTCCCTGGAACGCGACGAAGCCAACCGCCTGCTTGCCTCTGCCAGATCGAAACTGCTGGACGCCCGTGGCGAGCGCATCCGGCCCGGCACCGACGACAAGGTTCTCACAAGCTGGAACGCCCTGACCGTTCGAGGTCTGGTACATGCAGCGGACCAGATGAAACGTGAGGACTGGCTGGACCTGGCCACCACCACCATCGACTTTCTCCGTGAGAACCTCTGGGACAACGGTGTCCTGCACGCCACCTGGAAAGATGGCCAGCGGCGCTTCCCGGGTTACCTGGACGATTACGCAACGCTCCTGGACGCACTCACGGAATCCCTGGCCGTCAGTTGGCGCGACCAGGATCTCATCTGGGCAATCGATATCGCAGATGCCCTGATCGAGAAGTTCTACGACAACGAATCGGGTGGGTTTTACTTCACGTCCCACGACCACGAGACGCTGATTCACCGGCCAAAACCCACAATGGACGAGGCATTGCCACCGGGGAATGGCACGGCAGCTGTTGCATTGATGAAACTGGGGCACCTGCTTGCACGGACTGACTACCTGGATGCGGCTCACAACACCCTTCGGTGGGCGCGGGCCATTGTCGAACAGGTCCCATCCCTGCACTGCACATTGCTGAGCGCCCTGGAGATGACGGTTTATCCGCCTCAGCAGGTCGTTTTGCGAGGACCTGCTGAAGAGACGGCTGCCTGGCGAAGTGCCATTGAGGAGACCTACGCGCCGTGGCTGCACGTGTACTGTATTGGATATGACTCGACAGGGCCGTTGCCTTCATATCTCCCAAGGTTGGTCAGCATTGAACAACAGTCGAAAGTGACCGCCTTTGTGTGTAGTGGACTGCAATGCTCCTTACCTATCGAGAACCTCGAAGAGCTTCAGGCTGAACTGAATCGCGGGTCAGGCGCATAGCGCCGGACGGGCGAGCAGCGAGCGGCGTATTCGCCGTGAGCGTCGATGCGAGCCCTGGGGTTGCAGCGGACTGAAGCTCATCCGGCATGGACGCCGAGAGCGCAATTCAAGTTGAAGAATCGCGGTTAAAACCGCTCCTACAGAGCTAGGCAGTCTGTCCTGACGCCGCAGTCCAAACCAAATCCAATTCCCGGGCAGCTTTCACATCATCCAGCCGTCTCACCGGTGTCGTGTATGGCGCTTCTTTCACGTACTCCGCATTCTGCCGGGCTTCATCCCGTATCCTGACCAACGCCTCGACGTAAGCGTCGAGTTCTTCCCTGGATTCCGTTTCTGTGGGTTCAATCAGAAAACACTCCGGGATCAGCAGCGGAAAATAGGTGGTCGGTGAATGGAATCCGTAGTCGAGAAGGCGTTTTGCAAAATCCATCGCATTCACACCCAACTCTTTTGCTTCCTGAGCAAACGTAACAATGAACTCATGGGTGGCCCGGCGGTCGGGATAGGCGAGCTGAAATCCTTCTTCCGCGAGGCGAGCAGCCATGTAATTCGCGTTGAGGGTGCTGTACTCCCCAACGCGGTGCATACCTTCACGCCCGAGCATCAGGGCGTATGCAAGCGCCCGAATCAGAATGCCCGCATTCCCCGCAAACGCAGACAGGCGGCCGATACTGCCGGTTAACTGGCTGTCATCGACCCATTCGTAGGTGTCGCCCGACTTCACCACCATCGGTGTGGGAAGATACGGTAACAGCCGTTCCCCAACGCCGACCGGCCCTGCACCGGGACCACCACCGCCGTGTGGTGTCGCAAACGTCTTGTGCAGATTCATGTGCAGGACGTCGAAACCCATGTCGCCCGGCTTGACCTTGCCCAGAATGGCGTTGAGGTTTGCGCCGTCGTAGTAGAGCAGTCCGCCCGCGGCATGGACCGTCGATGCGATTTCTTCAATCTGGCGTTCAAACACCCCACACGTGGAGGGGTTTGTCATCATCAACCCAGCCGTCTGCGGACCAACGCTTTCCTTAAGGGCTTCGAGATCGACATCGCCGCTATCATTAACCGCAACTTCAGTGACCTTGTAACCACACATCACCGCCGTTGCCGGGTTGGTACCGTGGGCCGCACTCGGCACCAGAATTTCGACACGTTCGTCGTCACCGCGTGCTTCATGGTAAGCACGGATCATCGCTACACCCGCAAACTCACCCTGGGCACCGGCCATAGGCGTCAGCGATACACCTTCCATGCCCGTGACATCTTTGAGGATTTCCTGCAGATCATACAAACACGCCATGAAACCCTGGCTCGCCGCAACGGGTGCCAATGGATGGCGACTCAGGAATCCCGGCAGGCTGGCAGCTTTGTGCGCCCCCCGCGGGTTGTACTTCATCGTGCACGATCCGAGAGGATAAAACTGTGTGTCGATCGAGAAGTTTTTCCGCGACAGATTTGTGTAGTGCCTGACCGCCTGCAGTTCTGAGACCTCGGGTAACTCTGCTGATCGTTCCCGCCGCAACTCAACGGGAATTGCCTCAAGAGCTTCAACATCCGCCTGCTCAATACGCTGAGCGGTTGCCCGGCGTCCGGGTTGGCCAATGTCGAAGATTGTCGCTTCGCCACTCATACGCCGCTCCCGGAGACAACCTCCGTAAACACTTCAACAAAAGCGTTGATCTGATCGTCAGTTCGTTTTTCGGTCACTGCCGTGAGGAGACAGTGATCCGCGCCGTCAATCTGCTCTCCGGCAAAGTCCCCGAGATCAAGCCCGGGAAAAATGCCCGCTTTGAGCATCTCATCAATCACCGATGCAGCCGGTACCGGGAGACGCAACGCAAATTCATTAAATACCGGACCATCGAACACTGGCTCAACACCATCGATCTTGCACAGTGCCGTCATCAGCGCCTGGGCCCCGGAAAGGCTCCTGATCGCAACTTCCTCGAGTCCGGACGGTCCCATGAGACTGAGATAAATGGTCCCGGCCGTTACCAGCAGACCCTGATTGGTGCAGATATTCGATGTGGCTTTACCCCGACGGATGTGCTGTTCGCGTGCCTGAAGGGTGAGCGCATAACCGGTACGCCCTTCCAGATCTTCCGTACGTCCAATGATCCTGCCCGGCATCTGGCGGACAAGGCTCTGGCGAGTGCAGATGAACCCAAACGACGGACCTCCTGAGGCCATCGGTACACCGAGTGGCTGTCCATCACCGCACACGATATCCGCGCCATCTTCCCCCCACTGACCCGGGGGTTTAAGAACTGCCAGCGACATGGGATTGACCACGGCAATCACGAGACTGCCCATGTCATGTGCCCAGTCGGTGAGCGTATCGACAGCTTCCAGACGTCCAAAAAAGTTGGGCTGTTGAATGACCACAGCAACTGGCGGTTCCTCAATATGCGGGTCACCTACAATCCCGCTCATATCAATGGGGAGGGATTTGAGGGTGATTCCCTGGTTGCTGACCACACTGGTCGCGGCGCTCCTGTAGTTGGGATGCAGTGACTCCGGATAAACGATCACCCCACTCTTGTTCTTCTTGTTGGCGCGCACAGCCATCAGCATCGCCTCAGCGAGACCACTCGCCCCGTCATAGACAGAAGCATTGGATACCTCCATGCCCGTCAGCGCCGCCATCATCGACTGATACTCGTAGATGAGCTGCAAGGTGCCCTGACTGGCCTCAGCCTGATACGGCGTATAAGCCGTCATGAATTCACCGCGGCTGGTCAGATCCCAGACAGCCGCCGGGATGTGGTGATCGTATGAGCCACCCCCCGCAAAACAGATCAGGCCTTCATCCTGCGCCGCCCGGAATGCAAGGAGATTGAGCATTGCCAGTTCACTCATGCCTTCAGGTACATGACTAAGCTCACCGTTGCGCAGACGGTCCGGGATCTCGTCAAACAGCGCCTCGATGTCAGGCGCACCTATCGCCGTCAACATCGCGCTCACATCCGCCTCAGTGTGCGGCACAAAGGGCATTGCCTCTCCTGGTCAGTAGTATGTGGTTATAACGCCCGTGTCAGCGTCAATCTTCGTTTTCGCAGACTTCCTGATAACTTTCCGCATCGAGCATGTCTTCAAGTTCTCCCGAATCCTCAGGCTCAATCTTGAAGAACCACCCGTCACCAAACGGGTCTGCATTCACTTTCTCAGGTTCATCATCCAGCGCGTCATTGATAGCGCACACGGTGCCAGTCACCGGCGAGTAAATGTCCGAAGCAGCTTTGACGGATTCGACAACACCTGCTTCATCCCCGGCACTGACTGTCTGATCGATTTCGGGAAGCTCGACATAAACCACATCACCCAGCGCATCCTGGGCGAAGTCGGTAATCCCCACGGTGACAGTGCCATCTTCCTCCAGACGCGCCCATTCATGGGTTGCGAGATAACGTACATCCGTTGGGAATTCACTCATGTTTACAGTCCTTCAAGATAGTGCCGCTTGTTGTTCTGATCTCTTATCTGATCGGGCTACGAAACCAGTATTTTGCCATTTCGTACGAACGGTGGCTTCACCAACGTTGCTTTTTTCTTCTTCCCACGGATCAAAACGTCCACTTCACCGCGGGCTTCCGCCGGCACTCGCGCCAGGCCGACACTGCATTTCATCGT
>JANQFF010000236.1 GCA_028277965.1 Pseudomonadales bacterium
TGTCTCTGCCTCTTTGGAACTGCCGCATTAGCGGACGATACGGTTCGCGCTTCGAACCTCGAGGTTAAGGAGCGCCTGATTGCCATTGAGCAGATCAATGTATCTGCAGAAAAGGAGCAGGCGAAGCCTCAGGTCGAGAGCGAACGTGTCGCGAAGCTACTGGAAGAAGCAGCACGCATCGAAGAAACCGAGGTGGAGGTTAAGGAACGCTAGTCCGGTACCGGCGCACACCGCCCGTACTCGATAAACAGCGATCCACCGTGGGCCAGTTCAGGCGTCGAGAACGTCCATGCACCCGCGCCTGAGCGGGAGAATCTCAGCGATTCCAGATCGATAATCAGAAGCTGCCCCGGTGGGTTGTCGGTGCAACTGATACCGGCTCGACCACCCGTTCCCCGCACCCTCTTGCACGTCAGCTCCAGGGGCTCGTTGTCCGATTCGAGTGTGTAGTAGGCGTCGACCCCAGGGACGTTCGTTAGGTGGTTCATCAGAACTTTATTCAGTTTGAGCTGGAATCTGGTTTCATAGAAGACCGAGGGTATGAATACTTCAGGAGTGCCGGGTTGATCATCGAAACCTGCGGTGGCCTGAGCGCTGCAGCGCAATTCTTCCGGCAGGCCGGGGAGTGCGCCTGTAACGGCAAAAAGAAAAAGAATGCCCGTCTGCATGTTTACACTCTCATTTGTTCCTGGCTGCTGCTGATCGGTGCCAATGTTATCTCCACACAAGCGCTTGCTGAACAGTCCAGGTGGCACCACTACCGGGTAGACACCCTGGATCTCAAGACAGACCTGCCGGTCGAAAGAACCAAACGCCTGCTGGAGCGACTGGTTATCTTCAGGTCTGTCATCGATGTTTACCTCCCGGCCCCGGAACCTGCGTCAACTTTGCCTGTTGAGATTGTCGTTTTCAGATCCCTCCAGCAGTTTCGACGCACTGTGGGCGCCCGTCACATCGGTGCGTTTACGCAACCCGGTCTCAATCAGATCATGCTTGTGGTTGGAGGTCGTCCAGACGAAATTGATACCAACACGCTCCACGAGTACGTTCACTATCGACTACGCTCCGCAAACCTGAACCTGCCATCCTGGTACGAAGAAGGTCTGGCCACACTGTTGAGCCAGGCTGAATTCGATAATCATGGAAAACATGCTCGAGTGGGGGCTCTCACGAGCCAGGCCGTCTACGGGTCGATGACCCACACCAACTTCAGGCGATTCATTGACGTCGCCCATCCGGCCAGTCTGAATCACGTTGACATGCTTGCGTTCTACGCTTTCGGTACCGCATTGACCCACTATCTGGTTCTGAACGCAAAACCCATCAACCTCTCGCTGCGTCTCAGTAACCGGGAGGACCTGGAACAGATCCTCGGTATCCCGGATACACGGCAAATCGTTGAGCGAGCACGGGAGCACTTCAGGCAGAACCGTGAGATGCGCGTTGAACACCAGATCCCGACCCCAGGTCCTGTCTCCATATCTATCGACCCCCTGACAACGAGTGAGGCAGAATTCCTCCAGGCGAGCGCGTCAGAAATATTCAACCCGCGTCGGGCTGCGCGCCTGTACAGAAGATATCTCGCCACCCATCCCGACAGTGTTGACGGATGGCTTGGCCTGGCGAGAGCCGAGGCTCGGCCCGAACGAGCACGCGAAGCCGTAGACGCGGCCATCGCCCTCGACCCCGATCACCCGGACGTTCTCGTACAGAACGCAAGTGTGCACACGCAGGAGTGTCCGGTAGACGGCACACTGAAATGTCGTGAGAAATGGCGCGTAGCCGTCAATCTCTACCGAAGTGCCCTGAACGCTGATCCGAATCTTTTCTCTGCAATTTACATGCTCGGTCTTGCCGAACTCTACAGTGGGAACGCGGGAGAAGCGCTGGGGTACCTGCGCGTCGCACACAACCGCGCGCCGTGGTCACCACGGGTGAACTTTCACCTCGGCGAAGCGCTCCGCCTGACCGGATCGACGCAAGCCCACGAGTATCTCGAACGGGCCCGGCTCTGGGCCACGGACGCACAGATGCGCAAACTGGCCGAGATGGCGCTGGAGTTGCGTTAATCCGGACATCAGACCTACAGAGTGATTCAACTACCTTTGTAGGAGCGGCTTTAGCCGCGATCGATCATCTAACGAGGATCGAGACCCCGTCTGGCCCGCTCGGCGTTCATTCGTTCGCTATCGCTTTCTTTCCGCTCGCCCAGTTCATCCTCTGCGATCGTGCCGGCCATGTGCCTTGCCGCGTTTGCACCGTTGTACATGATCTTCTTCTCGGGGGTCACCGCGAGGATAGTGCGCAAAGGAGAGTCCAGCAGGTTGTAGAAAAACTCCTCACCCTCCCGACTGTCCGGATTCAGTTTCTGCGACAAAGCTGTGTAGAACCACTTCTTGGTGTCATCGTCGTCAAAAAACTCACCACGACCCTTAAACGTTATCGCGCCACGCGGCAGTGACTCATCCGCAGCCGGGTAACCGGCTGAACTCACGTTGACGGACACCCGGTTGTCACGCCGGATCGCCGAGGCGCGGTGCCTGTGAGCTGCGAACGTGATCCAGATCTTGCCATCGTGCCAGACAAAGGAGTGTGTCACGCCAACGGGCCAACCGTCTTTCGTTGCCCACATGAGGACACATTCCGCGGAGTTGTTCATGATCTGATCTACCTCTTCGTCCGTAAACGGGTAGATCGATACGATTTCATGGTCGTGTGTTTGAGCCACTATGCTTCCCCAAAGTTTTTTTGCGCCGCAAGCATAGCGGATATCTTCTTTTCAATCAGTCAATCAGCGCCTGGTAAACCGCTGTCCGCAGTTCGCGTCGAATGGGGTACGTCGACGAAGGCATGAGTTGCGTGAAAAACACGACATAGAGATCCTCGTCCGGGTCTATCCAGAAGAATGTGCTGGCCGCCCCACCCCAGTGATGTTCGCCGGGCGAGGTGACGATATGCGCTTTAACCGGGTCCAGCACTACAGCCCAGCCGATTCCAAACCCAATACCATCGTAACTCGTCTCGCTCCATACAGGCTGGCCCATCGCCGCCATATCACGGTTGTCGGGCAGCCGGTTCAGTCGCATGAACTCTACAGTTTTGCGTCCGAGCAAACGCACACCGTCAAGCTCACCGCCATTGAGCAGCATCTGACAAAACCGGGCATAGTCGCCGATGCTCGAGACCAGGCCGCCACCACCGGAAAAAAGCTCCGTGGGTTCAAGGAACCGGCTGCCAACCCCTGATTCCTGCAGCTTGAGCCCGCCGCGCTCGGATGCATCATCCGCCGTAACTGACCGCCCGACGCTCGCCATACTCCCGCCGCTTTCAGGTACGTAGAGAGAGGCAAAGCGGTCTTCGCCTCCGGGTTTAACATTGAATCCCGTGTCAGTCATGACGAGTGGAACAAACAACCGAGTAGCAAGAAACTCATCAAGATCAAGTCCACTCCAGACTTCGACGAGACGACCAAGTACATCCGTGGATACGCTGTAGTTCCATTGCGAACCCGGCTGGCACAGGAGCGGTACCTGAGCTACACGCTCAACAAGTTCTGCAAGCGTTGCTGCAGTTCCGGGGAATTCTATGTCCGCCTCCCGGTAGGCTTCATCCACAACGTTATCCTGCATAAATCCATACGTGAGGCCGGACGTGTGGGTCATCACGTGCCTGACTGTCATAGGTTGTTGCTGCGGTTCGACGTCCGTCAGCGCATGGCCAGCCCCTCGCCAGACCGGCGTTTCTGCAAACTCAGGCAGGTACTTTGCCACCGGATCGTCGAGCTGAAAGTGACCTTCTTCGTAGAGCATCATGGCCGCAACCGTCGTGACTGCCTTGGTCATGGAATAGATACGCACCAGCGTGTGTTCATCGAAAGCTTTTCCGCTGTCCAGGTCCATTACACCCGCTGTCTTGAGCGATGCGATTTTACCCCGCCGCCCGATGAGCACACTTGCCCCGGCAAGCCGTTCACTCTCGATTTGCGCGTGAAGCCAGCTATCAATATGTCCCAGACGCTGCGATGAAAAACCTACCGTTTCGGGCGTAACGCGTTCGAGCATGTTGTCTCCTTTGTTTCCTCGACCCGTGTCGGACTATACCAGCCCACACTTGTGACCCAATCGATTAGCCGTCAAACTCCAGTCGAGGCGTAACAAAAGAACAATACACTTGAGTCAAGCCACCACCGAGTTCTCACCGGCTTACCGGGCCTATGCCCTGGGTCTGCTGGTTGTCGTCTACGTTTTCAATTTCATTGACCGCTCGATCCTTGGGATACTGGTCGAGCCAATCAAGGCGGATCTCGGTGTCTCCGACACGATGATGGGTTTTCTCGGCGGGATTGCTTTCGCAACCTTCTATACCTTCCTCGGTATTCCCATCGCGCGCATGGCGGACAAAGGTTCACGCCGCAATGTCCTGGCTGTTTGCCTGGCGATCTGGAGTGCGGCGACAGCAATCTGTGGCCTGGCACAGAACTTCGTTCACCTCCTGATGGCACGGATCGGGGTCGCCGTCGGGGAGGCAGGGGGGAGTCCACCTTCCCACTCCATGATCTCCGACATGTTCCCAGCCGATCAGCGGGCAACTGCGCTCGGTATCTACGCGCTGGGCATCCCTATCGGCACCATGCTCGGCAACCTGGGTGGCGGGTGGATCAACGAGGTATTCGACTGGCGCTCAGCCTTTTTTGTCGTCGGCCTGCCTGGTGTGATGCTTGCTGTCATCGTTCGTTTCACTCTGCGCGAACCACCGAGAGGTGCCGCTGAAGGGATCGAAATGCAGGCCGGCGAAGCGCCGCCGGTCAGCGAAGTATTCAAATATTTATGGAGCCTGCGCAGTTTCCGCATGCTCGCTGTAGCCGGGAGCCTCCATGCATTCGTCGGCTACGGTGTTGGCTACTGGATCCCGGCGATGTTCAACCGGTCACACGGACTCACCACAGGTGAGATGGGCACTGCGCTCTTCTACCTCGGGTTTGCTTCAATCGCCGGGACGTTCCTCGGTGGCTACCTTGGCGACAAGATGGGGACCAGGGATATCCGCTGGTACCTTTGGCTGCCGGGTCTCGCGACGCTGGTCTCGGTGCCTTTCAGCACGTTTGTCTATCTGTACCACGCGCCCTACACGGCACTCTGGGTATTGTCGGTATCCTACTTCCTCGGGGCTTACTACCTGGGCCCTACGTTTTCGCTGACCCAGGGTATGGTGGGTTTACGCATGCGCGCTCTGGCATCGAGCATTCTGCTGTTCATCCTCAACATCATTGGGCTTGGCCTGGGCCCCCAGTTCACGGGTATCGCTTCTGATGTCCTGAATGCCAGCACCGATCTCGGGCAGGACTCCCTGCGCTGGGCACTTGTCATCAGCCTCGTGTTCAACGTTGTATCCGCAGTGATGTACCTGATGGCGAGCCGGACCCTGAAAGACGACATGGCCCGTAGCGCCGAAATGTCGTGACCATAGCCTCGACTGCCACTTCTCGCCGTCCGTGGCGCAAGATCGTCCCTAAATACAAACCCCGGGCTTCGCGTCACCGCAAATTGCAGGCAGGCAATTTGCTGCTCAGCCGCGCGTTGCTGCGCACCGCGCCCACTTTATTCAGGACTGACTACAACAATGGTTTTGCCGAAGTTCCCGCCCCTTAACATGGCACCGAACGCCTCGGGCGCTTTTTCGAAACCTTCCCAGCGATCCTCGCGATAGCGCACCCGCCCTTCCTGCACATACCCACCCATCTCGTTGAGGAAAACCTCCTGGTAGTCCTCAACGTAATTACCAACGAAGAGGTCGTGCACGGTTACGTTCTGCCGGTCGAACACCGCCTGCCCCGCAGCCTGCCAGGCATCCCGCGGCACGCCGCCATCGTCATTGGCGTACTGGGAAATCATGCCGCACAGAGAAATACGTGAGTTCGGGTTGAGGAGCGGGAGGACAGCCTCGAAAACCGGGCCGCCAACGTTCTCGAAATAGACGTCACATCCATCCGGACAGGCAGCTGCAAGCTGCTCGGGGAAATCAGGTGCCAGGTGGGATACACAGGCATCCAGGCCAAGATCTTCAGCGACAAATGCACATTTCTCATCCGCACCCGCAATCCCAACCGTTCTGCACCCGCGGATCTTCGCCAGCTGTCCGACCACCTGGCCGACCCCACCTGATGCTGCCGATACCACCACCGTTTCGCCCGGTTGCGGATCACACTGCACAATCAGGCCCGAATAACCTGTCAGGCCCAGCATACCCATGACCCCAATGGCTGTGGAAATGGGAGCAAGATCCGGGTCCAGCTTACGGGGGAACATGTAACCGAAGTTAGTGATGCCCTCCCCGGTCACTCCGTATTCCTGCCAGCCGTTGGTGTTGAAAAGATAATCCCCTTCCGCGTATTGAGGATCGCGGCTTGCCATCACCTGGGAGACGGTCCGTCCATGACAAACCCCTCCTGGCTCTTCGACACCGCTACGCCGTCTGACCCATTGATAGGGATCCATCGACAAATACACAGTACGGCTGACAACCTGCCCGTCCGCCGGGTCGGGAACAGCCCCTTCCACCCATTGAAAATCGTCCGCTGAAGGCAATCCTTCGGTCGGCGTACGTGCCAGCAGCCACTGGTGATTGATACCTTCCACCATCGCTCTTTTCTCCTATTCCCGCTCAAGCGGGCACTTGTGCGTGTACCCCACTTGTGTGTTTGTCTGGGTGTTGAGTAGGATCATGACCCAATTCGCCACCAGATCAAACGTATGGAACTGGACTCAACGCCGGTTGCCCGGGACAACGTGGGTCTTCTCGAAGGGCTCGCCACCACCCGTGCAATCCGCCGCTACACCAACGAACCGATCCCCGGGGACGTTCTACGGGACATATTGTGGGGCGCAACACGCGCGCCGAGTGGTTCCAACCGGCAACCATTTCGATTTGTCGTTCTCACCGACTCGGACAAAGCCCGTCAGGCCAAAGCCATGATAGGAGAGTCAGCCAGGCGCCTGTGGGCACATAAACGCAAAAACGACCAGTATGACAAAGGCAGTGGTGCAGACCCCAACTCACCCAAATCCCGTATGGCACGCACCATGCAGGCCTACGTCGATGACTTCGACAACGTGCCGTGCCTCATCCTGCCGTGTTTCGTCCGCTACCGCGAACCTACCCCAACCGAGGGTGCGTCCATGTATCCTGCTGTTCAAAACCTCCTGCTCGCCGCACGGGCCCGGGGTTACGGTGGCGTCATCACCGGTTTTCACGGGGCGAGGCAGGCGGAACTGAAGACATTGCTGGGCATTCCTGATGAGGTGCTGATCGCCTGCACTGTGACACTCGGCAAACCGGCAGGCAGTCACGGTCCTGTACGTCGGCGTCCCATGCAGGAACTCGTCTATGGCGACACGTGGGAAGAGGCGCCTGCCTGGGCGGTAGACCCACCCGGTACCCGGTTTACGAGCGCCGATCCTCCAACCAGCCAAAAGAAAACCTGAAAGTGGTCCAGGCCATGAAAATCATCCGATGTCAGGAATTTGGTCCGCCGGAGAATCTGGAGCGTATCGAGATCGATACCCCGGAGCCGGGACCCGGAGACGCGGGTGTGCGGATCAGTGCAGCCGGTGTCGGGTTTGTAGACGGGCTCATGATCCAGGGTCTCTACCAGGTAAAACCCAGACTGCCGTACTTTCCTGGCAGCGAGTTTGCCGGTGTAGTCGATGCCGTGGGACCAGAAGTCGAGGGGATCGACACAGGCGATCGTGTGCTCGGCATGTGCAGCGCCGGTGCGTTCTCTGACTACGTCACCGTGCCTGCCCGAAGCATCTACCCGATCCCGGACAATCTGAGCGACGCAACAGCCGCAGGCCTTTTTATCAACTACGCTACGGCACTCTACGGCCTGCGTGACTGCGGCAAAGTGAGATCCGGCGAAACGATGCTTGTCCTGGGGGCGGCTGGTGGGGTCGGATCCGCCGCGATCAGCGTAGGTAAAGCGATGGGCCTCAACATCATTGCTGCGGCATCCACGGAAGATAAGCGTTCAGCCGCTCTGTCATTCGGCGCAGATGCTGCCATCGACTACACACTGGCCGACTGGCGCGATGCGCTGAAAGAAACAGCGCCCGATGGCATCACTCTCGTGTACGACCCGGTTGGCGGCGACATATCAGAATCGGCGTTCCGATCATTGTCCCCCGGTGGACGCTTTCTCGTCGTTGGTTTTGCTGCTGGATCCATACCGAGCATCCCCCTGAACCTGGCTCTCCTCAAGCGCTCCTCCATCGTCGGCGTCGACTGGGGTGGAGAATCCCGCGCTCACCCGGAGATCAACGGTGAACTGATCTCAACGCTGCTCAGCTGGATTGAGACCGGCAAACTGGAACCCGCTGCGGTGACGGAACGGTCAATGGGTGATTTCAAAGAGGCACTCAAAGATCAGCTGGCAGGACAGATTACCGGCAAACTCGTGCTGACGAATTAAACCTCTCTGTAGAAAGGTTTACGTGCCTTGACCGGATCGAGCAGTGACCAGTCTCCAGCTTCGAGATCGTACCCTTGCGGGTGTGGGGATCGGGGTTCCATCCCGATGGCGGCCATGACCCGGTCGTCCCGGTAGTAACACTGCAGGACCAGCGCGCCAAACGCACTGAAATCGGGTGTCTTCAGGGCAATCACGTCTGCCAGTGCATGCGTCTCGCAAAGCGTCAGAACATTGCGTACCTGTGCCTCTAACTCCTGAGCTGCAGAGATCAGGTCACGAACGATCTCCGGATCCCCGGCACCCGGACGATCCCCGCTGGGCGGAATCATCGTGTTCAGGAGCTTTGTAAGCGTGTCCAACGCCTTGTCATCAATGAGACTGTCACTGGTAATGAGATCCGCCATTTTTGCCCCAGGTTCAGATCAATCGAACAGATTCGCCAGTCGCTGCTTCATCGCATCCGCAACGTAGAGCGCAAGCGCCTGAATGGTCCTCGTGGGGTTTACACCACCACTGGTTACGAAAATGCTGCCATCAACGATAAAGAGATTTTTCACATCGTGGCAGCGCCCCCACTCGTTTACGACAGAGCGGTCCGGATCACTCCCCATACGGGCTGTACCCATGAGATGCCACCCTCCTACTGGTATCGGCGCATAGGAAAAAACCTCCCGCGCCCCGGCCGCCTTCAGCACTTCCGTCGCCCGGTCAATCGAGAAATCGAGCATCCTGCGGCTGTTGTCGCTCAGCGTGTAGTCGATCTTCGGCGCCGGGATGCCATCTGCGTCTGTGAGATCCGCATCCAGCGTCACGGTGTTATGTTCTTCAGGCAGATCTTCACAGATCCCAACCATACCGGTCATGCGATTGAACACACTGTCGAAACCGGCATGGTGACCGTCCCCCCAGGGGACATATCCCTGGGACATGCCCATCTGAGCCGCCATCACGGGACCGTTACCGCGGTTGATCTCATAGGTGAAACCACGCACATACCCCCGTTCCGGATCAGTTTCATAAAACTCCTGGCTCCAGATACACACGCCAGGTCCCCGGTACCCGTCCACCGGTTCGTCGAAGATCCCTCGTATCAGCGAGTAGGGATGGAACATCAGGTTCTTGCCCACCAACCCGCTCGAGTTCGCCAACCCATCCGGAAAGAGACTGGAAGAGGAATTCAGGAGAATGCGCGGTGTCCCAACACCGTTACAGGCCATAATCACCACTTCCGCAGCCTGGAACTGCTCGTTGCCGTCTCCATCGATATAAACAGCTCCACCTGCCATGCCATCGGGCCGCACGGTAATTTCCCGGACCCGGCAGTGAGTCCGAACCTCCACCCCTGCCCGCATTGCCATGGGCCAATAGGTCACATCCGTGCTGGCCTTGGCACCCTGCGCACACCCGCTCAGACAGGCGCCCAGGTTGATACATTTGTCCCTGCCTTCGTATTCTTCAGTAGCGATTGCCGTATCGGACGGCCACCAGTGCCAGCCCAGGTCATTGAAACCCTGCGCCAGCCTCGACCCCGACTTCCCAAGAGGCACAGGCGGTAATGGGGGATTGTGCGGTGGATTGGCGGGATCCCCGGCCAGACCGGACACCCCCATGATCCGGTCGTTCTCCGCATAGAACGGGGCCAGCGTTTCATAGTCTATCGGCCAGTCATCCGCCACCCCATCCAATGTCCTCACACGGAAATCAGATGGATGGAAGCGTGGATAGTGACCTGCGTAGAGGATCATGGAACCGCCCACGGCATTGAAGTTCGCTACCGAGATTGGTGAGTTCCTGTCGTTCACCGGATAATCCGCTGCGAGTCCCCGCCTGTTGGGGCTGATCCCCATATCACCCCGCGCTTCCCAGTCGCGGCCTGTACTCGGATACTCCAGCGGGTTCATCCACCCACCCTGTTCGAGGCAGACAATCCGCATGCGGGTTTCGGCCAGACCATAGGCAACCGCGGCACCCGAGGCCCCCGCGCCAACAATCAAAACGTCCACGGGGTCCGGCGACACCATGTAACTTCCTTCCTCCAATGAGGGCTACAATCATACCCCCTCGAAGAGGAGAGTTTGATGGATCGCAGGACGTTTCTTTCCGCAACCACAACAACCGCGCTGGCCGCCGGTCTCCCTCGTCTCGCACGTGGTTCTGCCAACGATCAGGTCAACGTCGGCCTTATCGGCTGTCGAAGCATGGGTTTTTCCGACCTGAACTCGATGCTCAGGACCGCTAACGTCCGCTGCGTAGCGTTGTGCGACGTGGATAGCAATATCCTGCAGGAACGGGCAACCCAGATTGCCAACGCAACCGGCACAGCACCATCCCTGTACGAAGACTACCGGGCGCTTCTCGACAACACCGACGTGGATGCTGTGATCATCGGTACCCCGGATCACTGGCATTGCCTGCAAACTATCGATGCCTGTGAAGCAGGCAAACACGTCTACGTCGAAAAACCCCTGGCCAATTCCATCGACGAGTGTGGCTTGATGATTCAGTCAGCTGAAGCTAACCGTCGGATCGTACAGGTGGGACAGTGGCAACGCTCGGGCCCCCACTGGCAGGAAGCGATGGACTTTGTTCACAGCGGCAGGCTGGGAGAAATCCGGACAGTTAAGTCGTGGGCGTATATGAACTGGCTGAAGCTGATCAAACCACTACCCGATGAACCCGTCCCCAGAGGAGTCAATTACGATCTGTGGCTGGGACCGGCTCCCGAAAAACCATTTAACCGGAACCGGTTCCACTTCCACTTCCGCTGGTTCTGGGACTACGCGGGCGGTCTCATGACCGACTGGGGTGTGCACCTGATCGACATCGTGCTATGGGGCATGCTGGCCGAACGGCCCAACCGGATCATGTCTTCAGGCGGACCTTTTGCCTACCCGGATGGCGCGATGGAGACGCCTGACACCCAACAGGCGATCTACGAGTTCGACGGTTTTTCCATGCTCTGGGAGCATGCCGTCGGTATCGGGCTGGGGCCTTTCCAACGTTCCCACGGGATCGCGTTCATCGGTAACAACGGAACCCTGGTTGTCGACCGTGAAGGTTGGGAAATCTTCCCCGAGGCAGAAAACGGTGAATACAAGATGTCCGGCAGACCCCGCCGTCGTGCAGGATCAGGCGAGCGTGGCCTCGATCAGCATACGGCAAATTTCATCAATGCCATCCGCGATGGGGAGACGCTCAACTGCGACATACAGACAGGAAGTCTCGCCGCTGTGAACGCCCATCTCGGCAACATCGCGCTGCGTACTGGAGCCACCCTTGACTGGGATGGTGAGAGATTCACCAACAACCGGGCCGCCAACCGCCTGTTGAGACCGAAGTACCGCTCACCCTGGAAGTTACCTGGGTAACTATTCCGTATCGACAACCGCGACAGCTTCGACCTCGATCTGTAACTCAGGCATGAACAGACCCTGCACGCCGATCAGCGTGGCTGCAGGCGGTGCCTTTGGATCGATACCCAGGGTGGCCATGCCCGCAAACGCATCACGGGCCTTGTCCGGTGAGTAGTCCACCACGTAGATAGTGAACTTGACGAGGTCGGCCGGTTCGGCACCGGCGGCTTCGAGCCTTGCCTTGAGGCTGGAAAACGCCTCCAGAGACTGGGTCTTCAGGTCCCCGGAAGATCCGGTCTGCCCCGAGATATAGAGTGTCTTGAGTCCACCCTTCTCTACTGAGACGATTTGCGTAAAGCCCAGTTGTTCGTTGACGTCAACGTGTTCTCTTTTCATCTTATTCCCCCTTGTACATTCGATCAGCCGGTGTTTCTCAATCCACTGGAAATACCTGCCATTGTAACCTTCAACGCCTGGCTCACTGCCTCGGACAGGTTACCCTCTCGGCGCCGGCCCAGGAGTTCTGCCTGCAGCAGATGCAGCGGATCCAGGTACGTATTGCGAACGAGTATCGAGTCACGTACATCAGGGTTCGAGGCAAGAAGTTCAGCACCCTGAAGTTCCGGTAAATTGCTTTTCAGGTATTCCAGTTTGTCGATCAGCGATTGTGAAAGGTCGTTCAACGACGGCTCTATCAGTCGCTGCGCATAGTAGTTGACGAGCGTGGCGTCCGCTTTCGCCAGAACCATTTCGAGCATGTTCATTTCCTTGACGAAAAAAGGCCATTCCGCCAGTTCGCTATAGGCGGTGTTCTCCCGCAACAAATACTCTACGGTTCGATCCGTTCCGAGCCACGCCGGTAACATGAGCCGGATCTGTGTCCACGCAAACACCCATGGGATAGCACGCAGATCCGCCAACCCGCTTGTCTTCGATCGCCGGGCTGGTCTTGACCCTAAAGCCAGTTCAGCAAGCTCGGCTTCAGGCGTCACCGCCTGAAAGAGCGAGACAAACCGGTCTTCGGTCACAGCGCCGCGGAAGCCCTGCAGCGAAAGATCCGTCAACACCTGCATGGCGCTGCGCTGTGCAGCCGTTGGCGCCGCGGGGGGAGTGAAAGTGGCACTCAGTGTGGATTGCAGGTAACGCAGCAGAGTGGTCTGGGCCACAGCAGGCGTCCCCAGTTTGAAGCGAATCATCTCGCCCTGTTCGGTGACTCTCAACGCACCACCAACGGAACCGGGTGGTTGCGACTCGATGGCCTGTTTGGCGGATCCGCCACCACGTCCAATGGCTCCTCCGCGCCCATGGAATAGCGTCAGTTTGACACCGTGTTTTTCAGCAACCGCGGTGAGCGTTTCCTGAGCAACGTATTGAGCCCACGCGGCGGCAAATTGCCCGGCATCTTTGGCGGAATCGGAGTAGCCAATCATGACCTGCACGCGACCTGCACAATAGGATTTATACCAATCGATCGACAACAAGGCATCTAACGTTTGTGATGCACCTTCGAGGTCTGCAAGGGTTTCGAATAGCGGCACAATCGGCAGCGAACGGTGCAAGCCCGCTTCCTTCAGTAACAAGGCAACAGCCAGCACATCGCTGGGTGACGAAGCCATCGAGATCACATATGCGGAAATCCCAGCCGCATCATCTCGCGCAACAACGTCGATCGTGTCCAACACCTCACGGACATCGGCTTCCTGGTTCCATTGTTGTGGGAAAAGTGGCCGCCGATTGTTGAGTTCCGCTATCAGCCAGGTTTGTCGCTCCTCCTCAGACGCAACTGCGTAATCCTGCACTCCCAGATGCCTGGTGATGGCACTTAACACCTCTGCATGCCTGCCCGCGTGCTGGCGTATGTCCAGCTCGACGAGATGGATACCAAAACAATGAACCCGACGTAAAGTATCGAGCAACGGACCATCGGCGATGGTGCCAAGACCCTTGGCTTTCAGGCTCTGGTAGCAGGCAGCCAGGGGTTCGATCACCTCCTCTACGCGAAGGACAACCGATTCGCCAGCGGGCTCGCCCGTTTCCGCCCAATCCCGTGTAGCCAGCAGACGATCACGCAGCCGCTTGAGCACAGCCCGATAGGGTTCGTATGTGGTCCCAGCCATTTCCTGCAATTGCGCGGTAGCCAGGGTCATCGATAAATCCGCATTCAGCACAGAAACGTCCCGGATCAGGAGATCAGCCGCCATCCAACGTGCCAGGCGAAGCACATCTTCCGTGACAGACGCTGTGACGAGCGGATTACCGTCCCGGTCCCCTCCCATCCAGGAAGAGAACACAAACGGCATGACCTTAAAGTCCAGTGTTTCGCCCGCAGCGCGATCGAGGGCACGCATCGCCGACGGTACCGCAGCCCAGAGAGCGTTTTCGACAACCGCAAACCCCCACCTGGCTTCTTCCTGGGGTGTTGGTCGTTCGCGCCGGATCTCGTCCGTATGCCAGGCTTCAGCAATCAGGCGACGCAAGGTTTCCGGATTCCGTGCAGACGACAACTCTCTGCCGATGGCATCATATTTCTGGATCAACGTGCGCCGCAGGACTTCTGTTGGATGCGCGGTCAGAACCAACTCAATTCGCGTGTGTTCTACCTGGGCGATCTGCAGAGATGATCCTGCCCAACTCTCCTCAGCTTGCGCGTGATGCTGCTCCGCGATGTTGGCGAGATTGAGGAACTGATTAAAGGCACGGGCAATGTCGATCAGATCGCCTTCAGGTATCTCGCGCAGGAAGTCGGACAGGTTGTCCCATTCGATACCGGCACCCTGTCTGGCGTTTTTGGCCAGTTCCCGGATCTTTTCCACCGTATCGAGAAACGCATGACCCCGATGTTCGCTCATCACCTGCCCAAGCAGATCTCCGAGCAGGCGAACATCGTCGCGCAATGCCTGAGCGATATTGAGGTCCATGGCGATCACTCTTACACAGAAGCAGCAGAATTCATATTGCAACGGGAACCCGTTACCCCACCGACGTCGGTTGCGCCCCCTAGACAATTAAATTTACGATAATGCAACCCCTGGAAGGAACGAAGGAATCGTCACCATGAAATCTGCCCTGGTCTGCGGTGCAGGAGGCTTCATCGGGTCACACCTGGTCACACGCCTGCGTGAAGAAGGATACTGGGTTCGCGGTGTCGATCTGAAGGCACCTGAGTACGGGCCTGTCGACGCCGATGATTTCATGATTGGCGACCTGCGCGATCCGGACACCGTGGCATCCGCAATCGACAGGCATTTCGATGAGGTCTATCAGCTCGCTGCCGATATGGGGGGCGCAGGTTATCTCTTCACCGGTGATAACGACGCTGAAATCATGCACAACTCCGCCATGATCAACCTGAACGTGCTCGAAACGTGTTACAGACAGACAATCCGCTCGGTGTTTTACTCATCTTCCGCGTGTGTCTATCCCGAACACAATCAGGTGGATCCACAGAATCCCCTGTGCTCCGAGGATTCTGTCTACCCGGCTGAGCCTGACAGCGAATACGGGTGGGAGAAACTGTTCAGCGAACGTTTGTACCTCAACTACGGGCGTAACTATGACATGAATGTTCGCATTGCCCGGTTCCACAACATATTCGGTGAGCGCGGTACCTGGCGGGGTGGCCGGGAAAAGGTACCCGCCGCCATTTGTCGGAAGGTCGCGCAAACAGCAGATGGCGGTGAGATCGAGATCTGGGGGGATGGCGAGCAGACCCGATCTTTTCTTCATGTCAGTGAATGTCTCGAGGGGATTTTGCGTCTCATGCGCTCCAACTGGGCGGGTCCAGTCAATATCGGCTCCGAGGAAATGGTGACGATCAACGAACTCGCCTACATCGTCATGGACGTTGCCGGTAAATCGCTGCGTCTCAACCATGTCCCCGGACCGCTCGGGGTGCGAGGTCGAAACTCCGACAATCGGCTCATCCACGAGAAACTCGGCTGGAAACCAGCGGAAAATCTGAAAAGCGGGATCGGACGCACTTACAGATGGATCGAGCAGCAACTGGACGGTCGATCACGGTGTTGAAAGTCACCGCAAGTCCTGACCGGCTCATCGCTTTTCACTCCCAGGTGTTTTGCGGGCTCTACGATCTTCGCGCGGCAGGTGAAATCGAACTGTCCTTTACCCGCGAGGGTTTTCCCAGAGTGATGGACCGGGTTGCGGTTGTTGCCCTGCGGATCGAAGACCCCGATACCAGGCGCTCGATCAACGTGGCTATCGACCTGATCGACGGTGAGCACACGGCCAGCCCTGTACACCACGAATGGGCCGATGTTTATTTCAAATCCAGCCATCGCCCGGGTGCGGAAGGGTTCGACCCGGAAAAATATCTGCCGTTCGGCGTCCGTTACGCATGCACAAGCACGTCAGAGACGCTTGGGGACCGTGTCCGCTTTGCATACGGTGCGGGCCGTGATGAACAGAACCGAGTGATTGATCGCAAGACCTGGATGCGACGTATCGTCTCTCATCCGTTCTATCTCATCGCCGGGCGACACAAAGCCACCGAGATACACAGCCGCATACCTCCCCCCGTGCCTTTTTTCGAGTATCCACCCGACGCCTCCACACAGGACGTCGTCTACTACCGGACTCGTGTCTACCCTATCGACGATAACACCGGGTCACAGAATGTCGCGGCGTTCGAGAAGGTCAACGATATGAGGGCACGCACTATACGCGCCTTGCGCGACGCTTTTGGACCCGCGTTTCTGGGTGGACTTCGTCGATCACCTTATGCCGAGGCTCACTATCCGGACATTGTGATCGAAGAAGACGCGGATTGGCGGCAACACCTTAGAACCGTGCGGACCAGCCTCATCTGTGTCACCACAGCCGGCCTTTTCGACAGTATGGACTGGAAAGTTGCAGAGTATCTCGCCGCCTCCCGCTGTATGGTCTCAGAGCAATTCAAGATGAACATCCCAGTCCCTCTCGAGCACGGGGTACACCTGATGACTTTCAGAACGCCAGACGAATGTGTGGAGCATTGCGCAAGCCTGCTTGCAGACCGGCGCCGCGCTCAGGAGATGCGCCAGATGGGACGCAACTTTTATGAGGAACACGTCAAGCCGGTCAGCCTGATGCGCAATTGTTTAGCAGCGGCACGGACCCACAGCTCTCGACCACTCAGCGTCGTTGACGGGCGTGCTGTGTCCTGAAAGGTCGCCCCCGCTGACCGGTACCTTGTGGCTGATATATTGGAATCAGGTGCTTTTTCCCGTTACCTATGAGGTCTTCCCGTCCCATACGCCTCAGCGCGTCCCTTAACAGCGGCCAGTTGTCCGGATCGTGGTAGCGCAGGAAAGCCTTATGAAGTCGCCGCTGTTTTGCACCTTTGGGAACGTAGACTGCTTCACTCTCGCGCGTCACTTTCTTCAGCGGATCGATCTCGCTGTGATACATCGCCGTGGCAGTTGCCATCGGGCCCGGAAGGAACGCCTGCACCTGGTCAGCCCTGAAGCCGTTGGCTTTGAGCCATATTGCCAGTTCCAGCATGTCTTCGTCCGTCGTTCCGGGGTGGGCCGCTATGAAATAAGGGATCAGGTACTGCTCTTTCCCTGCCGCTTCGGAGTATTTGTCGAACAGTTCCTTGAACCGGTAGTAGGCATCCATTCCCGGCTTCATCATTTTCGACAACGGACCTTCGCTGAGCGCTTCCGGCGCGATCTTGAGATAGCCACCCGTATGATGGGTTGCGAGCTCCTCTATGTACTCCGGTGATTCGTTCGCCAGGTCATACCTCACACCCGATGCTATCAGCACCTTTTTTACACCCGGCACCTCCCGCGCTTTACGGTAGAGTTGAATCAGTGGCTGGTGATCAGTATTGAGGTTTGGACAGATGCCCGGATAGACACACGACGGCCTGCGGCATGCACGCTCAATGGCTTTGTCCTTACACGCCAGACGGTACATGTTGGCGGTGGGACCACCGAGATCGGATATCACACCCGTAAATCCCGGCACGCTGTCTCTGACTTCTGCGATTTCGCGCAGGATCGAGGCTTCAGAGCGGCTCTGGATGATCCGCCCCTCGTGCTCGGTTATCGAACAGAATGTACATCCACCAAAACACCCTCTCTGAATCGCAATGGAGAAACGGATCATCTCGTATGCCGGGATATGTGCATCGCCATATGCCGGATGGGGTTGTCGTGTGTAAGGGAGTTCGTAGATCCAGTCGAGTTCTCTGGTCGACAGCGGGATCGGTGGCGGGTTGATCCAGACTTCAGTATCACCGTGACGCTGTACCAGCGCACGAGCATTACCCGGGTTGGATTCGACATGGAGGATACGCGATGCGTGCGCATAGAAAACCGGATCGTCCCGCACAGTTTCGAACGAAGGCAGGCGGATCACGGAAGTCTGGCGTTGTTCAGGTGGAACGTCTCTGACAA
>JANQFF010000348.1 GCA_028277965.1 Pseudomonadales bacterium
AGTTCTGCAGTCTCCTCGAGCATTGTCCCACGCCCGGTAAACCCCGGCGCAAAAACGACCGTAAGCTCCTCCGCGAATACCACGCCCAGTACCACGACAACCACCAACACCAGGCTGAACAGTCCTGACAATGGCGCCACGAACCCGCGCAAACTGGTAAGACCTTCTCCCTTGTAGCGCATGAGGACCGGCACAAACGCCTGGTTGAACGCACCTTCAGCAAACAGCCGCCGGAAAAAATTCGGAACACGAAGCGCGACAAAAAACATGTCAGCGAGATACGACGCACCGAAAAGGTAGGACAGTACAATGTCCCGCACCAGACCGCTGATCCGGGAAAGCATCGTCATGCTCGAAACGACCCCGCCCTGTCGCGTTACATTGGCTGTCTGAACGTTAGACTCGTCAGTTGACATCTACCTACTCGGACGGCATATTGCCGCCCTCAAAAATTACCCCCCAGACCGGAGGATTCGTTGGCGAACAGTGCCCAGGCACGAAAGCGTGCCCGACAAGCAGAAAAACGCAGAAAGCAAAATGCTTCACAGCGTTCCATGGTGCGCACCTATATGAAGCGTGTAAACGCCGCCGTGGAAGCAAATGACGCTGCCGCTGCGGGTACTGCCCTCGCTGAAGCGTTGCCGCTTCTCGACAAAATGGTGAGCAAAGGCATCATGCACAAGAACAAAGCAGCTCGCCACAAATCCCGGTTGAACAAGCAGGTTAAAGCTCTCTCTGCCTGATCCAGCGGAAAGGCACCTACACCAGCACCAGATTATCCCGGTGCATCAGCTCCGGTTCCGCGACGTATTCCAGATGATCGGAAAAATCATCTGAGCGGACACCTTTGAGGTTTTTGGCATCAGCTGACCCGTAGTTTGTCAGTCCCTGGGCGACAACCTCACCCGTTTCCGTGACGCACCGAACCATGTCGCCGCGGTTGAAGTCTCCTTTGACGGCAACCAGACCCACAGCCAGCAGACTCACACCTTTGTCTCTGAGGGCGGTGACCGCACCGGCATCGATGACGAGGTCCCCTTTCGCGCGAAGCTGACCGGCTATCCAGCGTTTGCGCGCTGCAAGTGGATTCATCTGTGCCTTCAGCAGCGTTCCTATGTCCTCTCCCGCAATCACGCGGATCAGAACTTCCGGTTCATGGCCGGATGCGATCACGCTGTCGGCGCCTGAACGCGCAGCCAACCTCGCTGCTCCAACCTTGGTCACCATACCTCCACGACCAAGCGCACCAACTGACGACCCCGCCATCCCGTCAAGCGATGGGTCTTCCGCTTCAGCCTGACTGACACGATCGGCATCCGGATGGATACGCGGATCTTTTTTCATCAACCCGTTCACATCAGTCAATATGACAAGCAGGTCAGCCTGCAGAAGATTGGTGACAAGCGCGGCCAGCGTGTCGTTGTCTCCAAAACGGATTTCATCCGTTGCGACGGTATCGTTCTCGTTAATAACGGGCACAACACCGACTTTCAGAAGCTCATTCAGCGTGGCACGCGCATTCAGATAGCGTTGACGATCAGCGAGGTCTTCATGCGTGACCATGACCATTGCTGTTCCGCGTCCGTGTGCTGACAACGCACTTTCGTAGGCCTGAGCGAGCCCCATCTGGCCAACAGCCGCGGCAGCCTGTAATTCATGGATGGCTTCAGGCCGCTCTTTCCATCCGAGGCGAGAGCAACCTTCCGCGATGGCACCGGAAGAGACCAGCACTACCTCCTTCCCGGAATTCTTGAGGGTATTTATCTGCTCGCAGAATTCGGCGATTTTTCCCCGAGCCAGGCCGTCAGACGGATCTGTCAGCAGCGCGCTGCCGATTTTGACAACAATACGTTTCGCGCCTGACATGGAGCGGCTGGATTCAGTCGCGGACATAGACTATCTCCGCCTCGTCATCCCGATCGTCCTCATCTTCACGGTCACTGATCCTGGCAGCCCGCATCCGTTCGGCATGTTGCAAAACGTCGTCGCTGATCCGGTTCTGCAGATCTTCCTCATATTCGGCAAACGCCTCGTCTTCAGCCAGACGCTGATGATGGTCGTTGAGCGCCGCCATGAGGTCGTTTTTGAGCACATCGAGCCCGATATCACCCAGCGCTGATACCCGGTGCAAGGGTCTGTCCGGGAACTCCGTCGCGAAATTTCGCGCCAGCGTTTCCAGTTCCTCTTCTTCCAGCTGATCAACCTTGGAAAGGACAATCCAGATGGGACGCTCCAGTAGCGCTTCGCTGTACGCAGCTAGTTCCGCCTCAATGGCGACAGCATTTTCGAGGGGGTCCGTACCATCTTCCGGCAAAACATCCACAAGGTGCAGGAGAATTCTGTTGCGGGCGAGATGCCTCAAGAACTGCGCTCCAAGGCCTGCACCTTCAGCAGCGCCCACAATCAAACCAGGGATATCCGCCATGACAAAACTCGCATCGTTATCGATGCGCACAACGCCGAGACTCGGTGACAAAGTTGTAAACGGATAGTCCGCAACTTTGGGATTGGCAGCAGAGACCTGGCCGATCAGCGTCGATTTGCCAGCGTTGGGTTTACCAAGAAGCCCCACGTCTGCTAACAATTTGAGTTGCAGACGAAGCGTTCGGAATTCACCCTCCTTTCCGGGTGTGGTCTTACGCGGTGCTCGATTGGTACTCGATTTGAATGCAGCGTTACCCAGGCCACGACCACCGCCCAGGGCGACAACCAGTTCATCCTCGGTATCGCTGAGGTCGCCAAGCACCTCCTGAGTATCCACATCGACAACGGTCGTCCCGAGAGGAACAGCCACCCGGCAATCTTCACCGGCCGCCCCGGTCTTGTTACGACCACTGCCCGGCTTGCCGTTTTCGGCTTTGTAAGAAGGCTGAAACCTGAAATCAATCAGCGTGTTGAGGGCATCGTCCGCGACGAGAATTACATCCCCACCGTCACCGCCGTTACCACCATCGGGACCACCTTTGGCGATGTATTTTTCCCGACGAAAGCTCAGGCATCCGTTTCCGCCTTTACCGGCCTGAACCCGGACTGTTGCTTCATCGAGAAATTGCATGTCTGTTCAACATCGGTTCAACAAAGAGTGAGGCTCAAAAAAAACCCCGCAAACGTGCGGGGTCTTGTGGTTTCTCATCCCCTTACGGGTCGCCGTCAGGCTTCCACCGGCACCACGCTGACCGTTCTGCGCTTGAGTGGTCCTTTAACGGCAAATTGTACATGCCCATCTGCTGTCGCAAAGAGCGTGTGGTCGCGACCACACCCTACGTTGCTTCCAGGATGAAACTGGGTTCCGCGCTGGCGAACGATGATGTTTCCAGCATTGACGAACTGACCGCCGAACTTCTTGAGCCCCAGCCGCTTCGACTCCGAATCGCGACCGTTCCTGGTACTACCGCCTGCCTTTTTGTGTGCCATCTTACTTTACCCTGCTCAGCTGATGCCGGTGATCTTAACTTCTGTAAACCACTGCCGGTGACCCTGACGACGCATATAGTCTTTGCGCCGCTTGAATTTCAATACCCGGATCTTCGCACCCCGGTCCGAACGGACCACTTCACCTTTAACCTGCTTGCCGTCGAGGTAGGGTTCACCCACGTCAACAGTGTCGCCGTTGGCAACCATCAGTACTTTGTCGAACACAACCTCTTCACCGGGTTCTGCCGAAATCCGCTCAAGGCGCACTACATCGCCTTCGGCGACACGGTGCTGCTTACCGCCACTCTGGAAAACCGCAAACATAACTCTACTCCTGACGCCTCACAGGCGGTATCCTAGCCACCGGTGAGCATTCTTGACGCATGGGCAAAAGATAAGAAAAGTACCCCTGCGCGAAAGGCGCGTAATTCTAAGGGCAAAGTTTTTAGATTACAACGAGTTATGAGTGCAAAACCCGCTAGATAAATGGCCAATTCAACAGCACAGACAATCAGCACCGTCGCGTCTTCCATAGACGCGCTGCAGCCCGTGTACAAGCTGGTTTCGGACGACTTCAAAGCGGTCAACACCCTGATTCCACAGCAGCTCACCTCCGATGTCGAACTCGTCGAGGAAATCGGCAGATACATTGTCGAGTCCGGCGGCAAACGTCTGCGCCCGCTCATGGTGCTGCTCACCACCGGCGCACTGGGCTACAAAGACCAGGCAAACGACAAGAAACACCTGGGGCTCGCCGCCATCATAGAGTTTCTGCACACCGCCACGCTCTTACATGACGACGTGGTCGATCATTCCGGCTTGAGGCGTGGTCGCCTTACCGCCAACGAAAAGTGGGGGAACGCCCCAAGCGTTCTTGTCGGAGATTTCCTGTATAGCCGCGCGTTTCAACTCATGGTTGAAGTGGGCAGCATGGAAGTCATGGGCATTCTCTCTGAAGCAACCAACACCATCGCAGAAGGTGAGGTCATGCAGCTTGCCAATGTTGGCAATGTTGAGATTTCAGAAGCCCAATACCGGGAAGTCATCCGGTGTAAAACCGCCCTCCTGTTCGAGGCTGCTACACATACCGGCGCTGTACTTGCCCGCAGTAGTGATTCATCAATTTCTGCGGATACCGTGGCCAACATGCAGCACTTCGGGCGCCACTTCGGTATGACCTATCAACTGGTGGACGACTGGCTCGACTATGCCGGTGATGCCAAAACGATGGGCAAAAACGCCGGTGACGACCTTGCTGAAGGCAAAATCACCCTCCCGCTTATTTACGCGCTCGAACACGCTTCAGCCAACGAGGCGGGTGTCATTCGCCACGCTATTCAGCAGACCTCGAGCGCCAATCTGAATGAAGTCCTTTCAATCGTGCAGGCCTGTGGTGCGCTGGATTACACCCATCATGCAGCGCTGCTGGAAGCAGACCAGGCGCTGCAGTGTCTCGAAGGCCTGCCCGACAACCCCTACCTGGAAGCGTTGCGCACGGTAACCCACTACAGCACCTCCCGGCTTTTTTAGTGCGCAGACTCACATTTCTACTGGCGCTTGCAGCGTCAACACCCTTCCTGCAGGTCAACGCTCTGGAATTCGCCCCATGCGCGCTCAAGGGCAGCAATGGCAACGGTCATCTGCAGGCAGAATGCGCCACCTGGGAGCAGCCTCTCAACAGAGCCGAACCGGACGGCGAAACGATTGAGCTGTTTGTCGCTAGACTTAAAAGCACAGCCCTTGAACCGGCGAATGACGCGTTTACCGTTATAAACGGAGGTCCCGGTGGATCGTCCGTTGATCTCCTTGTCGATTTCGGCGCAGCTTTCCGCGCATTCACTCGCGAGCGGGACGTCCTCGTCATTGATCAGCGTGGTACGGGCCGCTCTTCCCCGCTCACCTGCGATGCGGTGGCGGACGAGCCGACAGAGCCCGATGAAGAAGAGATCAAACGCCTGACACTGGAATGCATCGAGAAGCTTCCAAGGGATCCCAGGTATTTTACGACGACCGTTGCCGTTCAGGATCTGGATGCATTACGAGCTGAACTCGGATACGACCAACTGTCTGTGTACGGGGTCTCTTACGGCACGAGGGTGACCCAGCAATATATGCGCATGTACCCGGATCAGACGCGTGTTGCGATTATTGATGGCGTGGTCCCACCGTCTGAGGTGCTCGGCCATCAGGTCGCCCTGCACAGCCAGGATTCGCTCAATGACGTTTTCGATCGCTGCGCCGAAGATCCAAAATGTCAGGAGCGATTCCCAGACCTGGAGGCTGACTTTGCCACACTGGCCGAGCTGCTTAAAGCCAACGAAATCCCTCTGAAATTACAACATCCCATAACAGGTGTACCCACAGAACTGAACCTCGCTTACGGGCACCTCCTCGTGTACGTGAGGTTCGCTCTCTACGCGCCCGAAACAACCGCGCTGATACCCCTCATCATTCACCAGGCCGTTCATGAAAAAAACTACCTGCCTGTTGCAGCAAACGCTTTACGCATGCTGCACAACGTGACGAGCGCTATTAACTACGGCATGCACAACGCCGTAATCTGTACGGAAGACACACCTTTCTTCGCCGAAGAACAGGTCGACTTTGCAGCCCTGGATTCGACCTATATCGGCCGCGATATGTACGACACCCTCGGCCTCATGTGTGGATCGTGGCCTGCCGGTGTGATTGACCCGGACATGAAAGTCCCGCTCGAGAGCGACGTACCGACACTTGTCCTGTCCGGCGAGTATGACCCGATTACCCCACCAGCCTGGGGTGATGCGGTGTTGCGGGGACTTACAAACGCGAAACACCTGGTCGCACCCGGTCAGGGACACGGTACCATCGCGCGAGGATGCATCCCCAAGCTGGCGCTCGAATTCGTCGAGAGTGCCAATGTGTCAGAAGTAGACGTAAGCTGTCTCGAACATCTTGCCCCTTATCCGTTTTTTGTCGACCTCATGGGACCGCCACCTTGATCTGCGTCGAGGGCATCAGCAAAGGCTTCAAAGACGTGCAGGCGGTGAAGGAGATATCGTTCGACGCCAAAGACGGACGTATCACGGCACTGCTTGGACCCAACGGTGCCGGTAAGTCGACAACGCTTCGAATCCTCGCAACGGTGATCCAACCCGACGAAGGCAAAGCCACCGTCGGCGACATTGAAGTGTCCGACGACCCGATGGCTGTTCGTCGGGAAATCGGTGTGTTGCCTCATAACTCAGGTCTCTACTCGCGCCTTTCAGGCAGGGAGAACATCCGCTACTTCGGAGAGCTGCAGGGTCTCGACCGCGACTCGGTTTCGCGCCGTATAGATGAGCTGGTCGATCAACTCAACATGGAAGAATTCATCGACCGCCGAACAGCCGGTTTCTCCCAGGGCCAGAAAATCAAGGTGGGGCTCGCGCGGGCACTGATCCACAACCCCCGCCACGTGGTTCTCGACGAACCAACCAACGGCCTCGACGTCATGGCGACTCGTGCGCTGAGGAAAATCATCAACGACCTGAAGAAATCGGGGAAGTGCGTACTCTTCTCAAGCCACATCATGCAGGAAGTTGATGCGCTCTGTGACGACGTCGTGGTGATTGGTCACGGCGAGGTGAAATTCGACGGCACCATCGAATCCCTGCGCAGCCGGGCCGGAACCGAAGACCTCGAAGAAGCATTCATCCAGATGGCAGGGATAGAAGAAGAATGAGTGGCTTCGGCATCGTCCTTAAAAAAGAGTGCGTCGATAACATCCGTGACAGACGCACCGTCATATCCTCCTTTTCTCTGGCGATCCTCGGCCCCGTACTATTCGTGGGCATGATGGTTTTTGTCATGGAGCGCGCGCTGGGTGAAAGTGACGAACCCGCCGTCTTCGCTGTGATGGGTGCCGACAACGCACCTCAGCTCATGGACTTTCTCAATCAACAGAATACGGATATCACGCTCATCGATCCGGTCGATGACCCACGCGAGATTGTGATTGAAGGTAACCACGATCTCCTTCTTGTTATTGGTGAAGATTACGCCGCCCGTTGGCGTAGCGGTGGCCCGAATACGCTGCAACTCGTGCACGATTCGAGTGATCTTTCGTCAACGCGCAAACACATGACTGAACTCAGGGGTTACATATCGCAGTACAGCCAGACTGTGGGTTTCCTGCGCCTGCAACTCCGCGGTGTGGACCCGACCATCAGTCGTCCAATCGTCACGCAATCAGTAGATGTCGCCTCACCCGCTGCACGGGCGCTGACCGTGCTTGCGTCACTTCCATATTTTTTGGTGCTCGTTGTCTTCATGGGCGGGTTTTACCTCGCCATCGACACCACCGCCGGTGAACGCGAACACGGGTCCATGGAGCCTCTGCTCACCCAGCCAATCTCGCGGGCACAGCTTGTGCTGGGCAAGATTGCGGCTACCTCTGTCTTCGGAACCATGAGCCTCATCATCTTTCTGGTGGCGCTTTTCTTTGCCATACCGTTTGTGCCGTTCGAACGCATTGGCATGTCCCTGGAAGTCGGTTTCGACCAGCTCTTCCCGGTGCTTTTCGTCTCATTGCCACTCATTGTTTTCGCGGCGAGCCTTCTGACCGTCGTCGCGTCTTTTGCCAAGAGCTACAAAGAAGCGCAGACCTATCTGACACTGGTGATTCTGATTCCCACAATGCCCATCATCATCGCTCAGTTCATGAACATAAAAACGACAACTCTCGTCATGCTGGTGCCGAGTCTTGCGCAGGCGTCGCTGATGACGGACCTCATCAAGAGCGAACACGTCGAACCAATGCACATGCTGTTGTCCATTGGCGCAACGTCCTTTTATGCAGGTCTGCTCGCATCGGTCGCCGTCTGGATGTATAACCGCGAACGAATTCTGGGTTAAGGGGAATAAAGAGAATGAAGGTCGGGCTGTTTGGCATCAACATGAATTTTATGGGCAGCGACCCCAGCTGGGCCGCCAGGGTTGCCCAGCACGCTGAAGCTGTCGGTTTTGAATCGGTCTGGACCGGAGAACACGTGGTTCTCCCCGATCCCCAGGAACCGCCCTCACCTGCGCCGCCGGAAACGCCCATGCTGCACCCACCCGCGCTGCTTGCCTATCTCGCCGGTGTCACCAGCACCATCAGATTCGGGACAGGTATCACCCTCATCGCTCAACGTAATCCGGTTGTTCTGGCCAAAGAGATCGGTTCCCTGGACGTCTTAAGCAATGGGCGCCTGCTGTTTGGCATTGGCGCCGGCTACCTGCACCAGGAGTTCTCAGCGCTGGGTGTCGACTTCGCCTCCCGGGGAGCGCGAACCGACGAGTACATTGATGCCATGCGGGAACTGTGGAATGCGGATCAGCCAAAGTTCAACGGTAGCTTCGTCCAGTTCGACAACATCGACGCTCAACCAAGGCCTGTTCAGGCAGGAGGGCCGCCAGTGGTCGTTGGCGGCACCAGCCCCGCAGCGCTTCGACGTGCAGTCACCCACGGCAACGGTTGGTATGGATTCGCCCTGGACGTCGACAATACCGCGAAGGTTCTGGAGCAACTCGAACTGGCCAGAGCCCGTTACGATCGACCCGCCGATCTTGGTGAACTCGAGATTTCCATCACACCGCCCAAACCACCAACCAGAGCGATGATGGATGACTATGCAGACCTGGGGGTTGGGCGCCTGATCCCGATGCTGGGTTTCTACAACGCGGACAACATCCTGGAGAGCCTGGATGGTCTCGCTGGCGAGCTTATGTAAGCTGCTCCAACAGAGTTAGTTGATTGCTCTGTAGGAGCGGCTTTAAGGCACCTCTATAAACCTCTCACATGCTCAGAGCTTCTCCGCGTTTTCACTACCAAGGCGTCGTGCCGCAGGTAATATCTGGATATTGCCAAGGTGCGCAACGCAGGTAGAGGAA
>JANQFF010000330.1 GCA_028277965.1 Pseudomonadales bacterium
GCTACGACCTTCAAACCAGGCACGAAAACCATCATATTCAACGGGAACATCTCCATCCTGTTCCTCTCCCGGACGGCAGTACGCAATACAGGTCTCCGCATGCGGTGTGCCTGGCTGGGCGACAAACACCCGGATCGCGACACCCTCCTCGTCCTGCTTCGCCAGCAGTTCTTTCAGGTATTCCTGCGCTCGTGATGAGATTTCGATCATTCAATCAACTCTCGGTTAGTTGGGCTTATACCCGACTATTTTAGTCGGGTATAACGCAAAATGACACAATGAGTCCTGCTCAAGTTGGGTGTTAATTTGTTCACGCCACCTGATGGCGGGACCTGATAGGGTGCGCGGTCAACGGTCCTCCTAAACTGGCAGGCAACTGCCCGCTGGCAATCACGACGTCTCGAACTATGGCTGAACAATCCCTGCAACCTTCCGGTGAGTCCCTCGTCGAAATCCTGAGCAAACGTATCGTTGTGCTGGACGGGGCATACGGAACCGCCCTGCAAAACTACGGGCTGTCTGAAACGGATTATTGTCCAAGCGGGTACAAGAGCCAGTCACCGCTGTTGGGCAATCACGATCTCCTCTGTCTGAGCCGCCCGGATGTTGTTGAGGAAGTCCATCAGCAATATGTCGACGCGGGCGCCGATATCCTCTCCACCAATACGTTCAGCGCAACCAGCGTTGCCCAGGCTGATTTCAACACGAGTGATCTCGCGTACGAAATCAACCGTGCGGGCGCTGAAATTGCACGGAAGGTTGCTGACAGAACAGCGACACCGGGAAGCCCCAGGTTTGTTGCAGGAAGTCTGGGTCCGACAAACAGAACCGCCAGCTTGTCCCCTGATGTCAACAGACCCGGGTTTCGAAACATCAGCTTCGACGAACTTGTGGAGAGTTATACCGAAGCTCTCCGGGGTCTGGCCGACGGTGGTGCTGATCTGCTCCTGATCGAAACGATTTTCGACACACTCAATGCCAAAGCAGCCATCTACGCGGCTCTGGCTGTCAATGAAGAGCGTGAAACGGAATTGCCGCTTATCATTTCCGGGACCATTACCGACGCGAGCGGACGAACTTTATCCGGTCAGACCTGCGAAGCGTTCCTGTATTCGATCGAACACGCCAGGCCTCTTGCGGTGGGTTTGAACTGTGCGCTCGGCGTGGAACAGCTGCGTCCTTATATAAGCGAACTTGCAGGGCTGACGACTGCACCCACGAGTCTGCATCCCAACGCAGGCCTGCCTAACGCCTTTGGGGAATACGATCAGACGCCGGAACAGATGGCCGAATTCGTTCACGAGTTTGCGCAGAACGGATGGTTGAACATCATTGGTGGTTGCTGCGGGACAACACCCGCACATATAGAACGCATCGCCGATGTTGTGCGGGGAATAGCCCCTCGGCAGGTGCCCGACCAGGACACGAAACTCACGCTCTCGGGGCTGGAACCATTGAAAGTTGATCGTTCCTCCCTGTTCGTCAACGTGGGTGAGCGTACAAACGTCACAGGCTCAGCCCGATTCAAAAAACTGATCACAGAAGATAAGTACGAAGATGCACTCGAGGTCGCACGTCAGCAGGTAGAAAACGGCGCGTTGATCATCGATGTCAACATGGATGAAGGCATGCTCGATGGTGAGGCAGCGATGGTCACATTCCTGAACCTCATTGCATCGGAACCCGATATTGCCCGCGTTCCCGTCATGCTCGATTCAAGCCAGTTCAGCATCATCGAGAGTGGCCTGAAGTGCGTCCAGGGAAAGGCCATCGTCAACTCGATCAGCCTCAAAGAGGGTGAAAAGGCATTCATCGATCAGGCTCGGGTGTGCCGTCGCTACGGGGCTGCCGTCATCGTCATGGCCTTTGACGAAACGGGGCAGGCTGACACCTACGACCGTAAAATCGAAATCTGCGAACGGAGCTACCGGATTCTGACAGAGATTGTAGGCATGCCCCCGACGGACATCGTCTTCGATCCAAACATCTTCGCGATCGGCACCGGTATCGACGAACATGCCAACTATGCAGTCGACTTCATTGAGGCCGTAAGGTGGATCAGTGAACACCTTCCGGGAGCCAACACCTCGGGCGGCTTGAGCAACGTTTCTTTCGCTTTCCGCGGCAACAATCCGGTCCGAGAGGCGATACACACGGTATTCCTCTACCACGCGATTCAGGCCGGGATGACGATGGGGATTGTGAATCCGGCGCAGTTGGGGATTTACGCCGATCTTCCTGAAGACCTTCGCGAACGTGTTGAGGACCTGGTCCTCAACCGGCGAGCCGATGCAACTGAAAGGCTTCTTGAAGTTGCAGAAAGTATCAAAGCACCGGGCAAGAAGCAGAAAGATCAGCGTGACACAGCGTGGCGCGAAAAACCTGTGTCCCATCGACTGTCACACGCACTCGTCAACGGCATCAACGAGTTCATTATCGAGGATACGGAAGAAGCCCGGCTGAGTGCAGACCGACCGCTCGACGTCATCGAGGGTCCGCTCATGGACGGGATGTCCGTTGTTGGTGATCTTTTCGGCAGCGGCAAGATGTTCCTCCCCCAGGTTGTCAAGAGCGCCAGGGTCATGAAACAGGCTGTTGCCCACCTTGTTCCCTTCATCGAGGAAGAACAAGGGGCAAACCGTCAGAGCAAAGGCAAAATTGTGATGGCGACTGTTAAAGGTGATGTTCACGACATCGGCAAGAATATTGTCGGCGTTGTCCTTCAGTGCAACAACTACGAGGTCATTGATCTGGGTGTGATGGTTCCCGCGGAGACGATCATCCAGACAGCTATCGATGAAGATGCCAGCGCCATTGGCCTCTCAGGACTGATCACCCCATCCCTCGATGAGATGGTCCATATCGCCGCTGAACTGCAACGACAGAACATATCTGTTCCCCTCATGATCGGAGGGGCCACCACATCGAAAGCGCACACGGCGGTCAAAATCGAGCCTCAGTACCAATTGGCGCCCACCGTTTATGTCACTGATGCGTCGCGAGCCGTCAACGTCGCCAGCGATCTGCTCAATATCGACAACAGCCAGTTTGTCTCTTCCATCAGGGGTGAGTACGAAAAGGTCCGCAACCGCGTTGAAGCACGGCGCAGCAAGCGGGCATTCCTGGCGCTGGAAGATGCGCAGGCTAACGCATACACATTCAACTGGGACAACTACGCGCCACCCGTACCCGCTCAAACCGGTGTTTTTCCAGTGAGCGTCGAGCTTGCAGACCTCGTCGAGTACATCGATTGGTCACCTTTTTTCATGACATGGGAACTCGCTGGTAAATACCCCCGGATTCTCGATGATGAAGTGGTCGGAGAGGCCGCAAGGCAGCTCTACGATGATGCTCAAGCGATGCTGAACTACCTGATCGACGACGGTCGACTTCAGGCGAAAGGTGTCTACGGCATCTGGCCATGCAATCGCACGGGTCCCGAGGAACTCACGGTCTATTCTGAAGGCAACCCGGTTGCAAAACTCCAGCACCTGCGCCAGCAGGCTCCCAAACCGGACGACACAGCGCCCAACTATTCACTTGCCGATTTCGTCGCCCCTGAACCAGCGGTCGATCATATCGGGGCATTTGCGGTAACTGCCGGTCTGAACATCGAGTCTGTCCTCGAGGATTACAAAAACGATGACTACTCTGAAATCCTCATCAAGGCGCTTGCAGACCGCCTGGCTGAAGCGTTTGCAGAATATCTGCACCATCACGTCCGTACAGAGGCATGGGGTTATGCGTCGAACGAAAGCCTGGACAATCAAGACCTCATAGCCGAGCGTTACCAGGGTATCCGCCCCGCCCCGGGATATCCCGCCTGCCCTGAACACAGCGAGAAAGACACGCTGTTTGCTCTGCTCGATGCAAAGCGACACACAGGCATCTGTCTCACGGAAAACTGGGCCATGCACCCTGCAGCGGCCGTAAGCGGTTGGTACTTCTCACATCCTGAAAGCCGGTACTTCGGCATCGGAAAAATCGATGACGATCAGGTTCGCGACTACGCCCAACGCAAGAATATTGCCGTCGATGAAGCGGAACTGCTTTTACGACCGCTCCTCGACCGGTAGATGGCTCGACCGCTGTTCTGGCTTTGACTAGAAGTCGAAGGTAAAGCCGGAGATGAAGTGCAGGGCCATCAGTATGAGGGTTACCAGCATGACGATAATTGCACCGGTATCGGCTCGGGAATCGCCCTTGTCTTTGCTTTGTGATTCTTCTGACACAGTTCAGCCACCTGAAAATTTGCGCAGATTATAGGCGTCCGGGAGCGCCGCAGCACCCATTTCTTCTGGAACTAAGCTTATGACAGTAATCAATTTGTGACGCTCCCCCGCTACTGTTAATGTGCCGCGCTCGATCAGACCGACCTGACTCCCGAGTAGCATGTATCAGTACGACAACTTCGATCGCCAATTCGTGCAAGAGCGCGTCGAGCATTATCGCGCCCAGACCCAACGATATCTGGACGGCAAGCTGTCGGAAGAGGAGTTTCTCCAACTCAGGTTGCGAAACGGCCTCTACGTCCAGCGCCTCGCGCCAATGTTGCGGGTCGCCGTACCCTACGGAACGCTGAGCAGCCAGCAACTTCACAAGCTGGCAGAAATCGCCCGACGTTACGACCGGGGTTATGGTCACTTGAGTACCCGCCAGAACGTTCAGTTCAACTGGCCGGAACTCGAAGAGGTACCTGACATTCTCGAAGCCCTCGCCAGTGTCGACATGCATGCCATACAGACGAGCGGAAACTGCATACGCAATGTCACAACGGATGAGTTTGCAGGGGCAGCCAGGGATGAAACCATCGATCCCCGTCCGTATTGCGAACTTATACGCCAGTGGTCGACGAATCACCCCGAGTTCGACTGGCTCCCCAGGAAGTTCAAAATCGCTGTCACGGGTGCTGCTGAAGATCGCGCCGCCATCGCGGTCCACGATATCGGCATCCGGGTCTACCGGGACGACTCCGGAACACCTTCTTTTGACATCTATGCGGGTGGAGGTCTCGGCCGCACACCCGTCATCGGAGCGGCCATATGCACGGGCCTCCCTGTCAAACACCTCCTGACCTATCTCGAATCCTGCATGCGGGTCTACAACCGCTATGGTCGAAGAGACAACAAATACAAAGCCAGGATAAAAATCCTCGTCCGCGCGATGTCACCTGAAGGATTCAGAGAAAAAGTGGAAGCTGACTGGGTCCACGTCAAAGACGGCCCCGGCACAGTGACGGATGAGGAAATCCAGAGGTTGGAATCGGCATTTACCGAACCACCTTTCGAATCGCTCGAGGAGGCGACAGACAACCTCCAGAACCAGCGTGTTGCCCATCCGGGTTTTTCCAGGTGGCTTGCCCAAAACGTGGGTCTGCACAAGCAGAGTGGTTATGCGGTGGTCACGTTATCCACCAAGGTGACAGGGATCCCACCGGGTGACGTCAGTGATGAACAGATGGACGTGGTTGCGGACTGGGCAGACGAGTACAGCTTTGGTGAGTTGCGGATCAGCCACGAGCAGAATTTTGTGTTACCCCACGTTCCCCAGGCATCTCTCTTCGAACTGTGGGAGCGCGCAGAGGCTGCTGGACTTGGAGCCGCAAACAAAGGTTTGCTCACCGACATGATCTGCTGTCCCGGGGGCGACTACTGTTCTCTCGCGAATGCCAAATCCATCCCGGTGGCTGAAGCCATCCAGCGAAAATTCGACGATTACGACTTTCTGCATGACCTCGGAGACCTCGACATCAATATCTCCGGTTGCATGAACGCCTGCGGACATCATCATGTGGGCCACATCGGCATCCTGGGTGTAGATAAGAAAGGCGACGAGTTCTATCAGATATCTCTTGGCGGTCATTCCGGACACTCAGGAACCACCGCCTCTCTCGGACAGATCGTCGGGCCCTCATTTGCGCGCGAAGAGGTACCCGAAATCATCGACCGGATTATCGGGGTGTATCTCGACAACAGGGTCGAAACAGTCAACGGGGAAGCAGAATCTTTCCTGGATTGTTTCAAACGAACAGGAATCGAGCCTTATAAGGAGCGGGTTTATGCCAACGCTGATAAAAGGTAAAGAGGGTCAGTGGAACTGCAATCCGGATACGGAGGAGGTTGACTGGACCAACGTCGACACATTCGATGCTGGCAAACCCCTGATGCTCAAATGCGATGACGAACCCGATGCCGGGATGACTGCAGCTTCGCTCATTGGCGTCGAGTTTCCAGCATTCAACGATGGTCGCGCTCTATCACTCGCAGTCCTCCTGCGCACACGCTTTGGTTTCTCCGGCGATCTGAGAGCGATCGGCGAAGTCCATGAAGACATCCTGCACTACATGGTGCGATGCGGATTTACGAGCTTTCAACTGTCTCCGGATCGTAATCCAGAGACAGCACTGGGCGTTCTGACACCCTACTCCGGCTGTTACCAGGGCTCAGTGGTCGATCCCGATCCCGCGTTTCGACGTTTGTCACGAGGCAGCGTAAACTCCTGATACTCTCCAATCTGAGTACGGAGTCTGTATGCCACACTCCGGCATCACAGAGACATTCTTCTTCATTTTCGCCGGTGCAGCTGTCCTTGCAACGGTTGCCCTGTACACCCGTCAGCCCATGCTGGTTGCATATGTTGTCCTCGGCTGTCTGCTCGGGCCTTTCGGAGGGGGCTGGATAGACGACCCCGGATTTCTTTCGGAAATCGCCGAATTCGGCATCATATTCCTTCTGTTTCTCGTGGGTCTCGACCTGCAGCCGAGCAAGCTCAGGAACATGCTCGGCGAGTCACTTCTCACCGCTCTCGGCACCACCGTCGCCTTTTTCGGCACCGGATACCTCGTCATGCTCGCGTTCGGTTTCAGCCACGTGGAAGCTGCCGTCACAGGCATAGCAGCCTCCTTCAGCAGCACTATTCTAGGGGTCAAGCTCCTGCCAACAACGGCCCTCCATCACCGGCATATTGGCGAAATGGTCGTCAGCCTCCTGCTGATTCAGGACTTGCTCGCCATTCTCGCCATCCTTCTGCTCACCGGGTTGGGGATGGACATCGAAGCCCTGTTTACCAGCCTGGTCACAATTTTCCTCGGGCTTCCCGCTGTTTCGCTCATCGCATACGTGGGCGTGCGTTTTGCCCTTCTCAAGCTCATCACGTTGTTCGATGCATTTCACGAGTACATCTTCCTTGTTGCCATAGGATGGTGCCTGGGCATTGCAAACCTCGCTGTTTACCTGGGCTTGAGCGCAGAGATCGGTGCATTCATTGCAGGTGTATCTCTCGCAACCAGCCCAATCGCCCAGTACATTGCCGAAAGTCTCCGGCCTCTACGTGACTTTTTTCTGGTGCTCTTTTTCTTCTCAGTGGGCGCCACGTTGAATATCGGCCTGATCGGCGAAGTCTGGGGAGCCGTGGTTGTTCTCGCGGTGATGCTGCTCGCAATAAAGCCGGTTGTATTCGCGACCCTTCTCAAAGTGCAGGGCGAAGGCAAAGGTGTGGCATGGGAGGTTGGATATCGCCTGGGCCAGGCTTCGGAGTTTTCGCTGCTGTTGAGCTACATCGCCCTTGCCAACGTTCTCATTTCTGAGGAGGCCGGCCTCGTCATACAGTTTGCCACTGTACTCACGCTCATCGTATCGAGCTATCTTGTGATCTTCAGGTATCCCAGTCCGATGTCACCCAACCCGGAGTTGCGCCGAGATTAATCGCGGCTAAAGCCGCTCCTACAGAGATAGGAAGATCTTGCTAGCTCTGTAGGAGCGGCTTTAGCCGCGATCCAGAACCACTTCAGACGGCTGCTATCAACTGCCCAGGCTGACCACGCCCCGTCCAACCATCTCACCTGCGAGGATCCTGTCGATCGCATCCGAGAGTGTATCCAGAGTCAAAGACTCTTCCAGGCTGGCAAGGTCGATACGCCACTCACCGGCCAACCTGTTCCAGATACGCTGTTTTTCATCCAGCGGCAGCTGAACCGAGTCCACACCCAGCAGATTGACATGGCGCAGAATAAACGGCAGCACGGAAGCCGGGATCTCTGTGCTTCCAACCAGACCACAGGCGGCCAGGCTTGCGCCGTATTTCAGACTTTTAACCGCGTTGAAGAGGATAGGTCCACCCACGGTGTCGACCACGCCTCCCCACCGTTCACCTAACAACGGTTTGTCAGCACCCTCCGCCGCATCTTCCCGGCTCAGTATTTCTGTAGCACCCAGAGAGCGCAGCCAGTCATGCTGGTCCTCCTTGCCAGTCACCGCGGCAACCTCGTAACCCAGGTGCGACAGGAGGGCCACAGCGACGGAGCCAACACCTCCTGTGGAGCCCGTAACCAGTACCGGCCCGGAATCCGGCTGCATCCCGGCGTGCTCGAGCTTATCGATACACTCGGCGGCGGTGAACCCGGCCGTTCCCAGGAGCATCGATGAATGTGGGTCCAATCCGTCGGGCATGGCTACAACCCAGTTGGCGGGAACGCGTATACGCTGACCGTATCCGCCAGGCGTGTTCATGCCGAGATCAAACCCAATGACTATGACTTCCTGGCCCGGTTCGAATGTGCCTCCACTCGATTCAACCACACGGCCCGCCGCATCAATGCCGGGAGTGTGCGGGAAATTCCGGGTAACCCCCGGGTTACCCGTCGCCGAAAGTGCATCTTTGTAGTTCAGCGAAGAGAACTGGACTTCAATCAGCACCTCCCCTTCCGGCAGGTCCGCCTCATCCCTTTCTATGATAGAGCGAGTAAACCCATCATCCGTCTTTTCCACCCAGAATGCCTGAAACCCCATCTAACCCCCTTTAATCGTTTTGGGAACCAACCTAACCATGCCATCCACGTAACAACCCTGACGCATCATCCAGAAGGCCGTTGATCTTCCCCATGAACTTGTCGAGCGGCTTTTTGTGTTCAACCCAGCGAACCTCGTAAACATCGCGTTTTTCACACGCGTCCATCAGGTATTCGTCACTCGTTGCCAGGCGATCAACGAGGCCGAGATCAAGCGCCCGTTTACCGTACCAGGCCTCACCCGTTGCCACCGTATCCAGGTCCAGCCCGGGACGGTTTTCCGCCACAAATTCCTGGAACAGCGCGTGAACGTCTTCAAGTTCTTCAATGAATTTCTGTTTCCCTTCTTCGGTGTTTTCTCCGAAGACCGTCAAGGTGCGTTTGTGTTTACCAGCCGTGATGACTTCCACATCCACATCGTTTTTCTTGAGCAGGCGATGTACGTTCGGCACCTGCGCAACAACCCCGATCGATCCGACCAGCGCAAACGGAGCTGCGATCACCCGGTTGGCAACAGCCGCCATGAGGTAGCCGCCTGAGGCAGCCACCTTGTCGACAATGGCTGTGAGCGGTATGCCCGCTTCCCTGACTCTCGAGAGCTGGGAAGCCGCAAACCCGTAACTGTGAACAACACCCCCGGGACTCTCGATCGCGACAATCACCTCGTCATTCTCTGTGGCCATCGTCAGCACCGCGCTGATTTCGAGCCTCAGGTGGCTCGCCTTGCTTGCCTGGAGGTCCCCATTGAAGCGAATGACAAAAGAACGGGGACGTACCGTACTTTCGCTATCATCCGGAGTATGCGACTTTTCGAGGGCTTTAAGTTCCACCTTTTGCGCCTTCTGCTCAGCCGCAACACCTTTCGCTTCTCTCTTTCTCTTCTTTTTTGCAAGGTCCGGCGGCAAGAGCGCACTCTCCATCGCCTGTCTCAGGCCACGCAACCGTTCATTCAGTTTGCGAATCTGCAGGTGTCCCGGGTCTTCGGTCCCCTGGTGACGGTGACCGAAGCTCACAACAGCGGATATGACAACAAGGACCGCCACGACAATGGTGACCGCTTCCGCCAGGAACAGGAGGTACTCAAAAAGATAATCCATACAGGGCTATATCAGGTGGTTCATTGGGAGCCGCGTACTGTAAAGGCACCCCGATATCGAGTCCAGAGAGTGAATGTCAGCAACTGACGACTCCCAAAGCTCATGAGACTCCCCTATGATGACCGGATGTCCAGTCTGGCTGAAATCCTGAAACTCAGATTCGCTTCTCACGGAGCCGGTGAACTGGACGCAACGGTACATTTCAACTGGCCATCCGGTGGCTGCACCCTGGGAATTCACGACGGAGCGCTGACCGTCTACAGCGACGCTGCCGCCCCAGACCCTGAACTGGTTCTTTTCTTCAGCGACGAAACGCTCGCGATCGACATCTTCAAAGGCGAAAAAAATCCGGTTGACGCGTTCATGGCGGGAGATTTTCGCAGCAACGGCTACATTCTCTGGGTGTTTCAAACGCTTGCTGCGTTCTCAAACCCCCTCCCCCCGGATATCGAAAAATAGCTTCCTGACACCTTTCCAGTGACGGGTATGGACTAACCTGCTTCCAGCTGGTCCAGGAACTCCTGTATCAGCCAGCCCGAGATAGCCGTTTTGGGTGGTGTCTGTGGAAGGGTGGTGGCTGTAAACCACTGGGCATCAGCAATCTCGTCGTCCTGGCAGACGATCTCCCCACCTGTATATTCCGCATGGAATCCCAGCATGAGCGAATTGGGGAAAGGCCAGCTTTGTGAGCCAAAGTACTTGAGCTCACCAACCTGCAATCCCACTTCTTCCATGACCTCCCTATGTACGGTTTGCTCGATCGACTCACCGGGCTCAACAAATCCTGCCAGGGTACTGTAGAGCCCTGTCGGCCATGCGGCATTCCTTGCCAGAAGCATTTCCTCCCCGCGCGTAACCAGCACGATGATGCTGGGCGAAAGACGCGGATAGTTGATCAGGCCACAGGCGGGGCAATGTTTGGCTCGGTCGGTCGCATGATGGACCATTTCTGTCCCACAACGTCCGCAAAAACGGTGGGTCTCATCCCACTCCAGGATTTGCTGCGCCCTGCCCGCCAGGTAGAAAAGCGACTGCTGTGTACGCCCCAGCAGGCCCCGGAGTCCTGTTGTCGAATACCCCTCACCGGTAGCCCCATTCGCGGAAATCGCAAAACACGGGCGATTGAGGTAATGACCCAGGAAGTGTTTGACGTGCACTTCCATATCCATCCACCTGAAATCGTCGGCTGTAACAGGTTCCGGCACACCCTGGACAGACTTGACCACAAGCTCGTTTTCCGTAAACACAAAGTACCAGGCATCTCCGTGGTCCGCTTCCGCGGGAGCTATATGCGCAGGGTCAAACTCGTCCGGGAATTTTGGCCACATATGAATTTCCTGTATGGGTACGTCCAGAGGTTGGAATATCACATTCTGTCTGTTTAATCGCAACAGGCGCGCTGCTTGATGACGAATGCGTTTACCCGCTATTGTTAAGTCAAACAGGACCTTCCACGGACTCGGCAATCCTATGAATTCACTCTCAGTTAGCGCTTTCACCGAAAACTTCCTCGGTCAGGCGCCGGATTGGTACAAGCGGACAATACTAGGGTTCCTGCTGATCAATCCTTTCTTGTTGTTCGCGATGGGTCCGTTTTTCACGGGGTGGGTGCTGGTCCTGGAGTTCATCTTCACGCTGGCCATGGCCCTCAGGTGTTACCCACTTCAACCAGGCGGACTTCTTGCTTTCGAAGCAGTCGTTCTGGGCATGACCACCCCGGACACCATCAAGGAAGAAGTGTTCAGGAATTTTCCCGTCATTCTGCTGCTGATGTTCATGGTTGCAGGGGTTTATTTCATGAAAGAACTCCTGCTTTTCATATTCACGAAGATCCTGCTGCGTGTCAGATCCAAATCCCTCCTGGCGTTTCTGTTCAGCATTACCGCTGCGGTGCTTTCCGCATTCCTCGACGCCCTTACAGTCACTGCTGTTGTCATCAGCGTCGGTGTGGGTTTCTACTCGGTCTATCACAAAGTTGCCTCAGGCAAGTCGTTTCATGAGGAACACGAGCATGCTGAGGACGACACCATCCAGGATCTGCATCGGAGCGATCTGGACCAGTTCAGGGCATTTCTTCGAAATCTGCTGATGCATGCCGCCGTCGGAACCGCGCTGGGCGGTGTCTGTACCACGGTCGGCGAGCCCCAGAACCTGTTGATTGCCAGCTATACCGGGTGGGACTTCATCGAGTTTTTCCTGCGGATGGCACCAGTGACCATGCCCGTTCTCGTCGTCGGTCTCATCACATGTGTCATCCTCGAAAAAACGCGCACATTCAGCTACGGCGAACTGCTCCCGGAAAACGTTCGTCAGATCCTGGTTGAGTTTGACGAGCACGAAGAGGCACAAAGAACCCCAAGGGACAATGCAAGGCTCGTGATTCAGGCTACAGCGGCGATATTCCTCGTATTTGCGCTCGCCTTTCATGTGGCTGAGGTCGGAATTATCGGCCTCTCCATCATCGTTCTGCAGACAGCCTTCAACGGCATAATTGAAGAACACCAGCTTGGGCACGCATTCGAAGAAGCCCTGCCGTTTACCGCTCTCCTGGTCGTCTTTTTCGGCATTGTCGGTGTCATCGAAGACCAGCATCTGTTTGCGCCAGTCATTACCTACGTCCTGTCACTGCCGGAACAGCTACAGCCGGGCATGTTCTACATCGCCAACGGCTTGTTGTCAGCCATCTCAGACAATGTGTTCGTTGCGACGGTTTATATCGGCGAAGTGGATGCCGTCTACCAGGCTGGAGACATCGCACGCAACCACTACGACCTTCTGGCCGTGGCCATCAACACGGGAACAAACATTCCCAGCGTGGCGACACCAAACGGTCAGGCAGCGTTTCTGTTCCTGCTCACGTCCTCCCTGGCCCCGTTGATCAGGTTGTCCTACGTAAGGATGGTCACCATGGCACTGCCCTATACGCTGACGATGGGATTAACCGGTTGGATCTGCGTGCATTTCTTCCTGTGACCTGCGCCAGACAGGCAGCTGTCCCTGCTCTTCGATAAAGTCGAGAAACTTTTCGTGAGCATCCAGCTCTTCTCCCGAGAGTTGTATCACCTGCAATTCGATGCCTTCCCTGTCGATCGCGATGACTTCTGCACTTCCATCCCGAACGTCTGTGGCGAGTTGATCTCCTGACCCGAATAGCTGTGTCTGTCCTCCTGTCATCAGCAGATAAACGTCAGCCAGGATTTCTGCATCCAGCAGCGCACCGTGCAGCTGTCGCTGTGAGTTATCTACCTGGTACCGCCGGCAGAGCGCATCCAGATTGTTCTTCTGGCCCGGGTGTTTGCGGCGGGCAACAGCCAGGCTGTCCGTCACGGAACAGAGGTCTTCAATACGGCCGGGGGCACCGCTGACCATCCTGAGTTCGTAGTTCAGGAAGGAGATGTCGAATGGCGCATTGTGAATGACGAGCTCAGCCCCGTTCACAAACTCCACGAGTTCCTCCCAGATCTGCTCGAATCTGGGTTTGTCTGCAAGAAAAGCCTTGCTGATGCCGTGGACTTCGTACGCACCATCATCGATATCTCTTTCCGGGTTGATGTACTTGTGAAAGTGACGACCCGTCAGCCTTCGGTTAACGAGTTCAACGCCACCTATTTCTATAACCCGGTGCCCCATGTCCGGTTCGAGGCCGGTCGTTTCAGTGTCTAAAACTATCTGCCGCAATCATCGTTCCTCTTGTTTGAAAAGCTAGGGACTCAGCATCTCGTCGATGGCGTCGTTTGCCGCCTGATCGACGAGTTCGTTCTCAGGATGTCCTGAGTGCCCCTTTACCCACTCCCAGCGGATTGAGTGTTCTGCCATGACAGTGTCCAGCGCCTGCCAGAGATCCTGGTTTTTGACGGGTTTCCGGTTTGCAGTCTTCCACCCGTTCTTCTTCCATCCCGTTATCCAGGACGTGATTCCCTGGCGGACATACTGAGAGTCCGTGGTCAGCACAACGTCACTAGGTTTCTTGAGCGACGACAGCCCCTGGATCGCTGCCATCAGTTCCATTCGGTTGTTTGTTGTGTCCGGCTCGGCACCTTTCACCAGTTTCTCGTTTTCACCTGCACGCAGAAGGGCCGCCCAGCCACCAGGACCCGGGTTACCACGGCACGCCCCATCAGTGAATATCTCAACCGTTGCCGCCAATTACGTGCGGTCCTCTGCTTCCCGCCAACTGCTGACGCGAGGGTATGCGACGGGAGCAAGACGGCGATCAGACCGCCTCTGTATCCAATGCCCATGCCGGGCCGGTGCCTGTTTTACAGCCTCCAGAACAATGAGTCCGCCCAGCGGGATAGGGACTCGAGCTTCGCTGAAGGAACGGTCGAAGCGGTTTGAGAGCCACTGTGTCAGGGTGACGGATGGCAGCGAGAAGCCCAGGTAGCGAGGTCGCGACTGCAACTCGAATCCAAGCAGCGTCAACCAGTCCAGGAGACGTACCGGATTGACTAGGCGGTGTGCAGATATTGCATCTGCCACAACTCGCGCATACAGCCTTCTCAATCCAACCAGACTGACGGGGTTGAAGCCGACCACAATGAGACGGCCGCCCGGTGCCAATATCCGGGTGACTTCCCGCAATACTGTACGCGGGTCGTCACAATGCTCGAGCGCGTGATGAAGAACCACGCCATCGAAAGTCGATGTTTTGAAAGGTAAGTTGTCGAGAACAGCATTCAGACTCGCGACACCTTCAATGACCCCATCTCCCTGATACGGCCGGCTGGTCAGGTGTACAGGGTTTTTCACCATACAGCGCTGCAACCCGTGGGCGCACTCACCTACTTCCCCTATCCACAAGGCGCTATCGCCATGCAGGCGACGAGTCAGGCGGTTCAGAATCGGGATCTCGAGAGCCAGGACCTGTTCACCCAGACGGGTTTCCCACACACTGGAATCTAAAGTGTTAGGTCGGTCACGCTCTTCGGGAAGACGAATTGCCAATGGCACTGCTTTGGGCGAAAGTAGGTGCTGATTTTAGTCAGGGCGATTCGCAACGCAAGCGCGCTGACGTAAGAAACGGACGTTATCAATCAGATGTTTGGACTGCACTCGCGTTTGACGGGCTTTGCCATTGTGTTGCTTGCCCTTGCAGCCTGTCAGGCCCAATTCCAGCAAGAGTTGCACCAGGAATTGCTGCAGGAGCCGCAGCAGGCGCCCGTTGGCCTGCACCCTTCGGAATTCAGTCACTTTCCAGGATTCGAGACCGGTCCCAGCTACATACCCAGCGTGCCCAGGCCAGCCCCCGAAGTCACACCTGTCGCGCTGAAGCCCGATCTGTGGAGGGATCTGCGAGCTCACCTGAACCTTGCCCCCCATCTTGATCAGCGTCGGGTTCAGCAGGAAATACGCTGGCTGCAGCGTAACCCAAACTACCTCACACGCCTGGGACCGAGACTGCAGCGATACCTGCCCTACCTTTTTCTGGAGACCTCAAAGAGAGACCTCCCGGGTGAACTGGCTCTGCTTCCGATCGTGGAAAGCGCTCTCGATACTTTCGCGTTTTCTCATGGCGGCGCGGCCGGCCCCTGGCAGTTCGTCCGGGGTACTGCTCGACAGTACGGCCTGTCCATTAACGATTGGTATGACGGGCGGAGAGACATTGTGGCGTCCACTTCTGCCGCACTCGATTTTCTGGAGGATCTTCATCGGCGGTTCGACGACTGGCATCTGGCACTGGCGGGTTACAACGCCGGTCAGGGCAACGTCAACAAAGCACTTCGCAAAAACCCCGGAGCAACGTATTTCGATCTCGACCTGCCACGTGAGACGAAAGCCTATGTACCCCGTCTCCTGGCTCTGGCCGCGGTTGTACGCGATCCCGATGCGTTTGGCCTGACCCTCCCGGAAGTTGAGCCAGTCACAACCTTTCATCAACTCGATATCCACAGCCAGTTTCAGATAGACACGCTAACCGCTGCTATCGGGATCGACACAAACACGTTTTATGAGTGGAACCCCGCACTGAACCAGTGGGCGACACCTCCCGGAGGCCCTCACAGAGTTCTGATACCTGTGTCCATTGACGAATCAAAAGCCCAGCAGGCAATCGATGCTGTTCCAGAGGAGCAACGCGTGGACTGGACTGTCGTCACTGTATCGTCAGGCGACACGCTCAGCCACATTGCCGCCCGACACCATACCGATATTGCATCGTTACAGGCTGCAAATGATCTCAGAGGCACCCAGATTCGGGCAGGGCGTAAACTTCTGATACCGTTAAACCCCAGGGCACTGGCGCAAACGCCCCGCAGCGCAACAGGCACTCAAACCTATACCGTTCAACCGGGAGATTCTCTCTGGACAGTTGCCAGAATGCACAACGTGAGCCTGCGGTCGCTGATGCGTAACAACCACGTGGGTCCGAGGGACACACTTCAGGTCGGGCGAACACTGAAGATACCCGGCGCGACCGGCCGGTCCAGCGCACCAGGCGTCACGCGTACGGTCCACTACAAGGTCAAACGTGGCGATTCTCTTTCACGGATCGCCACTCGTTTCAAAGTCACGGTCCGCCAGATAACTGAGTGGAATCAGCTCGATACTTCCCGCTATCTCCAGCCCGGGCAGGGACTGCTTCTGCACGTCAATGTCGTTGGCGGTTAACCACCCCGACTGATACCAATCTCCTCTGCAGCAGCACTGTAGAATCCGTCGAAATCGAACCTGCTCGACCGCTGCTCACCAAGCACACGTAATTGCTGGATCTCAGCATCTTCGGTTGTGTTCATTTCACCCTGAACCACGTTGGTCACGGTAATCAGGGCGATCCCATTCTCAATCGTTGCCGAACCCACGGACTTTTCACCTTCGACCGGTCTCGGAAGCCGAAACGCAGCATCCAGAACCGACGCGGGCACATCGGGTGTCACTCGTCGCACCAGAGGGAAGTTCTGCCACGTTGAGCCGAAACTACGCGCAATGTCGGCGACACTCTCGCCCGCTTCGAGCCGCGCAAGACCCGACTCGAGCGCAAGCTCGATCTCTCCCATCGCCGCTTCCCGCACAAGCGTTGACCTGATGTCGTCCGTTACGCTCTCAAGAGGAACCGGCTCAGGGTCGTGAACCTGCCGAACCCTGACTATCAGTACTTCGTCGTCCAGATTTACAGCTTCGCTGTTGAAACCGTCCAGAACGTCTCCACTGAAAAGGGTTTGCAAGACCTCCGGTCTGCCCATTTGAGGAATACCCCGGTCATCAGACTGACTCACTCGCTCCACCACCTGGACCTCCAGAGCCATCTGCTCGGCGGTTGATGTCAGAGAGTATCGCTCTTCAAATGCAAGCCGCTCCAGTTCCAATACCCTTTCTGTAAACAGGTCTCCAGCGCTTGCTTCACGAACCCGGCTGATCAGGGATTCTCTGACTTCTTCGAATTCCGGATAGTCTGAAGCCACAACCTCATTCAGACGTATCAGATGGAGCCCAAATTCACTTTGAACAGGCGGTGATATCTCACCGGGTTCCTGCAGGGCCCACAGGGCTTCTTCAAATGCGGGATCGAAAATACCGCGACCAACCTGACCCAGATTGCCGCCATTTTGCGCAGATCCCGGATCTTCGCTGTACTGAGCTGCAAGGGATTCGAATTCTTCGCCAGCACTCAGCTTCGATTCAATTTCCTTGATGAGCGCAAAAGCTTCCTCGACGTTACGGTTCTGATCTATCTGCACGAGGATGTGGGCACTATCGCGTTGTTCATCCCGCAATGCCTCTCTCCGGTCGTCTTCGTACAGCGAGCGGAGGTCTTCCTCGCTGACTTCCGTATCGACAACAAGGTCACCAACGGAAAGGGATACGAATTCCACATCAACCGACTCGTCGGTCATGTAGTCGAACTGGTTTTCTTCGTAGTGGAGTGCGATATCGTTGTCGCCGATCGTCTCGGGCTGAGCAAACAGATCTGTGGTGAGAGGCAGATATGCGATATCCCGTCGCTGGTTGACAACGCGTATCAATTCACCGAGTTCCCAATCCGGGATTACCGTCGACCCAGCAACGCCGTTTTGCAGCTGCTCCATACTCAGTGCCTGGGTGTAGGCCGCTATAAATTCCACCGGCGTGTATCCGAGAGCCTGTACCTGTTGGCGATACACCGCCTCGTTGAACTGGCCTTCGACCTGATAAGCCTCACTTTCGACCAGCTGTCGATTCACCTCGTCTTCAGGGACACGGATACCCAGACCATCAGCAGCCTGTTCCAGCACCGACCGGGAAATCAGTCTTTCAAGTACCGTCTGTTGAAGTTCCAGCCGATCGATATCGTCCGCTTCGGGCCCAAGAGTTGCCAGTATTCGCCGCCGTTCCCTCTCCGTTTCGACCGCCAGTTCGTTCTGCGTAATCTCGTGATCACCCACCCGCGCCATTTCCGGATCTGCTGCCAGGAAAAGATTGGAAGCGCCGAATCCAAACAGGGTGAGGACAACAATGATTGCGCCCACCAGGATTTTGAACCCGGTGCTCTGGGTCTGGTCTCTAAGTTTCTGCAGCATGAAAAGTCTCGAAGATCCTTGCTGAAATTATGTTTCTCTTATACGGAAAAAAGGGCGCAGAATGCGCCCCTTTTTCAAAGGTGTATCAAACCAGATTTTAGCTGAAGGCGTTTCTAATTCAACGCGTCTTTCAGAGCCTTACCTGGTTTGAAAGCGGGTACCCGGGCTGCCGCAATCTGGATGGTTGCTCCAGTCTGCGGATTACGGCCGGTACGTGCCGCCCTGTTTCTCACCAGGAATGTACCGAACCCCACAAGGGATACTGACTCGCCGTTCTGCAACGAACTGGTGATTGAATCAACCACAGCGTCCAACGCGCGGCCAGCAGAAGCTTTCGAGATGTCGGAAGATTCTGCGATACGGTCTATTAACTCAGATTTATTCACATTTGGCCCCTAAATTAAAAACTCATCCACCGGCCCGTTTGTCAGTCTTCAACAAACACGTAAACACAGCGACGGTTAATCGCTGCTCTTTTACAGGTAAGGTGATGGCTAACGCAGTCCCTGGACAAGGTATTTTCACAAGACGTGAATTCCAATTAGCACAATTATCCACTGGTTGCGGACTCTTGATTCCCAACCCCTCTCGGGATTGCACAAGGTTATACCAACACGCATAGGAACGCGCAAGCGTGTTTACAACGATATTCGCCCTGAAAGCTCGCGCTAATGCGGGTTTATGGAGGCCGGCTTGTCCGTGGAGGGGTCTGTTGTGGAATCCCCGATCGCTTGATCGTCATCAAACTCGACAGGTTCCGGCATCCGTTCGAGCGCCAGATCCAGAACCTCGTCCATCCACTTCACAGCGTGAATGGACAGGTTCTCCTTAACGTTGTCCGGTATCTCTTTGAGATCCTTACTATTCTCGGATGGGATGACGACCGTTTTTATACCGCCACGATGCGCAGCCAGCAGTTTTTCTTTCAATCCCCCAATGGGTAAAACCTGACCCCGCAGCGTTATCTCTCCTGTCAACGCAACATCCGCACGAACGGGGATGCCGGTAACAACAGAAACAACGGCCGTACACATTCCGATCCCGGCACTTGGACCGTCCTTGGGTGTTGCCCCTTCAGGCACGTGGATGTGGATATCCAGCTTTTCGTGGAAATCAGGCTGCAGCCCGAGCATCGCCGAACGGCTTCTGACGAACGTCATTGCAGCCTGTATCGATTCCTGCATGACATCACCCAACGACCCTGTACGCGTTTGCTTGCCCGTGCCCGGCACAGCAATCGCTTCGATGTTCAGGAGTTCTCCACCCGCCTGCGTCCATGCAAGGCCAGTAACGATTCCAACCTGGTTTTCATCTTCAGCCAGGCCGTACCGAAATTTCCTGACGCCGTTGTAGTGTTCGAGGTCCTCCGGCGCGATAGGCAATCCGCGCGCCGTATCCCCTTTACTACGTAGTGCGGCTTCTTTGACCACTTTGCGCGCCAGTTTGCTGATTTCGCGCTCAAGCCCGCGCACACCGGCTTCCCGGGTATAAAACCTGATCAGATCGAGTATCGCCGGATCCGAGATGGAAAATTCCGCATCACCAAGACCGCTGTGTTCCATCTGTTTTGGAACCAGGTATCGCTTGGCGATATTCAGTTTTTCGTCTTCGGTATAACCCGGCAGCCGGATGATCTCCATCCGGTCAAGAAGTGCCGGCGGGATATTCATCGAGTTGGATGTGCAGATGAAAAAGACCTTCGAAAGATCGTAGTCCACCTCGAGGTAGTGATCGTTAAACGCGTTGTTCTGTTCCGGATCGAGTACTTCGAGCAGAGCGCTCGCTGGGTCGCCCCGAAAATCCATACCCATCTTGTCGACTTCGTCGAGCAGAAACAGCGGATTCGAAGCACCGGCTTTAGCCATTTTCTGGATGATCTTGCCGGGCATCGAGCCTATGTACGTGCGGCG
>JANQFF010000338.1 GCA_028277965.1 Pseudomonadales bacterium
GTAGCTCTGTAGGAGCGGCTTTAGCCGCGATTAGTTCCCTACACCAGCGCCTGATAGGCCGCTGAGCGCATATCGTCTGACAGCGGCAATGAAGCTCCAAGGTACTGAGTCATGATGACCCCTGTCATCTGCTCCCTCGGATCGACCCAGAAATAGGTCGAAGCAGCCCCAGCCCAGCCAAATTCTCCACCGCCCGTGAATCCAACCGCCTGCCCCTGGTCGAGCATGACTCTGCCGATGAGACCCCACCCGTAGCCCGGCAACGCATTTGGCCCGATACGCAACGGCATCTGCGCGGCAGGTATACGATTGACCTGCAGCATGTGATGCGTGTTGTGTGACATGATTGGTGCCCCATCATCGCTTTTCCCGCTCAATAACATACGTGCAAACGCCGCATAATCGTCTAACGTTGAGAACAGACCATGCCCTCCTCGTCTGAAACCGGGATCGTCATGCGGATACATCTCGTCAACATCCATTGGTTCGAGTACCTGAGGCGTGATTTCCAGCGGCGGCACCCCTGCCAGATCACCGACGCCAAACATGGGCATCAACCGATCACGTTTGTCCGCGGGCACCGAATAAGCCGTATCGTCCATACCGAGAGGTGAGAATATGTTCTCGCGCAGAAGTTCTTCGATATCGCGATCAGCTGCTCGCTGACAAACATGAGCCAGGACGTCCGTCGCAACGCTGTAACGCCAGCCGCTGCCGGGTTGAAACGCGAGCGGCTGCTCTGCGAGTGCCCCCATCATGTCATCCAGAGGGCGCGTGCCCGCTGCGATGATTTCAGCTTCGCGATAATACTGCGCGATATGACATCCCGGAATGAATTCGTATGAAAGCCCGGCCCTATGTGTAAGGAGGTCTTCGACCATGATGGGCCGTTCAGCAGGCAGAATGGAACCATCCGGCGTCAGTACCCGCATCGCACCAAAACGGCGGTCGAACTGCGGCAGCATGTCATAAAGGCGCAACTTTCCCTGCTCGACCAACAGGAGTGCCAACACAGAAACAATTGGTTTCGTCATCGAGTAAATACGGTACAAAGCCCGTTCCGGAACGGGTGTTCCCGCCAAAGGATCAGCAAGACCCGCCGTACCCTCGAGAAAGGTCTCACCCTCCCGCTCAACACGCCATTCGATCCCAGCGTACTTTTCCGCGGAGACGTACCCTTGAGCAACACTCTCCATCCGCGCCATTCTGTCCATCGTCACATTCCCACCTGCTTGGCGCGTGAATAGGAATCGCGACTGCGGCAAGCATCCAGCCATCGACTGACGTTCGGCCATGACGAAAGATCAAACTGAATCATGTTGAGCAACTCCATCACACCCGCAAGATTGAGATCGGCAAGCATGAATTTGTCACCCAGAAGGTATTCCCCGGAAGCGAGATGATCATTCAGAACCCCCAGCGGTCGCTGCAGACCCCGGGCAGCCTGTTGTTCAACCTTTTCGTCTTTCCTGTCATCCGGGACGAAGAATCTCTGCACCACAATCTGCATCTGCAACGGTTCAATTTCGCTGATCCCCCAGACACTCCACTGAAACGTGAGGGCTTCACCCTCGAGGTCACCAGGCAACAGCTGGGGCGCGTATTTTCGAGCGAGGTACATGTTGATCGCCATCGATTCGAAAAGCTTCAGGTCTCCGTCAACCAGCGCAGGAATGCGGCCATTTGGATTGACGGCCAGGTATTCAGGCTGTTTGGAGTCTTCCCGAAACGATGTTGGTACATGTTCGTAATCGATCCCCGCTTCCTCGATCGCCCAGATGGACCGAAACGCCCGCGATGAGCTGATCCCGTGTAGAACTGGCTTGGACACTCTTCGTCCCCCCTTTTCAAAAGGGATCAATTGAAGCACAGTTGCCCGTACCAAGCGACAGAACCGCGACAGGACCCACGATGCGGCTATACGGCTTACTGATTCTGTTGTTACTTCCGGCCTTTGCAGACGCGGTCGAACGTTCCCCGGATGATCTTGCCCGCGACCAGACCAGCAAGCCCTACGAAATCCTCACCTTTGCAGGTGTTGAGCAAGGCTGGACTGTCATGGACATGTTTGCAGGTGGTGGGTACTACTCGGAGCTTCTATCTGCCGTTGTCGGTCCCGGAGGGAAGGTGTATCTCCACAATAACCAGGCATATATGCAGGGTGGCGGTTTCGCCGCGCGTTTGCGTAACAACCGCCTCCCGAATGTGGAGCCTTATATCCGCGAGGTTGAGGACATCAACCTCCCGTCCAGCACGCTGGACATGGTGTTGATGGTCATGGCTTACCACGACGCATACTTCGTCGCCAACGGCTGGACAGTGACAGCACCAACACTTCTTAAAACGACACACCGTCTGCTCAAACCAGGAGGCGTTCTGCTGGTTGTCGACCACCATGCACAACCCGGGTCGGGACAGCGCGATGCGCAGTCCCTGCACCGGATAGATGCCGATTTTGCCGTGCGGGACATCGAAGGATACGGATTTCGCCTCGATGCCCGCTCAGACATTCTGAAAAACAGCAGTGACGATCTTGCAATATCCGTTTTTGACCCAGCGGTCCGGGGAAAAACCAGCCGGTTCGCTCTGCGCTTTGTCAAACCCACTGACTGAAGAACTATTTACCCGCGTCACCCGACATATAGCTATGAACTTCGGATCTGATTTATGAAATATCTTATCGCCCTCTGCGCGTTGTGCCTCGCCCTTCCCGCCTACGCTGTCACCGACCTTCGTGAAACCGACGAATTCGACAGCATCTACTACGCCCTGCCCTACGATGTCGAATTCGAAGTTGCTGACGAACACTACGTCCGATTTGAGGGAGACGAAGACGAGATCGACAACATAGAGCTGGAGGTGGATGGAGACAGACTCGAGCTGCGCCATGAAGAATCGTCATGGTTCAGCTGGAGTAACGATGTCGACAAGGACGCCGTTGTCGTCACTGTCGGTTACGTCGCCATCGATGAACTCACAATGGCAGGTTCAGGCGACGGATTTGCAGAAATCCTTGAGGCTGACCTGTTTGAGATTGTCATAGCGGGTTCAGCACGCCTCGAAGTGAACGATCTTGAAGCCAATGACCTTGAAGTCACCATCGCGGGCTCCGGTGACCTGGAAGTGCATTCGCTGGAAACAGACACCATCGAGTGCACAATTGCCGGTTCAGGTGACGTCGAACTTGCAGGAGATACCAACGCCCAGGAGGTCTCCATAGCGGGGAGCGGTGATTACGATGCAGGCGAGCTACGCGCACAGGAAACGGAAGCTACGACACGCGGATCGGGAGACATTGTTGTCTGGACCGAGTCACGCCTGAAAGCAACCATCATGGGTTCCGGGGATATCGAATACTACGGCGATCCCGATGTGCGTAGGAGCATCATGGGTTCAGGAGATCTGCACCGGGTCGCCGACGAACCCTGAATCCCCTCTAATCCTTGAACAGTGCGGCTACCGCTTCAGCGCGATGTTCCCACGTGTAGTGTCCCAGAAAATCCTGTTGTGCCCGCTTCCCGAGATCTGACCTTAGACGTTCATCCATCAGGCCGCGTATCGCGCTACACCAGGCACCAACTTCGTCCGGCGGTGCAAACACCGCCGTTTCGCCATTCCGGAAAATCTCCCGTAGTGCCGGGATGTCAGATGCCACAATCGCTTTCGCGTGGGCCATGTATTCGAAGGCTTTCAACGGGGACGTCCACTGACCAATCTCAACGCGCCCGTCAGCCGCCCAGACTTCCTGCTGGTTAGGGAGAAGGACCACATCCAGCCGCGCGATATGCCCCGGTACCTCTACGGGTGGTACATAGCCGTGGAACTGCAGGTTCCGCCATTCACCCTTGCTTTGCCACTGGTCAATATCTTCCGGCCGACCACCGATCACATGGAAATCAACATCCGGCATTTCCGCCGCAAGCCGGCCCACCACCTCCATACCCTTTCCGGGATAAAGATGGCCCACGTACCCTACCTGGAGGGCATCGGGTCGACCGGGCCATTTGCCAGCGGCTACGACGTTCTCCTCAGCCGGGCGTGCTGCGTCCCGCAACACGTGAACGGGCGCGTCAGGTGCAAACTCTGTTTTGATTGCGTGTGCCAGCGCGTCAGATATACAGACAAGACCAACGCAGTTAGCACGTGACAGCAACCTTTGTAAGACGGCTCTCGCCGGACCCGGTACCGGCAGCGTATGCGCTTCGTAGGCAAACGGCCGACCGAAGTAGCTCAGAGCCAGCAACGAATGAGGGTGGCGGCCGTAAAACACATCCGCAGCGCCAAACATCTCTTGCGCAAAGATGCGGGCTGCCATGCGATAGCCGCCGCCTGGTATTCGTGTGCGCTGCCTGACCGTTCGCAGTTCGAACGAAAACGGAAATCCGAATGCCGTCTCTGCGGCAGATTGCCCTCCTTTTCCCTCACGTGCATACAAACGGACTTCTTCGAAATGTACGCTGAGCGCTTCACACATGTTGATCACATGCACGCTGTTGGCTGCCAAAGAAGGGACCGTCGCACTGGTGACGTATGACAACCTCAAGACGTTACCCCTGTGGGGATATCGCGAACCCCTCGATACATCAGAACAGCAGTCAGGCCCCAGCTTACGTGGAGACTGGCCATCGCGAGCGCTGCTCCGACATGGCTGAGATCAGGTGTCAGAACCAGCAAGACAACCAGGTAGACACAGGTCGCGACGAGATTGACCACAAACAGCTTTCCGGGAGCACCGAGGGCCATCAGTCCCGGCGCCAGGGGTTGAGCAAATCCCCAGGCAACCAGCCCGCCAAACAGAACACATGCCGTCACATAGGCTGGTGCATACGCCGTACCGAAGACCAGGTTGAGAAACCACTCTCCGAGGAAGATGAATCCAACCAGCGGCAGAAGCGTCACGACCCCAACCTGAACCGAAACGTTTCTGATGAACTTCCTGAACAGCGCTATCTCCCCTTTTGCTGCCAGATCAGCAAGGTCCGGATAAATCGCTTCAAAAAAGGCATCCACAAATCGAACGACAATCGCTGCCAGTTGCCGCGCAACCCTGAGCAACCCGGCAGCTGCTTCGTCGACGAAAGCAGCAACAATCTGGGCATCGAGCTCCCGGAAAACCCGGATGACATTGTTCGCCTTGGAAGCTCCGAGGAATCGCCACACCTCACGATCGACAACCTCCCGGACCGGTGTCGATCCAGAGAACGTCAAACCGTTGCCCCGCTGTACCGACAGGCCCAGCACGATGAGCAAAACATGCCCCACCACATGAGAGACGATCCACCCCACCAGGAAGCCCGTGAAAGTGGGTTCGATCACAACAACGAGTAACATGATGACCAGCCGCACCAGGGCAGCGCTGATCCTCTGCCACGCGATCAGATCGAAACGGTTGAAATAGCGCAAAGCCGCTGTCGGTGCCCCGGTGATACTGGCCGCCACCGCTACCGCGTACCAGGGCACAGCCCCACGGACCTGATCGCTCCAGTTGAAAAGTTCAGCTGCCAAACCTGTCAGTATGACCATCAATACCGCGGCTACCGCGCAGCTGAGGACATCGAGCAGCCAACCAAACCTGAAGACAGCCGACGTTCGCCCGTCATCTTCCGACGCGGCGTTCTCCCGCGCGGAAAACCGGATGATCGTCTCCCAGGTCTGAAATCCGCAAAGCCGCGTCATCGCGTTACCAAAGGTATAGACGAGAACCAGAGCGCCAAACTGGCTCGGTCCCAGCGCGCGGGTGACAACAACAAACGACACAACTCCGATCAGGCTCGCTATGGTTGTACTCGAGAAAAGCTTTCCGGCATTGGCTATCAGCCGGGTCTGAAGCGATTTGAGATCAGAATCTGTAGCCCGTTCGGTCACCGTTCGATCACCACCCGTCTCTAACCAAAGGCCCCGCTCAACCCCTGATCCCGAACCTTCGCCAGCCGATAGTCAACGACGTTAGCATGACCGGCGAGCACATCATCTTCCCTGAGTGCCGCAGGTACCCCAAACCCCTGTTTATCGCGAGCGATAATTTCAGGCGGCAGCCGGTCCACAAACGCCCGTTTCATGCCAGCCTTCAAGTCTCCTCCTGTTGTATGAAACGCATCGGGCAGTGAGAAAGCGAGTTCACAGAGTTCTTTTTTGAGGAATGGAACCCGTACTTCCAGAGACACCGCCATGCTGACCCGGTCGACCTTTACAAGCAGGTCATCAGGCAGAAACGTGTGGAAATCCAGGTATTGAAGGGACTTGAACTGACCGATCTCCGGTTTGTAATGCGGCCGCAGCGACCACATGTGATCATAGTCATCCGGTATCTCCAGCCATTCCCGGAAACTATCCAGCTCACAGTACAGGAGATTGGACAGGACGGCAGCATACTGGTGCAGCGGATCAAGCTGGCCGACGAGAGCGATCCGGTTGACGATTTTCTGGAAAACATTTTCCGGTGGGCGCCGAAAAGGCACTTTCCAGCACTTCTGCCCCGGAACCAGCCTGGTCAACCGACGCAGACGTTGATAACGGGGATACCAGTTGTAGCCGCCAAAAAGCTCATCACCACCATCCCCCGACAAAGCGACAGTGCTGCCTTCCTTTGCCAGGGAGCAGACACGGGCAGTGGGAATCGTTGACAAATCACCAAACGGTTCATCGAACCAGGCATCCATGCGCTCGAGCACGTGCTGCGCATCCTTTGCCCCGAACGACTCTTCCACATGATCCGTTCCACATAATTGCGCCATCGTTCTTGCGAAATGTGCTTCGTCGCGGCCCTGAGCCCTGAAGCTGATGTTATAGGTCCTGAGCTTCGTAACCTGACGGGCAGCTGACTCACACAGCACGGAGGAGTCCATCCCGCCACTCAGGAAGAGGCTGACAGGAACGTCTGCGACAAGCTGTTCTGACACGCTTGCATCTACCAGGTCCCGGATCTCCTCACAGACACCTGACTCGTTCCACACGTCGCTGGAAACCAACGGCAGACTCCAGTAGCTCGATGGCTGTGGCACCCGTCCATTCCCAACAGTAAGACTGTGCGCCGCGGGCAATTTGCGAATTTCCCTATAAATTGACTTTGGTGCGGGAATGAACCTCTGTGCCGCAAAGTCGAGAATCGCCGACGGATCAATCGTGAGGCTATCTGCAAAGACAACGATCGCCTTGAGTTCACTAGCCCAGACAAATAGCTCAACACCCTCACATTTCACGGTCCCGTAGTAGAGTGGTTTGATGCCAACGCGGTCACGAAAGAGAGAGACGACCCCTGCTTTCCTGTCATGAACTGCCGCAGCATACATACCGTCAACAGCAGCCAGCAGCCCCTCAATCCCCAATTCGCGATAGCCGTGTAACACGACTTCAGAATCCGAGGCGGAGGCAAACAGCGCTTCGCCCAGATCTCGACGAATCGCCTGGAAGTTGTAGATCTCACCGTTGACCGCAGCTGCGGTCAGACCGTCCGCGCTGACAAAAGGCTGTCTCCCGGCGTCCGACAGATCAAGGATCGACAATCGCGTGTGACCCATAAAAACGCCATCTTCGAGGACATACCCCTGTTGGTCCGGTCCCCTGTGGTGCAGAGATGCGAGGGCCGCTTCAGCCCGGTTTACCACCGCTTCGGGCGGGGTTCCATTGGCTGAAGCGAATCCGAATAGGCCACACACCTCAGTTCAGAAAAAGTGTCAGATCAGTCTACGAGTGCCTGATACGTCAGCGTCTTGAACTCCGAGCCAAGTCGCGTGCGATGGGGAATACTCTGCACCATGAAGATCCCGATCAGGTTTTCAACCGGGTCTATCCAGAACCGTGTACCCGCAGCCCCACCCCAGTTGTATTCACCCGTAGACCCCACCTCACCCACATCTCCGGGGTTGGTGACAACGGCGAAACCAAGCCCGAATCCCGAGCCGTTTCGGTTCATGCCCATCCGGATGTCACCCAGGTGATTTGTCGTGATGAGTTCCACCGTTTTCGGAGACAGGAGGCGTACACCATCCAGTTCACCGCCATTGAGCATCATCTGGGAAAAACGCAGGTAATCGCGGGCCGTCGACAACAGACCGCCACCGCCGCTCTCAAAAGCGGCTCCGGGCTGATAACCCGCACTCACGCCTTCCGGCGCCACTTCGAGTCCCGGACCTGTTGGTTGTGCAAAGAAACCCTGGTCTCCAACCCCTTCAGGCGCATAGAGCTGCACAACCCGATCCCGCTTGTTTTCCTCGATGAAAAAACCCGTGTCTTTCATATCGAGTGGGTCGAATATCCGCGTCTCGAGGAACTCTCCAAAGCCCATACCACTAACTGCTTCGACGAGTGCACCCTGAACATCGACGCTTACGCTGTAGTGCCATCTTGTGCCGGGTTCATACTGCAACGGGATCTTGCCGAGGCGTTCGGTGAACTGGCGCAAGCCGAGATTCGGAGCAAGGAGCTCTGCTTCACGGTACATCTTGTCCACTTCGGTGTTGCCGAAAACCCCGTAGGTAAATCCGGCAGTATGAGTCAGAAGATCGCGGATCGATGGCTGACGTGCCGGTTTTCTGGTCTGTCCGACGAGAGATGTCTCCCCCTCGCCGATTGCCCGGCTCTGTGTGCCATCCGACACCATCCCCGTATTCCCGTCTGCGGTAGACAGCGCAACCTCGAGGTTCGCCATTTCCGGCAAGTACAGCGATACAGGATCGTTGAGGAAGTATTTACCTTCTTCGTAGAGCATCATGACCGCAAGCCCCGTAATCGGCTTCGTCATCGAGTAAATCCGATAGATCCCGTCTTCGGTCATCGGACGGCTCGCCTCCCGGTCAGCCTGCCCGTAGGTTTCTGAATAGACAATCCGGCCATTCCGGGCAATGAGCCCCATACCCCCAACCATCGTTCCGTCTTCGACTCGGGCATTCATGTGTTGCGACAGCCGCTCGAGTCTTTCGGAAGAAAAGCCCTCCCGCTCAGGACGGACCTGACGGAATTCCTGGGCAACCACGCTGATGCTCGTGACAGCAATCAGTGTGACAACAACCATTCGGTACAAGCGAGACATTCGTTCTCCAGACGCGCAAAAAGACCGGCACAGGCTAGACGAAGCGGGGGAGATACACAATTGAAGAATCGCGGCTGAAGCCGCTCCTACAGAGGTAGCTGATTCTCTCTGTAGGAGCGGCCGCGATTTGCTAAGGTAACCGTTTTGAATTCCCAGGAGATCTTATGGCCGTTTCACCTTCCAGCACCGACGAACTGCTCGTCGAACAGGACGGCTATGTCGTGACCATTACCCTCAATCGTCCTGAACGATTGAATGCCATCAGCAGGGCCATGTTGCAGGAACTGTCGGCAAAGATGGTCGAGGCTGACAAGGATCCCGACGTGCGTTGCATCATTCTGACGGGCGCCGGACGAGGTTTCTGCTCCGGTCTCGATCTCATCGACACAAGCGACCGGATGGATCGTTCCGGTTCCGCGACCAGCGGCGGGTCGAACCAGCCCAGGCAGCTCTTCGACCTTCGCGATGCGCCAATCAACGTCATGTGGCACACCGATACGCCTATCATCTGTGCAATCAACGGCGCGGCAGCGGGATACGGCATGGACATGACGCTCCTGTGCGACATGCGCATCATGGCGGAGAACGCCAAGCTGGCCGCCGTCACCGCCAAACGCAACGTCGTCCCTGAGAGTGGTGGTACCTGGCTTCTGCCACGGCTGGTCGGGTGGGCTAAAGCAGCTGAGCTGTACTACCGCGGAAGAACCGTTGGGGCTGAAGAAGCCCTCGAAATCGGCATTGTGAACGAGGTGGTCCCCAACGAAGAGCTGATGGCAACCGCCCGTCAGTGGGCAGAGGAAGTTGCCGAGAATGCACCCATGGCGGTCCGGACCACAAAACGGATGATGCGTATGGGCCTTGAAGAGTCGTATGACACGGCTGTCGACCACCTCATGGTTCATCTGACCGGGCTCTTCCAGAGCGAGGACTTTCAGGAGGGTCTGAAAGCATTTATGGAGAAACGCAAACCCAACTTCACCGGGCGCTAGGGCCAGATTTCAATCGAGCCAGCGGATCAGGACTTCTGCCGTCTCGACAATCTCGTGACCCAGGGCACGGACCTCATCGCTTGGTGTCATCTCATCCGGTATCTGAATGACCTTGAGACCGGCGGCCACAGCAGAGCGGACACCGTTGTCTGAATCTTCAACCGCCCAACAGACACCAGCCGACTGACCCAGTCGGCTGGTGGCATGAAGGTAAGGTGCCGGGTGTGGTTTGCCCTGGGAGGTTTCGCCGCCACACACGAGGAAATCGAAATAACCGATAAGCCCGGCCATCGACAGTTTCTTCTCAGTGGTGCCCCGATGGCTCGAAGTTGCCAGCGCCATCGGCACGTCGAGGTCCTGAAGCTTCAATAACAGCGTCTCTACACCGGGCTTCAGGTCCACCGGGCGGGCATCGATGTGAGCGTGATAGATTTCGGACCACCGTTCCTGGACAGCATCCAGGGGGAATGCAGGTCCGTACCCGGCCCGCAGGATTCTTCCCGTGGCTTCATAGGTACCCCCGACAACCCGGTCATAGACCGACATGTCCAGGTCAACCCAACCCAGATCAGCACATGCCTCGATGAAACAAGCGCGCGTCAGTTTCTCAGATTCCAGCAGGGTGCCGTCCATGTCGAAGACGACACCCGCTGGCCTGTCTCTGCGATCAGGCAGCTTGTTCCACCAGGTTATTGAGCACGAACTGCAGGATCCCGCCGCTCCTGAAATACGCGATTTCGTTGTCCGTATCCAGGCGACTGTCTACAACCACAGTTGTACTCGTACCGTCAGCCCGGTTGATCGTCACATTTATTTCCTGCCGGGGTGTTTCAGTGGCCCCATCCGGCAACGATATGTCGATGGTTTCTTCACCATTGAGACCCAGGCTCGCGCGTGAATCACCGTCTTTGAACTGCAACGGCAACACACCCATCCCGATCAGGTTAGAACGGTGAATGCGCTCAAAGCTCTCCGCAATGACCGCTTTGACACCCAGAAGACGCGTGCCTTTGGCTGCCCAGTCCCGACTGGAACCGGTGCCATACTCTTTTCCGGCAATGACAACGAGTGGGGTTCCCTCTCCCTGATACCGGATCGCCGCATCGTAGATACTCAATTCCTCATCACTTGGGACATGGCGTGTATAACCACCTTCAACGCCAGGCACCATCTCGTTGCGAATGCGGATGTTCGCAAACGTTCCCCGCATCATCACCTCGTGGTTTCCGCGGCGCGATCCGTACGAGTTGAAGTCGGCAACATCCACACCCGCCTGCTGCAGGTAGTGACCAGCCGGGCTGTCGGGCTGAATAGCCCCTGCCGGAGAGATGTGGTCTGTTGTGACAGAGTCGCCCAGGAGCGCCAGCACACGGGCGTTTTCCACACCTATTGACTGATCGATATCTCCGCCGACAGAGAAAAACGGGGGTTGTTTGATATAGGTCGAGTTTTCCCAACCGTACGTACCACCCGATTCCACCTGGATTGCCTGCCAGGCTTCAGGACCCGTAAAGACGTCGCCATACTGCCGGTCGAACATTTCCACGGAAACCTGGTCGACAACTTCCCGGATCTCCGCATTACTCGGCCAGATCTCAGCCAGCATCACATCATTGCCATCAGCATCCTGGCCAATTGGATCCTTGTCGAGATTGATTCTCGTGGTCCCGGCGATGGCGTATGCAACGACCAGCGGCGGCGAAGCCAACCAGTTGGTCCTGACTTCCTGATGGACACGGCCCTCGAAGTTCCTGTTACCGGAAAGCACAGAAGCCACGACCAGATCCCCTGCATTGATCGCAGCCGAAATGTGTTCAGGCAGCGGACCGGAGTTACCGATACATGTGGTACAGCCGTAACCAACGAGATTGAACCCGAGATCGTCCAGCGAATCCTGGAGATCGGTCGCTTCCAGGTACTCCGTGACCACCTTTGACCCGGGAGCCAGAGACGTTTTGACCCAGGGTTTTACAGAAAGCCCTTTTGCCGCAGCTTTCTTCGCCACGAGGCCTGCACCGAGCATGACAGCCGGATTCGATGTGTTTGTGCAGGACGTGATGGCAGCGATCACCACATCGCCGTCGGACAGTTCATAGTCCGTTCCCGGCACACCCGCCGACGCTGCATCAGTTCTTCCCTGCAATTCCAGAGCTTCGTCGAACGCTTCCTTCATCCCACTCATCGCCACGCGATCCTGTGGCCGCTTCGGCCCGGCAAGGCTTGGGACAACGGTTGCGAGATCGAGTTCGAGCGTATCCGTATAGACCGGGTCGATTGAGTTCTCGTCACGGAACATCCCCTGCGCTTTGGCATATGCCTCAACCAGCGCAACGGTGTCCGGATCACGGTTTGTCAATTTCAGATAGTTGATGGTTTCAGAATCGATCGGGAAGAAGCCGCAAGTGGCGCCGTATTCGGGTGCCATATTTGCAATTGTCGCCTGGTCCGCCAGAGACAGGTTGTCGAGCCCGTCCCCATAGAATTCTACAAACTTACCAACCACACCTTTTGCACGCAGCATCTCGACGACAACAAGAACGAGGTCGGTGGCGGTTATACCTTCCGGGATAGCACCGGTCAGTTTGAAACCGATGACCTCGGGGATCAGCATTGAGATCGGCTGGCCAAGCATGGCCGCCTCAGCCTCGATACCACCAACACCCCAGCCGAGCACGCCGAGACCGTTGATCATCGTTGTGTGGGAGTCGGTGCCCACAAGCGTGTCAGGATACGCCACCGTTTCTCCGCCCTCTTCTTTCGTCCAGACAGCTTTGGCGATGTACTCGAGATTGACCTGGTGGCAGATACCTGTGCCGGGAGGAACAACCTGGAAATTCTCAAACGCGGTTTGTCCCCAGCGTAAGAAACGATAACGTTCCGTGTTGCGTTCCATTTCGATCGCCACGTTCTCATCGAACGCACTCTCATTGCCGAACTTGTCCACCATGACAGAGTGATCGATGACAAGGTCAACGGGTGAAAGCGGGTTGATGATGTTCGGATCGAGGCCGGCTTCAACGACTGCCGACCGCATGGCGGCCAGATCAGCTACGGCAGGAACACCCGTGAAGTCCTGCATCAGGACGCGGGCAGGACGATAAGCAATCTCTTTGGCTTCAGGTGCATTGTTCGCCCAGTCGCCAAGGGTCTCTATGTCCGCACGGGAAACCGTATTGTCGTCTTCAAACCGGAGCAGGTTTTCCAGCAGTATTTTCAGCGTCACCGGTAACCGGGATATATCTCCCAGGCCCTCGGCCTCCGGCAGACTGTAGTAGGTATATTCTTTGTTTCCGACCGCGAGGGTCTTTTTGGCATTAAACGTGTTCAGGCTCATGTGGCTTGGGTCAGATTTTGGGGGGCGTATTTTGCCTCAAAGCACCGATAGTGTCCCGCCCGATTTGGTTTTCAGCAAATCACAGATGCCCCAGTTCCGACTCCGGCGGCTTACCTGCGTCCCGGAACAGATGATGTCCGCACCGCCAGCAATAGGTTGCTTCCCGTGAGTGGCCTTCGGCGGAGCAGTCAGGGCAGGTTCGTGTGTTAGCCCTGCGTCGGTTCGCCTCGTTGAGTTCCAGGGTGACGATGCCAGTCGGCACGGCGATGATGCCGTAACCCATGATCATGATGATTGTTGCTAAAGACCGCCCAAGTGGGGTTGCGGGGGTAATATCACCGTAACCGACGGTTGTCATTGTCGTAACGGCCCAGTAAACGCTTGCGGGTATGCTGGCAAAATTGTCATTTGACCCACCTTCTATGAGATACATCAATGAGCCGAAGACAACCACCAGTGCCAGCACAGACGATACGAAGACAGTGATTTTCCTGCGACTGGCCACCAGCGCCTGGGTGATCAGTTCCGCCTCACCTACATAACGCACCATGCGAAGCACACGAAAGACCCTGAGCACCCTGAGAACCCGGATAACGAGCAGATACTGAGAGCCGGCGACCCACAAACTCAAGTACGTGGGCAGGATACACAGAAGATCGATGATGCCGTAGAAGCTCCTGGCATAGAGCCAGGTATTCTGAATACACCACAGACGCAGGCCGTACTCTATGGTGAAGACGATTGTGAAAAACCACTCGATGGCGTAGAGGTATGCACCGTATTCGGTGCGTATGGCTTCGACGCTGTCCAGCATGACAGCACCAACGGAAATGAGGATGAAGACGATCAACCAGACGTCGAACGCCTTTCCCGCGGGAGTATCCGCCTCGAATATGACAGTGCGGACGGTGTCCTTGTTGAAAGCCATATGTGAATGGATGAAAGGCCAGAGCAGTCGGACTACTCTGACCTCCCGTCAGGATTTACGCAAGCGCCGGCCCATTACCAGATGATCAGGCGGACTTGATGTCAATCCGGCGTGCTTCGGCTTCCGCGCGCTTTGCAATCTTCAGATACAGCACACCGTCGCGGCTCTCAGCTTCGATGGCTTCAGCATCCGCGTCCTCGGGTAACTGGAAGTTGCGGACAAACTTGCCGTAGCGCCGTTCAACACGGTGAACTTTGCCTTCAGCTTCGCTTGAACTCTCTTCTTTGCGCTCACCGCTCACGGTCAACACACCTTCGCGTATCGCCACACTCAGATCTTCAGATGCCACTGCCGGTACTTCGACATCAATCTGGTATTCGGACTCTGTCTCACGGATATCTACTAAAGGTAGCCAGTCTGCTCTTCGTACGGCGGGCACCGGACGGTCGAGCGCCCGAAACAGGCCATCAAATTCGCGAAATGGGCTCCAGCGAACAACGTTCATCTTTTTCTCCTCTCGAATTACGGTGCAAAACTGTTTGCGTTGACCTCTTGATGAGGTTAAGAAACACAATTCAAAGATCTTGAAAAAAAATTTCTTGTCCCCAGAGGGGTCGAGAGGACGCTCAGACCACACAGGAAAGACTACAAAGGAAGGACAACAAATGACTCAAATGACCCTCGAAGAAAAGCAGAACTTCCTCGCAGACCTGCACGTCGGTGTCATCGGCATCAACAATCCCGGGCAGGGGCCTCTTACCGTGCCGATCTGGTATGACTACACCCCCGGCGGCGACCTGTGGGTCATCACGGGAGCGGATTCGAGAAAAGGCAGACTCCTGGAAGTCGGCAGCCGCCTGAGCCTCGCCGCCCAGACGGAAACGGCACCCTACGTTTATGTCAGTGTCGAAGGGGCAGTCTCACGGGTCGAGCCGACTGCTGAAGAGACGCTCGTGAACATGGCCACCCGCTATCTCGGTGAAGAGATGGGTAAGGCGTACGCTGCTGACAGCACGCTCGAAGGACAGGTGACGGTGTACATGACACCAGAGCGCTGGCTCGCGGTGGACTACAACAAGCGGTAATACGCGGAAGAAATCGCGGCTAAAGCGGTCGCTGATTCTCTCTGTAGGAGCGGCTTCAGCCGCGATTTTCAGGCTTGTGCCGGACCCGCGATCAATCCTCTTTGGTAATCAGGAAGACACTCTCAACCGCCTGTTTGACTCCCTGTTGGGCAAAGTGCGGCGGCAACAGGCTCGTAACGATGGAGTCCAGAAGTTCCACCTCGCACCGGTGTCCATACAGCTGCTCCACTTCTTCCGGCAGCACGCAGTGAGGCGGTCCCGCAACCAGGTTCTGGTCGTATTCGAAAGTCAGCAGCAGTTGGCGGGTTCCGGTTGGCACGATGCGCAGGAGATGGTCGACATACCTGAAGCGCATATCGGGCGGCAGCGCCACCAGGGCACCACGGTCGAACAAACCACTCACACCCTCCAGGAGCGGCGCCGTCAGGTCGAAAAAATCGCCCTGGTAGATCGTACAGCGATCGCCCCGGTATCTCGTAAATCGGTCGACCACCCCCGTTTCCGGGCTTTCGCCACCTTCGCTGAAGTAGGTTTCAACGGCCATCTGCACAATTTCGACACCAAAGACGTAGTGACCCGCCTGTTCCAGCCAACGCATGTCCAGCGATTTTCCGCACAGCGGTACAAAGACTGACGCGCCGGGTTCCAGTTCCAGGCTCGGCCAGAATTCGAGTAACAGCTTGTTGTGCTCAGCCTGGTGAAAACCAATCTGGTTTTTCTGCCAGCGTTCCAGCCAGAACCTGGGTTTCATGGCGAACATCCCTCTTCGGTGAACCAGCCCAGCCTGCTCTCCTCAAGCTGATTCGCACCTGTCCGCCCCTGTGTTCAGGAAAGCCGGCTCCCCAACCTGCTTTTCCCGACTATTTCCCGCGGGCGGACACTCCCACGGCAGCACCCGCGTTGCGGGGGTCTGCCATCCCCACTATACCGTCTTTTGTGCGCATGACCGAATTTGCATCGCCAATCCCACGTCCGAGGAAATTCGGAACCGCAAACCACTGCTCATGCCCCATCTCTTTGAGGCGATTCAATGTATCGAGCGACAACATCGCCGGTTCGTGGACAATCCTGTCCGGTTGCCACTGATGGTGAAATCTGGGACTCGATACGGCATCACTCAGATCCATCCCGTGATCAACGACGTTGAGGATGACCTGCAGGGTGGTTGTAATGATTGTGCTGCCACCGGGCGAACCCGTCGCGAGCAACGGCTCACCGTCTTTGAGCACAATTGTCGGAGTCATCGAGCTCAACATGCGTTTTCCCGGTTCGATGGCATTTGCCCTTCGCCCCTGGAGACCATAGAAGTTTGGTGTGTTCTCGCGAGCTGAAAAATCGTCCATCTCGTTGTTGAGTAGTACGCCCGTTCCGGCTGCGATCATCTTCGCCCCGTAAGAAAGATTCAGCGTTGTTGTGTAAGCAACCGTGTTGCCCGCGCTATCCATGACCGATGCATGGGTTGTCTCCATGCTCTCAGGCTGAATCTGTCCCGGCTTGATATCACTGCTTACCCCGGCATTACCCGGATCGAAATCCTGATAGCGCCGAAGCGCGTACTCTTTGCTGATCAGCGTCGCCACCGGCACAGGAAAAAAATCCGGGTCCCCGAGGTATTCCGCCCGGTCAGCGTAAGCCCTGCGTTCAGCCTCGATCATGGCGTGCACCGTCGCGGCCGATGCGAATCCGGATGCGTTGAGATCGAGGGTCTCGAGCATGTTCAGTATCTGAATCAGCAATACGCCACCCGAAGACGGCGGCGGCATCGAGACAATGTCGTACCCCCGGTAAGTACCCCTGACCGGTTCCCGCCATACCGATTCGTACGAACTCAGGTCTTCGCGGGTAATGAGACCATCGTTTGCCTGCATCTCAGCAACAATCAGATCAGCTGTCCTGCCTTCGTAAAAACCGGCTTTGCCGTAGCGGCGAATGCGTTTCAGTGTCGTGGCAAGGTCTTTCTGGCGCCAGCGGTCCCCAACCTGCCACAGTTCTCCCCTGTTGCTGAAGACCTCACGACTGGCTGCATACGGCGCAAAATCCTTCTGTCGCCGTTCGAACTGACCGGCAAGATCTCGATCGAGCAAGATACCCCGTTCCGCCAGACGTATTGCGGGACTGATAACCTCGGCCAGCGATTTTGTTCCGAAGCGCTCCAGAACATCGATGAGACCTGCAACCGTACCTGGCACGCCGACAGCCATGTGGGAGCGTGTGGACAGCCCCTCGATAACCTCCCCCTGCTCATCCAGATACATGTCTCGGGTCGCCGCCAGCGGCGCTTTCTCCCGATGATCGTTGGTGATCTGGGTGCCGTCAGCCAGATGGATCACCATGAAACCGCCACCACCCAGATTACCAGCGGACGGATATGTCACAGCAAGAGCAAATCCAACAGCCACCGCAGCGTCCACCGCATTGCCACCATTACGGAGAATCTCCGCACCAACCTCCGACGCCCAGCTCGAGCGACTGGCCACCACCCCCTCTTCGCCGATCACGGCTGCCGGGGCTATGGCAACACTGCGTCCTGCCAGGGTCAGCATCAGAAACAACACAACGATGTTGGCGGTTACTTTCACGTTCGCTTGGGTCCTGTTTCGAATTTTTGCCGTATAGTGCAAGAAGATTGGATGAGTGGCGAGTGGCAATGCCTCCCAGCACACCAAAAACAGAGATTCGCTCGAAAGCCGATCGTGCCAGGCTGCGGCGGATTGCGCTGGCAGCACAGGGCCTGACCCAGTCGGCACCTTTCGGTCGAGGCGTTTCAGGCGCGCAGAAGATGATCAGCCACCTGGGATACGTGCAGATAGACACCATTTCCGTCGTCGAACGTGCACACCACCACATTTTCCGTTCGCGAGTCAGCAACTTCAGACCGGAGATGACTGAACACCTCCTGCGCAAGCGTGTCATTTTCGAGTACTGGGCTCACGCGGCGTCGTTTCTGCCCATAGAGGACTATCGCTACTCACTACCCTACAAAGCGGCCGTGAAAGCACGGGAGAAACACGTCCGCAGTCGGGATGACAAAATGATGGACGAGATCCTCGCGTTCATTCGATCTGAGGGACCGCAGCGTTCAAGGGATTTCGAAGACCCGCGGGAAACCAAAACCGGCTGGTGGGACTGGAAACCCGCCAAACGCGCCCTGGAACAGCTGTTCATGCAGGGTGACCTGATGGTGGCGAGCAGGGACGGATTTGAAAAGTACTACGATCTGACCGAACGGGTACTGCCGTCTGACATAGACACCTCCATGCCGACAGACGAGGAATACGCGCGTTTCATCATAGATCAGCAGTTGCGGTGTCACGGGTTCGCGAGCCTGAAAGGCATCACCTACCTGCGTCGCGATAACCGCCTTCGACAGGCGGTCAAAGATCAGGTGGAAGAAGATCTCCGCTTGGGTGTCCTCGAGGAGTTCGTCGTTCACCACGAGCGTGCTGAGCGATTTATCTGCAGGCCGGGACTCCTGGACAGCAAAGCCCCGCGCACTGCTCATCGTCTCCACATCCTGTCACCTTTCGACAACAGCGTCATTCAGCGAGATCGCGCCAAAGCCATCTTCGACTTCGACTACCAGATCGAATGTTACGTTCCCGAACCAAAACGACAGTACGGCTATTTCTGCCTGCCGCTTTTATACCGGGATCAGTTTGTCGGGAGAATGGATTGCAAAGCTCATCGCGGCGACGGCACCCTGGAACTCAAACACGTGCACTTCTGTGATCATGACTTTCCCGCGGACGCGGTAAATGACGCATTTGCCGCTGCACTGCCCGCGTTTCTGGACTTCCAGAAATGCGACCAGATAAAACTGACAGCTGTATCGCCATCTGCTTCGCACGACTCACTGCAAAATGCCATAGGAGAATAAACATGACCTACCCAGCATCCCAACTCCTGACCAGCGTCGACGCCGTTAACAAACGCCTCGACACGGACAACCTGCGCATATTCGATTGCGCCGTCTACCTCAGACCCAGTTCCAACAGTGGCTACCAGGTCGACAGCGGACGAGACAGTTTTCTCGAAGCCCATATTCCTGGCGCGGCTTTCATCGACCTTGTCGAACACTGGTCCGATACAACCTCAGGCCTGAACTTCACAGCACCACCACCTGAAGTCCTGGCCAGATCCATCGGTGAGACCGGGATCAACGATGCTCACGATGTGGTGCTGTACAGCTCCGGGCACCTGATGTGGGCGACACGCGCCTGGTGGCTTTTACGCTCCGCCGGACATCCCAGTGTTCAGATACTGAACGGGAACCTGAATGCCTGGCGCGCAGCGGGATTGCCTCTGGAATCGGGAGATAGCGGTTACCCGCCAACCACCTTCGAACCGATGGCACCTCTGACCACGTTCGCTTCGACTGCAGATGTCGAAGCCGGTATGGATGGAAACGTCTGCACCGTCAATGCGCTGTCACCGCAACTCTACGAAGGGACGGGGGATTTCTACTACAAACGCCGGGGACACATTCCTGGAAGTTACCTCACGTTTTACGACACGCTCCTCGCGGACGAGTTTTTTCTGCCAGAGGACCAACTCGGCGCGGCGCTGAACGCAAATGGTGCCCTCGATGCTGATCAGGTCATCACCTATTGCGGCGGCGGGATCGCTGCCACCCTCAACGGGTTTGCCCTCAATCTGATGGGACAGAACAACGTGGCTGTTTATGACGGCTCGATGTCCGAATGGGTGATGGACGACAGCCGGCCGTTGACGGAGGGGGTGAATCCGTAACGGGAAACACCGGTTAAATGGCTTGTTAGCTACGACTTTAGCCGCGGTTTTCAATCCAGTTGCACCTCGCCGCCATGGTGGCTGCGCAGGTAAAGACCACCGCTGCGTTCGAACAACAGGAGACCGTCGAGGAATTCCACATCGGGTCCCTCTACACTCTCAAGGCCCACACCATGACGAACAGTGTATACCGTCATGTCATGGGTCACGCAGAGGTCCAGCTGACGCTCAGCACCTGACGCCTGCAGTTTCTCGCGCATCACCCGGACGATGAGTTCGACCGCCTGGGGAGCAGGGATCATCGCGTCGGCTGGAACATTCCCTTCGAACCATTGCCCGACATACGCTGCCAGGCTGTCAGCAAGCTGCAGGCCTTTCCACATCTTCTGCTGATCAAGCGCATAGAAGACACCCAGCGCTTCGACAGGCCGGGTGCGATGACCCGGGCCCCCTGAATCCGAGTGAGCAGCAATGATTCTCGTGGCGGTTTCCATACAGCGTTCCGGCGGACTTGCATAACCCTTCAGCGCCACGTCTTTTGGTACCGCCTTGCCCAGTTCATCACACAACCAGCGGCCGTGATCCGTCAGGGGATTCATAAGGTCATGGATATCCGGATCAAACGTACGCGCAGAGTGCCGCATCAGCAGAACCCCCCGATCAATACCCGAGTTGAACGCGTCATCGATCAGCTGGGCCGTCGACTGGCCATAATGATCCGGTTCGGAATCGTCTTTCAATGTCTGCCCCTTCAGGACAAGAACTCATACCTGTATTAGTATCCCAACCATCGCGCGGAGACAATACGAGGAGAGAACATGGGCAGGCTCGACGATAAAGTAGCGGTAGTGACAGGTGCCGGCCGGGGCATAGGCCGGGAAATTGCTCTGCTTATGGCTCGCGAGGGCGCGTCCGTTGTCGTCAACGATGTCGGAGGCAACACCGACGGTACCGGCACCACGATGATTGCCGACGAAGTGGCTGAAGAGATTCGCGCGGCAGGTGGCCAGGCAGCTTCCAACACGAGTTCAGTCGCCGAAGCAGCCGGCGGTGAGGCCATCGTTCAGACAGCGTTGGAAACATTTGGCGGCGTGGACATTCTCGTCAACAACGCAGGCATCTTGAGAGACAAGACCATCTTCAAGATGGAAGAAGCGGACTGGGACGCCGTCCTCGCCGTACACCTCAAAGGTCACTACTGCTGTTCCAGACCTTTTGCGAACTACATCCGTGACAACAACCGCACAGGGTGCCGGATCATCAATTTCTCCAGTGTCTCGGGTCTGTACGGGAATTTCGGCCAGGCAAACTACGGGGCAGCCAAAGCGGGCATCGCTGGGTTCACCCGGGTCCTCGCCCTGGAACTGGCAAAGTACGGATGTACGGTAAATACCATTTCACCCGGCGCTCTGACGCGCATGACGATCCCGTTGCGTGAGAACCGGGGAGAAACCGTGGACGATGATGCGATCGAAGCAAGCGGTCCTCAGCACATCGCGCCTATTGTCGCCTGGCTCGCAAGCGAGGCCGGTGCGGGTATCACTTCAGAGATCTTCCACACCGGCTATCGCGGCGTTGGCATCATGCAGCAACCCCGTGTCATCAAGCAGTTCAAAAAGAAAGAAGGGATCTGGTCACTCGATGAGCTCGACAACATCGTCCCTCAACTCGTCGAAGCCAGAAAAGCCAACATGGAGGCCGCGGATACTGAGGGGTCGAGCATCGAGGTCTAGAGCAGCCGGATGGATGAACGCTAGGCGGGTTCCAGGCACTTTCTGACGGCATCCCCGAAATTCCTGAACGCATCCGTCAGGTGCCGGCTATCGCGTACCTCGGGGCGCGCGGCGAGCCATACCTGAAGGGTACCTGCATGTTTCAGGCAGGTTAGATCCCTCACTTCCGGGCATGATTTTGGAAATACGCCAACCCCCCATCCCGAGCGGACGGCAGCGATGCGACCGGACAGGTAGTCGCTTTTGAACTCAGTGCGTTCAGGTGCACCGAACTGATTGTGGCCAAGATCATCGACGAGCGGCAACTTCTCGATCTCTTCACCCATCTCCTGACTGGTTGACCCACATTCCACGGGTGCTGTATAGAGACCCAGCTCGAGCTCACCAACACATCTCACCAGCAGGTCCTGCTGCTCCGGCCGTCTGGTCTTCAGGGCAATATCGGCATCCCGGGAAATCAGATCCACGTCCTCATCGGTCACCACCAGATCGATCGACACCTGCTTGTCGTTTCTGAGTTCCTGCAACACAACGGACGGAAGCAGGCCTGCAAGCAACTGCTCGGTCGCAATTCTCAGGTGGCGGACCGGAGTGGCCCGCAGTTCATCGCAGACAGCTTCCACAGCCAGGGCACCCCGGTGCATCGACTCTGCACATCGCTGTAACCGCTGACCGGCACCGTTGAGCTTGAGTCCGCGCGGTGTCCGTGTGAACAGGCTCATTTCCAGGCGCTCCTCGAGCAACTGGATGTGACGTGCCGCCGTCGGATGTGTAATGCCAATCTGGGTGGCACCCCCCGCGAGACTCCCTGTTCTGGCGACCGCAAAAAAGGTGCGAAGCAGGTTCCAGTCCAGTTCAAACGATGGGTGACTGCTCAACTACGACCCCCTGAAAATTTCTGTAATACCCGTTCTTAGCTACTTCTCTACACATTATCCACACTAAACGTTACTTTTGGTAACACTATCTGACGCACCAAACCACAACGCCAATACTTCTAGTGTCGTTATCAATTCAACAAAAGTTTGTTTAAGGAATTAAGATCATGAAAACACTTACACTCGCCACAGTTGTTACCGCTTCAGCTCTCCTGGCAACCACCGTGGAGGCGCGGACGAGCTCTCAAGCGGAATTCCGGGGCTATACAGCCTGTGTAGATGCCGTTTCCCAGTCCAAACAGGGCCTCGTCCCTTCGCGTAATTACTACATGCAGAAAGAAGGTGCAGTGACCCGCTACTTCATCAACGCAACCCACTGGTCAGACGGCGAACGTGCACCTTTGCGTATCGATTGCCGCACTGAGCTGCGGGGTTCAAAGCTCATTGATGCGCAGGTCGCGGATGGCATGTTCACCCATGTCTCAAGATCAAAAGATCTCGACATCGCCCAGAAGTAACCGGAGGTTCAAGCGCCTGTAAAAAAGGGCCGGAGTAGATCACTCCAGCCCTTTTCTTCTCCCAGAAGAGTCTGGAGAAGCCCCCGACAGAGCCGTGGAATCCCCCAGCAAGGCGCGTCAGAACCTGCGTGTCAGACGCAAGCCGTCTTTCGAAAGACTGACCTGGTTGTCACTCTTCTGCCAGACGAGCGTCAAACCGGAATCCATGCCGTCCTGGCGACCGAAATACAGCGACTTGCTCAACTGCCAGCCAATAATTTCAGTGTGTGCGTCCAGATTGAAGCGGTTGATACCCAACACATAGTCACTCTCGAGTTCGAGACTTGCCAGGCCTGGATTGGCAGGCTCAGCAACAGTGAGTTGGGCGCTCTCGTCCGCTAAGGTCATCTGCGCCCAGCCAAAGAGGCTGACGAAACTCAATATATTCAGAACTTTGTACTTCATCGCATTGACTCCGTAGGACATATTCTCCCCCGCGCCCCTGCAGCGACGGTGGGGAGATATCGGATTCCGATGGAGAAAAACTTTAGCCCTGTAAACCCTTACAGAATGGGCGTTTCCGTGCGATTCTTTACCCTAAAACAGGGGTAAAATCGTGTCCGAACTCAAATGGGGGATCATTTCGACCGGCAATATAAGCCATGCTTTTGCCTCTGCGCTGGCCGCAAGCGAGCACTGTGAGCTGTTTGCCGTTGCAAGCCGCACCTTACAGTCGGCCCTGGAATTCGGAAACGCGTACGGGTTGACCGAAGACAGGTGCTACGGAAACTACCAGGAGCTCCTGAACGACCCAGGTGTGCAGGCTGTGTACATCGCAACGCCTCACAACACGCACACCGAGTGGGGACTGAAAGCCCTCGTCGCAGGCAAAGCAGTGCTCTGCGAAAAACCCATGGGGCTGAATCATTCAGAGGTCATGGCCCTGACGACCACCGCACGCCGAACCCGGCAGTTCCTGATGGAAGCTTTCATGTACAGGGTGCACCCTCAGACCAGCGCCCTTCTCGAGACCATACGTTCCGGGGAAATTGGTCGTCTGCGATACATCGAAGCCCAGTTCGGCTATCACGCAAGATTCGATCCGTCTTCCCGGCTCTTCGACCGAACGCTTGCAGGGGGCGGCGTTATGGACGTTGGCTGTTATCCAGTTTCGTTTGCCCGCCTCATGATGGACACTGAACCCGAGAGGGTCAGTGCCAGCGGTCATCTGGGAGAGAGCGGTGTTGACGAATACGCCGCAGCTCACCTGCACTTTGGTGACGGGCGCTCAGCCCAGATCGCAACCGCGGTTTCCCTGACACTCGACAATACCGCCACTCTCTACGGCGACAAAGGACGCATCCACGTCCCACACCCGTGGCAGTACGACCGGAGCGTCAGCGAGTGGGCGTTTACGGTAACCACCGACAAGGGAACCAAAGAAGTTAGTGGGCGGGCAGAGCACATCTACGCGATGGAAGCCGATCACGTGGCCCAATGCCTGATGGAAGACCGACTCGAATCACCTCTGATGAGCTGGGCGGATTCCCTCGGTAACGCGCTTGTGCTGGACAAGTGGCGAGCAGAAGTCGGCCTGGTCTTCCCCGCAGAACAGCCCGAATCCCACGCACGGCACCTGTGGCACGCAGGTAGCAGGCCGCTAGCCATACAGTCCGGAGAAATCAAACACCTCGATAAACCAGTGGCCCGGCTTGTCATGGGATGTGACAACCAGCCATCGATCAGCCACGCGAGTGTGATGTGGGACGACTACTTCTCCATGGGTGGGAACGCGTTCGATACTGCATATATCTATGGCAGTGGACGGATGGAAGAGTTTCTCGGTCACTGGCATATCACACGTGGGGTCAGGGACGACATTGCGATCATTGGAAAAGGTGCTCACACACCGGACAATTTCCCGGCAGCCATATCACCGCAGCTCGACCAGTCGCTGGAACGGCTGCAAACGGACTACGTCGACATCTACTTTCTGCATCGCGACAACCTCGAGATCCCGGTTGAGGAGTTCATCGATGCCCTGAACGCGGAGGTTGCGAACGGACGCATACGTTCCTTCGGCGGCTCCAACTGGAGCCTGGAACGGGTGATCTCTGCAAACGCCTACGCGGAAAAGACCGGCCAGCAGGGATTCAGCGCCGTTTCGAATAATTTCAGCCTAGCGATCATGAACGAACCCATCTGGCCCGGCATCAGGACTTCAACCGGCAGTGACTGGAAAGCTTTTCTCACCTCCACCGATACTGCGCTCATGCCCTGGTCTTCTCAGGCACGGGGGTTTTTCACCCCCTGGGCGGAGGAAGTCCGTCGAGCCACTGGCTCTGAAAATGCCGTGGTCACCACCATGCAACCGACAATTGCAGAACTGACGAGAGTCTGGTTTTCTGAGAACAACTTTTTGAGACGCGACCGGGCCCAGGAACTGGCGAACCAGTATGGCGTGGAGCTCATCAACATTGCGCTTGCATACGTGCTGAGACAACCGTTTCCTGTCTTCGCCCTGATCGGGCCCCGCGTGATGGATGAAACGGAAAGCTGTGCGAAAGCACTGAGTATTGCTTTGACTGCAAAGGAAATAGACTTTCTCGAGAACGGCAATCGCGGCTAAAGCCGCTCCTACAGAGACAGAGATAGCAATCGCGGCTAAAAGGCACCTCTATAAACCTGCGTTTTGAACTGTAGGAGCGGCTTTAGCCGCGATTCTCCCAGGACTGAAGATGTGTCTGCCGTTTCCTCAACGTGAGCCCGGAAGGTCGTATTCCGGATGCCAAGACCATCTGGCTGTCTAACCTGAGACGGTTTGCTTGGTTACAAGGGGTCAGTGCGTCTGTTGGATGAGCAAGCGGCTCGCACCGCTGCTGAATCAGCTGAATCAAGCCTGATAAGCACCCACAGACACCTCAGCGGCCTTCAGCAGAGCAGGCCATCGCGGCTAAAGCCGCTCCTACAGAAAAATCTCCAGGCAGAGACCGAGATAGAAAGGCTTACCGTCGCCGCAGCGTAACGACGTTGCTGCCGCCTACAACCTCCTGCTTCAGTTTGAACAGAATCTCCCAGGTCCGGGTCTTGCCCTGCTCCTGAAGAAAACCCCGGCACCCGATACCGCCACTGATCGAAAAGAAAGCAAAGGAAACACTCTGGGTATGTCCCTCGTTCCAAAGCAGGCCAACATTCGGTTCGCTTTCGAGTTTGGCAACACCATCGAGCGCTACAGCAGAAACTCTGGCGTCAATCACGTATGTGCCGACATCGTCCGGCGCAACCCGAATTGACAGCTCACCATCAAAATCCCCTCCAAGCGAACCGGTTAACGTCATCCCGTCATGGTCTTCCGTAACGACGACATCGACCTCGACTTCCTGACCGATACTGGCCCCTTCCACCAGGAGACTCCCTTTTCCCAGAAAGTGACCTTTACGCAATATCAATGAAGCACCTCCTTGTCTGACCCGGCCTCTTTCGGCATGAACTTCGATTCACCGAGAGACTGTACGCAGCGTTCATCCTTGTTTCTGGCGTTGTTGACGTAACTCGAGACCGGATATGCTTCCAACGATACCGGCAGAAGAGACGCAAACAGATGTTCGAGGTCCTTTGTTGGTATCGATGGATCGAGCCAGCGCCTGGCTTCATCCATGGACAACATGACAGGCTGACGATTGTGAACCTCCTTCATATCATCATGCGCTGCAGTTGTGAGTATTGTGAAGCTGAGCAATTCTTCCCCGGCATCCTTGTTAACCCATCGGTCCCACAGACCGGCAAGCATCAGCCCAGGCTCATTGCTCGCAGTAATGAAGTACGGGATTTTCGTGTTGTGTTCGCGGCACCATTCGTAGAAGCCGGTCACCGGAACCACACATCGCCGCCTCTGATAGGGTTCTTTGAACGCAGCGCTTTTCGCCGCCGTTTCCGATTTAGCGTTGAACATTGCATATTTTGTTGTCATTTCTTTAGCCCAGAACGGGGTGAGCCACCAGCGCATAGGCACAATTTCCGGGTCCCCATCGCGATTCACCCGTATGACCTGCACGGTTTCTGTTGGCGCCAGATTGTAGTTGTCAGGACCCGGATGCGGCTGACCAACGAGGTCCATCAACAGTTGTGACAATGGATCAGACGTGACGTTGAAACGACCGCACATCGTAGACGCTCTATTCCCCGCTCGCCGTGTGTTTGCCGATTTCCCATCCGCCTGACGAAAGCGTGTCGGTTGCAAACCCAGCAGGCAATGCTTCCAGTTCAGTCGCCATAGTGTCATTCCACCGGTTGAGAAACCCAAAAAGCGATATGACACCAACAATCTGGGTGATCTGTCGCTGAGTGAAGTGAGCACGCAGCGCTTCAAAATGATGAGGCTCAACAGCGTTCGGCACCTGACCAGCAGCCAGACTGATTGCAATCAGCGCTTTCTCTGCAGGTTCAAACAACTCGCTGTCTTCGAAATTGAGAATCTGAGTCAGTTTTTCTTCTGAAACGCCAAATCGATGAGCGTTGTGAGACGTGTGTGCCTGGCAGTACCTGCAACCTGCGCTCGAACTCACAGAAAACGCAATGAGCTGAACCTGACTCGGCGGTAACGCCTCGGCTGCCTGAGCATCTGCCAGTTCCAGTTTCCCGTAGTTTTCCATCGTTGCCTGGAGGTCACCGCCAAAGACCACACCCGCCAGCATTGAAAAAGCGGCAGTGAGCTGCGGCATATGTGCCATTGTGAGCATGCTGTTGGGGACAAAACCCATTGCAGCTTCAGCACCGTTCAATATCGGCGCGAGGTGAATAAGGTCTTCACGATCCAGTGTTTCGAGATTCGCCATGTCATTCCCCGTCATTGCGTTTCCCACATGATTAGTGAATCCTGCGGGCAAAACAACAAATCAATCCGTTATGTACCCATACATGCGCGGCGCATTCATCACGTTCATGCTTGTCATATCAGCGTGTAGCTCGGAACAGCCTGGAGACACCCCCACAACGATGGAACAAATGCCTGTTCAACCCCCTGTGGCAGACCGCATTGACCACAGCTTCACCCATCACGGGATCACGATTGACGATCCTTACGCCTGGCTGCGAGACCCGGGCTACCCCGAGGTAGACGATCCGAAGATCATCGACTACCTCGAAGCAGAAAACACCTACTTCGACGCATACATGGCCCCACTGCAGCCCCTTGTGGACACGGTTTTCGAAGAATTGAAAGGCCGGCAGCCCGATGATGACGAAAGTGTCCCGTTTTACAGAAACGGCTACTGGTACCAATGGCGGTTCGAAAGCGGTGCGCAGTACCGCACATGGTATCGCTCGCCGCGTGAGGATCTGCCAGCCGACGAGTGGCAGGTACTCCTCGACGAACCAGAACTGGCAGCAGAACATGAATATTTCAGGCTGGGGGCCCTGGCGGTCAGTCCGGACGGCAAACGTCTCGCGTACAGCACAGACACCGATGGCAGCGAACGATTCAGACTGCGCGTCATCGACATCGAAAGCTCCGCCGAGCTGATTCCCACGATCGACGACACGATCGGCAATCCGGTCTGGAACGAAAGTGGGTCTGAGATTTTATACACAGTTGTCAGCGAAGAGTGGCGGCCGTACCAGGTCTGGCGAAAGTCGGTAACCGGTGACGTACCCGCCGCTCTTATTTACGAAGAACCTGACACGGCTTTTTTTGTGGGGCTGGGTGAAAGTCAGTCGGAGAAGTATGTGTTTGTCACAAGTGGCAGCCATACTTCGAGAGAAACCCACTTCCTGCCTGCAGATGATTTTGCCGCTGACCTGACGCTCATGAGCCCTCGCCGGGCAGACCATGAATACTATGTGGATCACGGTAACCAGGGCTTTGTGATTCGCAGTAACCGCAGGCATACCAACTTCGACCTCTACCGGGCGGACGTGGATTCTTATGACGAATCCTCCTGGCAGCTGCATCTCGAAGGCGATCAGGATCACTATCTCACCGGTTTCCTTGTTCTTTCAGATCACCTGATTGTCGAAGAACGTCTGACGGGCCTCGACCAGGTTCGCGTCTTCCCGGCAGCCGGGGAGCCTTACTACATCGACTTTCCTGAATCCGCTTACGAGGTGAGTTTCGGTACAAATCCAAACTTCGTCACGGACCACGTGCGTCTGTCCTATACATCGATGACAACACCTGCAACGGTCTACGACTTTGCTCTGGCCAATCGCTCCCTCAACACCCGGAAGGTTCAGGAGATTCCAAGCGGATATGACAGATCGCTCTATGTCACTGAGCGGCTGATGGCAAATGCCCGTGACGGCGTGGATGTACCCGTCAGCCTCGTCTACCACAAGGACACCCCGTTGGATGGCAGCTCACCACTCTACCTTTACGGCTACGGTGCTTACGGATTCGCTATCCCACCTGCATTCTCCCCTTCACGGATATCCCTTCTCGATCGCGGCTTTGTGTTTGCGATAGCGCACATCCGGGGTGGGGACGACCTCGGCTACGACTGGTACCTTCAGGGTAAACTCAAATCCAGGACAAATACGTTCAACGATTTCGTCGATGTTGCCCGCCATCTTGTTGCAGAGGAATACACCCGGGCAGGTAACATCGCCATTGCCGGTGGAAGCGCAGGTGGCGAACTGATGGGGGCTGTGGTGAACCAGGCGCCGGATCTCTGGGGAGCCGTTGCTGCTCATGTCCCGTTTGTCGACGTTCTGAACACGATCCTCGACGACACGCTGCCGCTTACACCCATCGAGTGGGACGAATGGGGTAATCCAATCACCGACCCGGAGGCATTCGACTATATCCGCTCGTACTCTCCCTACGATCAGCTCAAACCGGGAGAGTACCCCCCCATGCTGGTTACAGCGGGATTAAACGACCCGAGGGTGACATACTGGGAGCCAGCCAAATATGTCGCCAAACTCCGCCATCTCAAAAACGATAACAATGTGCTGCTTCTTAAAACGAATATGGGTGCAGGTCACGGTGGACAATCGGGGCGCTTCGACGCCTTGAAAGAGACGGCCGAAGAATACGCATTTTTCATCCAGGAACTCGAGGCAGGGAATCCCTAATGAACTTCTCGAAACTCTTTGTCATCGTCGGGGTTCTTTGCGCCTGGTGTATGGCCAGCGCAGCAGACGAAACACTTCTTGCTCGCGCCAAAACCCATGAGCTACCGACTGTATGGGAACCCATACCTGAAGATGAGATCCTCCATCACACGGCAGGTTTCGCAAAAACCCTCTGCTCCGGCGTTTTCATCACCGGTTTGAGCGAAGAGGACGCAGCCGCCAACATCGGGGGATTCAGCGCCCCATTTGAACACCGCCACAGGGTTGTAAAACGCGATGTCGACCAGGTCCGCAAACGTGTTTCTCTGACCCTGGACACGGGTCAGGTCCGTACAGCGCAAATGTATGAGAGTCAGGGATGTGTTACTCACCCGCTGGATCATGACGGCGTCCATTTCACGCCGTCTACCGTCAAACCACGCTTACCTGACCCCGAGACCACAAACTGGCCAATGGGCGAACGCATTGACCATGGTGCGCTGCTGGATCCGGACGTCCGTCAGAACATTGAACATGCAGCCGCTGATCCTGCTGGCAGGCTGCTTGGATTTGTAGCGACCCACCGTGGCCAGATAGTCGCGGAAACCTATGGTCCCGGCATAAGCCACGACACACCTCTGGAAAGCTGGTCCATGGGTAAATCGCTGACAGGCACGCTGATGGCCGTACTGATCCAGCAGGGAGCCTATGAGCTCTGGCAGGATGCTCCCATTCCCGAATGGACACCCGAGACCCATCCGGACATTCGCATTGGTGACATCATGCGTATGTCGAGCGGCATCCGTATCCGCGCCCCACAGGATCCGGAGTTTGACCCCTCTCTGGGTTATCCCGACCATCTCTACTTCTACACGGGCCCAAACGCATTCGAGTGGGCCGCCACGCGCCCACGCGAGTGGCCTGCCAACACGATTGGCCGCTACCGGAACAGCGATCCGGTGCTCACAAACTACCTGATCCGCCTCGCCGTGGAAGCCAGAGGAGAGAACTATCACGCGTTCCCGCAACGGAACCTGTTCGACAAACTGGGCATCCGAAACCTGGTTATGGAAACCGATGCGCACGGCAACTTCCTCACCCAGGGGTACGAATTCGGCTCGGCACGGGACTGGGCACGGATCGGAAACCTCTATCTTCGGGACGGGGTGTGGAACGGCGAACGTCTCCTGCCGGAAGGGTATGTGGACTACACTTTCACACCAGCGCCTGCCTGGGTGGCGGACGGGCGTCCGGTCTATGGTGGAGGCTTTCTCTGGCTGGATCTGGGACTCGATCTTGACGTCGAATATGGCGCCTTTGCAGGCGCAGGGGGTCAGTTCACAGTGATCATCCCGTCACACGATCTGGTGGTGGCGCGTCTTGGAAAGTACACAGGTGCGGAAGCTGCGCTGCCGAGCCTTGGCCGGGCCATTAAGCTGCTGATTGAAGCGGTCGAGAAATAACTCTGCGATCCCTGGGATGCCAGGAACAAAGACAATCGCGGCTGAAGGCGTGACGCGTGCGTCACGCGGGTTCGCAGCGAAGCGCCTACCGGCGATTCGCGTTGACGCGGACCCCGTGGTTGAAACGCACTGAAGTTAGTCCGGCAGGGATGCCGT
>JANQFF010000406.1 GCA_028277965.1 Pseudomonadales bacterium
ACGATCCAGTTCGGGATCGTGATAGTGATGTTTGAACCGAGTTGCTGTGCATCATTTGTATCGAAACCTGCTCCCGGGCCGTCCATGACAAGGGTAGCGGTGTTTTGCGTCGTGATTGCACCGGTTGTGCGGTAGAAGTTTCGCTTGACGGTGATCGTATAGATGTCCCAGTCAAAGTCCGCCGAGATCTGGAAGGTCCGGCAACTGATGTCTGAAAGCAAAGTTGTTTGACCGGACATGATCTGGTAGTCCGTATCGATGTTCGTTCCCGTACCTGCGTAGGTCGAAGCTGCGCCGCGCATCAGGACGTCGAATTGCGCGTCCGCACTGGTTGTGGTGATCGCACCTTCGTTGAGGAGGGCGCCCCATACCGTCAGCGTTCGCTTGGTGGGCGCATCATGGATGGTGATCGTGCCGTAGTTGCAAACGTCGAATGCTTCGGCATTTGCGTTGAAGATCTCGGGCATGACGCAGCCCGGGCACAATGCCGTAAGGGTCACCGGGTCCGGGATCAGGACATTGTCCGCGTTGGTGGGAACGATATTCGTATTCCAGTTCCCGGCCACGTTCCAATCGTTGCTGATGTCACCTTCCCAGATATAGGGCGGTGATCCACCTACCGCGTCGATGCGGACGTTGTTTACTGCAAAGGAGGGGTCATCTCCGTTGCTGTCGGCATCATTTTGCCAGCGGAAGGAGATGCGCAGGTTGCTAATGTTCTCGCAAGCCGCAGGGAGCGGGACGGAGAAGTTGGTCCATTCACCCTGGGGAAGGCAGCCGGGAATCGGCGTTTTGCCGGGATTCGTCAGGAAATTCCAGGATCCGCCTCCATCTGTGCTGTATTCGACATAGGCATCGTCATCCGCGCCTTCGCCTCTTTCGATATAGTCAAAGGACAAGGTCAGGTTACTTTGTCCGGTCGTATTGATGTTCTGGGAAAATGAACGCTTATCTGTAGTAGTGTTGCTGCAGAATGCGGGGAAAAGGTCGCAGGCAATACAACCCGGCATGCATCCGGCATCATAGGCCGCGCCGATGTCACCGAGAGTGCTCGATCCGAGGTGCAGGGTGTTGTTTCCACCACCGGCAGAACCGCAGGCCGGCGGGGCGTTCCCGTTTTCCTGGTCACTGATATACCATAGGTTGGCGTTCGCACCC
>JANQFF010000412.1 GCA_028277965.1 Pseudomonadales bacterium
AGGCGCAACCCCGTCCATCTCCATGCCAAGGACCGTGCTTACAGTCTGCAGGTTGTTTTTCACTCGATGGTGAATCTCCTGCAGCATGACATTGCGCTCGCTGAGTGCCGAGTTCAACTCAGCGGTCCGCTGCTCAATTCGGGACTCGAGCTCCGCAGCGTCCAGCTGCAACCTGAGTCGGTGGCGAAGCGTCACCCCGCCGAACAACACGACAAACACCAGAACCATCAGGAGGGACACGAACGCAGATGTCACCGGTCGCACGACGTCATCGGCATATCCGACTGACAGCGCTGCGACGTAACCACCAAGCATCATTATTGTGAACACCCACATGAGCTTTCGTTTCACCCCGTATTCAAGAAGAAGCACAAAGGCAAAAACCAGGAAAAAGGCGCTCGTGATGTTGCCCCGGTTTGCGCTCACGGCACCAAATATCCCCGAGAACACAAAGAGGACGATGTGAACAGAGCGGGCGACGGGATGATCCCAGAAGCCGCACAGGATATTGATGATGCCCATCATGAGTATGAGACCGGTGTAGGCGGACACGAGCCCCTCAAAAAAACCGTGCCCCTCTGCGAATCCGTAGATGAAAGAGTTGACAATGCCAATCACGATCGTTCCGCCGCCGCCAACAACGCCCACGAGACGCTGCACGCTCCACTTTGGGTCCACAAATCGCGGGAACAAGGTGAGGCTCAGCCGCTGTACTTGCCCAAGGGGGCTGTCCGAGGATACCGACATCACAACATGGTAGAACCGCGCAGGCCAGTCGTGCAAGCACTCTGGAATTCGCTTCCCGGGATGACTATCATCAATGCCAATGAGACTGTTTCGTCGGTTTGGACCGATTTGTGTGCTGATTTCCGCGATTGGTCTGGCTGGTTGTGGTGTGGGAAACGTGGGGCCAATCCTGACCGATCCCGCCATCCTGGTCTCCGGGGTTGCGGCCTCGACTTTCACGATCAGCTGGACGGCGGCAACCAACGAACCCGGATTCGGCCGGGGATTTGTC
>JANQFF010000007.1 GCA_028277965.1 Pseudomonadales bacterium
GATGGTCAACATGATGTCGGCAACGCGCTCGTACCAGAGCAATGTGCAGATCATCAATACCACTAAAGAACTGCTCCTGGGGACGCTTCGTCTGGGTCAGTAAAAGAGGAGAGACGGTTGATTGGAAACAACGTAGACACGGCAACGCTGGAAGGCCTGGGACTGACTCGTCCGGCCACTGAGGGAGTGCGTGCTCCCACAACCGGATCGCTTCAGCAGGAAGCTTTTCTCGAACTGATGATTGCGCAGTTCCAGAATCAGGACCCTTTCAAACCCATGGAAAATGGTGACTTCCTCGGGCAGCTCGCTCAGTTCGGAACCGTGTCGGGTATTGAGGAACTGCGTCATTCATTTACTTCCTTCGCAAACTCTCTCTATTCCGACCAGGCCCTGCAGGCATCGAACCTGATTGGTCAGGACGTTCTGGTGACGTCCCGGTTTGCAGGTCTCGGTCAGGACGGGGAGATCCGCGGGGCTGTGGAACTGCGGTCCAGTACGCCTTCTCTGACCGTTCGTGTGACCGATGCAAACGGCGCACTGGTACGTAATCTGGAGTTGGGAACGCGTCCTGCCGGAACAGTGGGTTTCGCCTGGGATGGCCGTAACGAGAGTGGCGTTCGCATGCCGCCCGGGAGTTATCGCATCGATGTGGTTTCAGGGGCTGGCGGTCAATCGGAGCAACTGCCGGTGATGATCGCTGACCGGGTCGACAGTGTCACGCTCGGCGGTGGATCGGGCGTTCAGCTGAATTTGAAGGATATGGGAGAGGTGGAGCTGGCTGATGTGCGTCGTATTGGCGCCTTCTGAAGCCGGTATTGAGATGAATGAACCAGGTTCTGAACCATACGGCGCAGAACCTATTTCGGACAGGAATGAAATAGGAGACAGGTATGCCATTTAACATAGCTTTGAGCGGATTGAATGCAGCGTCAGATGACCTTGGGGTGACGGCAAACAACATCGCCAACGCAAATACAAACGGTTTCAAGCAGTCGCGGGCGGAGTTCGCAGAAGTGTTTGCGGCGAGTTCGGAATCTCTGACTGCAAACGCCATTGGCAGCGGCGTTCGGCTGAAGAGCATTGCCCAGGAGTTTTCCCAGGGGAATGTGGATTTCACCGGGAATACGCTGGACCTTGCCATAACGGGCCAGGGTTTTTTCACGCTCAGTGACGACGGCAGCTTGAGTTACACACGTGCAGGGGCGTTTTCCGCGGACCGAAGCGGGTTTGTGACTGACGCTGATGGACGGCGCCTGCAGATCTATCCGCCGGTCGGCCAGGGTGTATTCAACACAGGTGATCTGCAGGACCTGAGATTGTTTACTGGTCAGAATCCTCCACAGGCAAGCACCGAGATCGAACTCGGGCTGAATCTTCCTGCTGATGCGTCGGTCCCGGTCAACCCGGTGTTTGATTCTGGTGATCCGTCATCGTTCAATCACACGACGTCGACAACCATTTACGATTCTCTGGGTGCACCTCATACGGCGGCGGTTTACTTCATCAAAGATGCTGCGGCCAACACCTGGCAGACGAGAATGCAGATCGACGGTACGGATGTGGGTGGTACCAGCACACTTGCGTTCGATCAGGCCGGGCAGATCACAACACCTGCTGGTGGGCTCATCAACTTCCCGCCGTTCACACCCGCCTCGGGGGCCTCTGACATCACTCTGGAGCTCAACCTGGCGCAGACCACCCAGTTTGGTGGGTCTTACGCGGTCAACACGCTGGCCCAGAACGGGTTTACCGCCGGGCGCCTGACCGGCATTGAAATCGATCCTTCGGGGGTTGTTTTTGCACGGTTTACGAACGGTCGTTCTGACGAGCTCGGCAAGGTTGCACTGTCCAATTTCGCCAGCGTCGGCAACCTGGGACAGATCAGCGACACCAACTGGGTGGAAACGTTTGGCTCGGGTGATGTTTTGAGGGGCGAAGCGGGTACAGCGACGTTCGGTCTGATACAGGCGGGTGCGCTCGAGGCGTCTAACGTGGATCTGACAGAACAGCTGGTGAACATGATTACTGCCCAGCGAAACTTCCAGGCGAACGCCCAGGTCATATCGACCGCTGATGCGATTACCCAGACCATCATCAATATCCGTTAACGACAAGCGCCATGGATGAACTCGTTTACGTAGCGATGAACGGTGCCCGACAGCTGGAGCGGGCGCAGGCCATTACGAGCCACAATCTCGCAAACGCGAGCACAGTTGGTTTCCGCGCTGAACTGCACGGATTTGAGGACGTGGATATCACCGGTCCCGGTTTTGAGTCGCGGGTGAATACTGCGGTCACTCATGGTGGCTACAGCAGTGCCAAAGGCTCGAACATCGCGACGGGAAACGAAATGGATGTGGCGGTTAATGGCTCCGGATGGCTGGCTGTGCAGGCCCCGGACGGTTCCGAAGCATACACCAAGGCCGGGGACCTCCGGGTGACGGCGCTGGGCATGATCACGAACGGGCGTGGATTACCGGTGATGGGTGACGCCGGGAGCCCGTTGTCCGTCCCGCCCTATTCGAGCCTCACAATTGGCAATGACGGAACGGTTTCGATTGTCCCCAAGGGGCAGGGAGCTCAGTCGATCGCGACTGTTGGTCGATTGAAGCTCGTCGATCCACCCGCTGCAGATCTTGAAAAAGGTGTGGACGGGTTGATCCGCATGAAAGACGGCTCGGAGGCTTTGCCTGATGCGGATGTATCGGTAACCACCGGCGTTCTGGAGGGTTCCAACGTCAACGTTGTGGATGCTCTTGTCACGATGATTGGCATCTCCCGTCAGTACGAGATGCAGATAAAGCTGATCGACAGCGCGAGTGAAAACGCGCAAGCAGCCGCAAGCATGATGAGCTTGTCGTAGAAGCAATAAAGAGGGAGTAAACAATGAATCTTGGATTATGGGCAGCTAAAACCGGGCTTGATGCACAACAGATGCGGATGGCGGTCGTCTCGAACAACCTGGCCAACGCAACGACGACCGCGTTCAAGCGTGGCAGGCCAATTTTCGAAGATCTGCTCTACCAGAACGTCGAGCAGGCGGGTAGTCAGACTTCCCAGGACACGCAGTCTCCGTCGGGGCTGCATCTCGGAACAGGCGTAAGGGTGGTCGCGACCGAACGGACGTTTACTCAGGGAAACCTGAACAGCACCGGCAATGCCATGGATATGGCGATTGAAGGCCGTGGCTTTTTCGAGATTCTGCTGCCGGATGGGAACACAGCGTATACGCGAGATGGATCTTTCCAGGTTGATCAGGACGGACAAATGGTCACAAGCAATGGCTACATTGTTCAGCCGGGTATCAATCTCCCACCCGGAGTTCTGACTTTTACTATTGGTAGTGACGGCACCATCTCCGTGCAGTTGGCCGGTCAGGCCTCTCCCGTTCAGGTAGGCACCATGCAGTTGGTTGATTTCATCAATCCGGGAGGCCTGCAACCGCGCGGAAAGAACCTGTACCTGGAGACGGGAGCGAGCGGACCGCCCAACCCCGGTACGCCGGGCCTGGACGGGCTGGGAACGATTGAGCAGGGATACCTTGAAGGATCCAATGTGAATGTCGTTGAAGAGCTCGTTGCAATGATCGAAACCCAAAGAGCCTACGAAATGAGCTCGAAGGCCATCTCAACCAGCGACCAGATGCTGCAGTATGTTAACAACAACCTCTAACATTTCTTTTCTGCTGGCTCTCGTCGGCGTGTTCCTGTTTGCGGGATGTGCCTCGCAGCAGGTTCCGCAGCCCCAGGATTACGGCGGTGACCTGCCAGTGTTTGTTCAACCGGAGTCATCCGACGGCGCCATATTTGCGGCATATCAGACAAGCCTCTTCATTGAAGACACGAAAGCCCAGGCGGTTGGCGACATCCTGACGGTGCTCCTCGTTGAGAAAACGGATGCTTCGAAACAGGCCAATACCAGCACGGCCAAAGAAACCGCGCTGACAAACGCAAATCCAACTGTGTTCGGGCGCCCGGTGACAAACGGCGGTGATGCGTTGTTGTCAGGGTCAATCGAATCGGACCAGCTCTTTACCGGTGAAGGGTCAAGTTCGCAGAGCAACAGCCTGGCCGGGACACTTTCTGTCACTGTGGTTGAGCGATATCCCAACGGTAATCTGCGGGTTGCGGGGCGAAAGAGGATAGAGCTCAACCAGGGTAGTGAGTTCGTCACGCTCACCGGAATCGTCCGGCCACTGGACATCGGTACGGACAACACGGTTCGTTCGGACCGACTGGCGTTTGCAGAAATCACCTATGGCGGTTCAGGGGTTGTCAACGACGCAAACCGCATGGGCTTCCTGTCGCGCTTCTTCAATTCACCATGGGCTTTGTTCTGATGAAACGGTTGATGTGTTTAGTTGCCTTGATTGCCGTGTCCTCACCCGGGGCCATGGCCGAACGAATCAAGGACGTTGCGGGTTTCGCGGGTGTGCGCAGCAACCAGCTTGTCGGCATTGGGCTGGTGGTTGGCCTCGACAGCTCCGGGGACCAGACTTCGCAAGCGCCGTTTACGGTCCAGGCGCTGAAAAACCTCATGTCTCAGCTGGGTCTCAATCTTCCACCAGGCGTAAACCCGCAGCTTCGCAACGTCGCGGCGGTGTCGGTCCATGCCGAACTGCCGCCGTTTGCCAAGCCCGGGCAGTCGATCGATGTGACGGTATCGTCCATCGGAAACGCCCGCAGCCTTCGAGGAGGAAGCCTGCTGGTCACAGCGCTCAAGGGGCTGGACGGTAACGTCTATGCTGTCGCGCAGGGTAATCTCGTCGTAGGTGGCCTTGGTGTAGAAGGCAACGACGGTTCCCGCGTATCGATCAATATCCCCAGCGCGGGACGTATTCCCAACGGTGCCACTGTCGAACGTTCGGTACCGACGAGTTTTGCCAGTCGGCCGACAATGACGCTCAACCTGCACAGCGGGGATTTCTCTACAGCCGCAAGGATAGCTGAACGGATCAACGCGGAGCTCGGTGAAGGTACGGCGTGGCCGGTAGATGCAATATCTGTCGAGGTCCGGGCTCCCCAGGATGCAGGGCAGCGTGTCACGTACCTGTCGCTGATCGAAAATCTCGAATTCACGCCGGGTCTGGCACCGGCAAAGGTCATTGTGAACTCGCGCACGGGAACCGTTGTCATCGGGAGCAACGTTCGTGTAGCTCCGGCTGCGGTCGCACATGGTTCGCTGGTTGTCACAATCTCGGAAGATTTCGGGGTGAGTCAGCCACCGCCGTTCAACCGGGGCGGCGAGACACTGGTGGTGCCGGACTCGAACATCGAGGTATCCGAGGGTGAATCGCGCATGTTCCTGTTCGCGCCGGATGTGACTCTCGACAGCATAGTGCACGCGGTCAATGAAGTGGGGGCCGCCCCGGGAGATCTCGTCGCGATTCTCGAAGCGCTCAAACAGTCAGGATCTCTGCGTGCAGAGCTGATAATCATCTGATGGACTGCTCATGATACAGGGAGCCGTTTACACCGATTTTCACAGCCTCCAGGAACTGGGGGCCATGGCCGGGAAAAAGCCGGCGGAACAGCTCACCGCGGCGGCAGAGCAGTTTTCTGCGGTCTTCACCCACATGATGTTGAAGACCATGCGGGAAGCCGAGTTGGGAGAGGGAATCTTCGACAGTCAGCAGTCGGATTTCTACCGGGACATGTTCGATCAGCAGATCGCCCTGCACCTGTCCGGTCGTGACGGGCTGGGATTTACCGGGCTGATTGTCGATGCCCTGAGCGCCTATACGACAACTCAAGATCTTCCAACATCTGCCGATACAGAGACTAAGGACGCCCAGACTAAAAATGGCTGATTTTCTGAATACATCCCTGACCGGGTTGTTGGCGAATCAGAATGCGCTGGCCACAACGAGCCATAACATTGCCAACGTCAACACGGAAGGTTACAACCGCCAGCGTATCGTTTTTGGAACGCTGCCTGCTTCCAACGTGGGTGTGGGTTTTGTCGGGCGCGGTGTCCAGGTAGAGAGCATTTCCCGGGTTGTTGACGGTTTCCGGACGAGCCAGCTGCGTGACAGCGTCTCTGAACAGAGCCGGCTCGAGGCTTTGTATCAGATGTCTTCCGGCATCGATACGCTCCTCGCGAGCCCAAATACCGGTTTGTCGGGACCGCTGAACAACTTCTACGCCAGCATGCAGAAGCTGGCAGACGATCCTTCCTCGCTGGCCGCCCGCCAGGCGGTGATGAGTGAGGCGAGCATTCTCGTTGATCGCTTCCAGACGCTGAATGGGCGGCTGGATACCCTGGCGGGAGATGTCGAAACTCAACTCGATATCAATATCGAGGAAGTGAACCTCCTGACCGGTGCTATCGCCGATGTGAATCTCGCGATCCAGTCTGCGAGTGTCGGCGGACAGCCGAATGATCTGCTGGATCAGCGCGATCTCCTTCTCAAAGATCTGGCCTCCAAGTTGTCTGTGACCGTTGTTGATGACGGGGCGATGGTTAACGTGTTTGCAGCGAACGGGCAGGCGCTGGTGCTTGGTGCCCAGCCAAGCAGCCTGTCGCTGATCCCGGGTGAGTATGCGGGAACAGGATCTCAGATAGGTCTTTCGGGCCCGGGAGTCAGTGGGGTACAGCCGCTGGATGACCTGAGTGGCGGGACAGTCGGTGGGCTTCTCGATTTTCGTCGGGAGGTGCTCGATCCCATCAGGAACGGTTTGGGGCAGCTTGCGACAGCCCTCACCTCGTCTGTGAATGGCCAACATCGACTCGGTATGGATCTCGATGGCGCTCTGGGAGGTGACTTCTTCGCAATCGACGCGCCGCTCGTCCTGACGGGTCGAAGCAACGCCGGAACCGGTGTCGTCACGGTTTCGATTGGCGATCCTGGAGCGCTGACGACCGGTGACTACGTGCTCGGCTATGATGGCGCCGCCTATTCGCTAAGGCGGTTGGATACAGGGGCTGTGGTCCCACTGTCAGGTTCCGGCACTGCCCTGGACCCCTTTGTGGCTGACGGTCTCTCAATTGTCGTCAATCCACCCCCGGCGGCGGGTGACACTTTTCTCATCAGACCAACCGTTGCAGCGGCGTCCGGACTTGGTCTTGCGGTTGATGACATTCGCCACCTTGCCGCCGCCATGCCGGTCATCAGCTCCGCTGATCTGACAAACACGGGCAACGGGACGATCTTCGGGGACAACGTTGTCGACATCAGCCACCCTGATCTGCTCGATCCAGTGACGATCGCGTTTACCGACCCGAATACGTATACGATCAATGGGGCTGGAAGCTTTGCCTACGTACCGGGCCAGACCATCGCTGTGAACGGGTGGGAGGTTGTTCTGGACGGTGCACCCGAGGCAGGTGATGTATTTAACGTCAACTCCAATGTCGGTGGTGTTGGCGACAACCGAAATGCCCTCGCGCTGTTCGACAGCGGCACACGAGGCATATTGAACGGCGGTACGCTCAGTGTGCAGTCGGGATTTGAAAACCTGGTTGCTGCAACGGGCGCCGCGACGCGTCAGGCTGAGATCAACCTGACGGCGCAAAGCTCAATCACCGAGCAGATCACGGCAGAACAGCTGGCAACCTCCGGGGTAAACCTCGATGAAGAGGCCGCCAACATGCTCCGTTATCAACAGGCGTACCAGGCTATTGCGCAACTGATTGGTGTTGCCGATGTATTGTTCCAGACCGTACTTGCAGCGTCCTCGCGGTAAAAGGAGGACGTTGAGATGGTCCTGACACGCGTGGCAACCCATTCGATGCAGCGCGCTGCGATAAACGCCATCGTGGATGCTCAGTCGCGGGTTAATCAGACCCAGCTCCAACTGGCAACGGGACGAGAAATTGTCAGTCCGTCAGACGATCCGATTGGTACACAGCGAATTCTGAAGCTTGAAGCCGGGCTCGATCGTATTGCGCAGTTCCGGGAAAACGCCAACATCGGTTCTCTCCGGCTGAGCCTTCTGGACAACGCTCTCAGCAACGCGACAAATGTGATTCAACGAACACGTGAGCTGGTGGTCCAGGCGGGTAATGGTACGCAGGGGCCGGAGAGCAGACAGCTCATCGCTGCTGAAGTACGTGCGCTCAGGGATTCCCTGCTTGCGATCGCCAACGGTCAGAACGGCCAGGGCGAGTATCTGTTCGGGGGTTTCAGGAGTCTCACTCAGCCGTTTTCGAGCAGTAGCGCTGGCGTTTCTTACAACGGAGACCAGGGTGAGCGACTTCTGCAGGTGAGCGAAACCCAGAAAGTAGCGGATGGTTTGCCCGGCAGTGCAGTCTTTCTGGACATTGGGACCGGCAACGGCCTCTATGCTGTCAGCGCGGAAATGGCGAACACCGGCACGGGTGTGATTGTCCCTGGAACAGTTGTGGATCCTACCGCGTATCCCGGTTCGGACATGACCATCCAGTTTACGTCCCCGACAACCTACGACGTGCTGGATTCCGGCGGTGCTGTGATCCAATCGGGCAACTTCACCCCTGGCTCATCATTCGACCTGCCGGGAATCAGTGTGCGCATTGATGGCGAACCCGATACGGGGGATGAGTTTGTGATCAGCCCCAGCGTTCGGCAGGATCTCTTCACAACCCTCGATAACATCGCCACGGCGCTCGAAAACACCGAGCAGAGTGATTCCGGTCGTGCACAGGTTCTGTCTGCATTGAATGTGGGGCTTGCGAATCTCGACCAGGGGATTGTGCACCTGACTGCATTGCGGTCCGAAGTGGGTAACCGTCTCACGATGGTTGAGACACAAAACCAGTCGAATGACGAGTTCGAGCTGCAGCTTTCAGCTGCGTTGTCGGATATACGCGATCTCGACTTTGTTGGCGCCATTGGAAGGCTAAACGTGGAACTGGCCGGTCTCGAAGCGGCCCAGGCGTCTTACGCCCGGGTACAGGGGCTTTCTCTCTTCAATTTCCTTTAGAACGGCTCCCATAACGGGATACACGTCTCGTTTTTCCGCTGAATCGCCCTCTGATGCGCTCTTCAGCGGAGTTTTCTCAGCTTTTTTGTAATTTTTTCCTAAGGTTTTTGTATTTCTGCCGATAACAAGGGCAAGTGGTGATTGATGTCATGAAGGCTGTTCTTTCACCGACTGTGAAACAAGGCTGACGAGTAACTGCTAAGGAGAGTTTTTCATGGCCCTTGGAATCAACACGAACGTTCTTTCTCTGAACGCTCAACGAAACCTCAATAATTCCCAGAACGCACTCGCGACGTCGCTGGAGCGACTGTCCACGGGTCTTCGAATCAACAGTGCAAAAGACGACGCAGCGGGGCTTGCCATCGCTGAGCGTTTTACCACTCAGATCCGCGGCCTTAACCAGGCGGCACGAAACGCGAGTGACGGTATATCTCTGGCACAGACCGCTGAAAGTGCGTTGGGTGAGTTAACCAACAACCTTCAGCGTATCCGGGAGCTGGCTATCCAGGCCGCAAACTCCACAAACTCATCTTCTGACCGGGCAGCCCTCGATCAGGAAGTGCAGCAGCGGATCCAGGAGATTGACCGCATCGCGAACCAGACCTCATTCAATGGTCAGAAAGTTCTCGACGGCACGTTCGGCACCGCTCAGTTCCAGGTTGGTGCAAATGTCGGTGAGACAATCGCTCTGACTCTGAACACAGGTGTTGGCGCAGGCCAGGTTGGCCAGATCGCTGAACTGGCGGGAAGCGCCGTAACCACAACCGCATTGAGCGATGGCGGCCTGACCATTCAGGTCGGAGCGTCGCCTGCGGTATCCGTCAGTGCTTCTACTGCGGGATCCGGTGCTGGACAGAGCGACTCGAGCGCCTACGCGAAAGCGATTGCCATCAATGGCGCAGGTATTGCTGGTCTTTCAGCTACTGCTGCCAACTCGGCAACTGAATCGTCTGCCTTCGATGACGTGACACTTGGAACGGGTGGTTCTCAAAGCTACTCACTCAACGTGAACGGCACGGTTGTTTACTCCGAGACGACAGCAAGCGCTGTTATCGATGCCGATACCGTTGTCGCTGCAATCAACCTCGACACCGGGACAACCGGCGTATCTGCATCTGTCGATGCCGGTACCGGGATCATCACGCTGAACACATCTGACGGTCGTGATATCACGGTCACCGAGGCGATTACGCTCGGCACGGGTGGTTCAGGGACCGGTGTGGATGC
>JANQFF010000023.1 GCA_028277965.1 Pseudomonadales bacterium
CTATGCAACAGCCCATCGGATGATGGTGACGCGCGGGAATGTCAGCGAAAGCGATACAGTACTCGTCATGGGGGCAAGCGGCGGTGTGGGGACTGCCTGTGTGCTGCTTGCAAAAAGGGTTGGCGCAACCGTGATCTCCTGCGCATCGACGCAGGACAAACTGGACCGTCTGTCAGATCTCGGCAGCGACCACGGCATCAACTATGTTGAACAGGATATGCGCGAGGCCGTCTGGGATCTCGTCGGCAAACCCCGGATCAGCGGCGAAGGCGGGGTGGACCTGTTGGTGAATTGCACAGGCGGCGGTACCTGGGTGGACTCCACACGGTGTATGCGGGTTGGCGCTCGGCTCGTCACCTGCGGGGCGACCGCCGGTTTCGACGAACAGATCGACGTACGTTATGTCTGGACGTACGAACATTCGCTCATGGGTTCCAACGGCTGGCGCCGGTCCGACATCACCGCCATGCTCGACTACGCAGCGAATGGGTCGCTCACCCCGGTGATAGACCGGGTGATGCCCCTGGAAGAGGTTCGTGAGGCAGAGCGCATCATGGAAGCCCGTGAGTTACTCGGGAAAATCGTCCTAACCCCTTGAATTTGTGATGAAAAACCTCGGAGACAGCCTCGATAGCCAAAGTGATCAGGTGGCCCTGATCGACCTGTCGGACGGCACCCGCAAGTACACATTCAAGGATATGGACCACCTGCTGGCACAAGCCGCGGGTGCGTTCCAGGCGTACCGGGGCAAGCGCGTGGGCTTGCTTGCGGACAATTCCGCGGAATTTGTCGTCAATCTCTTTGGTCTCATGCGTGCAGGTGCTGTTGCTGTTCCAATCAACACAAAATTCCCGGACACGACGATCACGCATGTTGTTGGCGACGCGGCTCTCGAAATCGTCTTCTGCACAGACGACTATCGTTCTCGTCTGCCCGATCAAGTGCCAACCGCTCCGATGGACATCCCGGATGGAGAGCCAGTCGGCAGTCATGCACCGGTCCAAGGCGAACCCGCGCAGGTGCTCTACACATCGGGCTCGACCGGCAAACCTAAAGGCGTCGAACTATCGCACGATAGCCAATGGGCCATGGCAAGCCGGATGGCCGGTGTTCTGCAGGGAGCTACCGGCATCATCGCTGCCCCGCTCTACCACATGAACGGGTTGCTGTTCATGATGAGCCTGTTCGCAGCCGAAAGCACCGTGGTGCTGATGCCCCGTTTCAAAGCCCGAGAGTACATGCAGGCTGTTGCCGACCACCACGTCAACGTGATCACGGGTGTACCCACGATGTTGTCACTCATGTTGAAGGAAGAGGATCTCATCAGGAGTCTCGATTTCCGGCACGTGGTGGCGATACAGGTCGGATCTGCGCCTCTGGCCCAGACGCTCATCGACGAGGTTTCACAGTTTTTCCCAAACGCCCGGGTTTCCAATGGTTATGGGACAACCGAGGCTGGCGCGGGGATGTTTGGCGGCCACCCGGACGGGAAACCCGTTCCCAGCCTGTCCCTCGGCTATCCGCAATCTCATGTGGAAGTGCGTCTCGTCGGAGGCACAGAGAACGAAGGTGTCTTGC
>JANQFF010000053.1 GCA_028277965.1 Pseudomonadales bacterium
TTCCGCCCGGATCATCGTGGCCGTGCCATGTGTATCGTCTGCGCAGACATAAATGACTTCTTCGCCTCGCATGCGCTGAAAACGAACCCAGATGTCCGTTTGTATGTGCTCAAGCATGTGACCGAGGTGAATCGGCCCGTTTGCGTTGGGCAAAGCGCTGGTGACGAGAATTCTGCGTGACATTGCCGTGTCCAGTTTGGAGTTCAGTTTCTATCTCTTGCTGTCTCTTTCCTACGGCGGGTCGAAAGCGTGCAGACGGCCCCCGTAAGGCGGCGGTATAGTACATCCAGCGGGGTCCGTTGAAAAACGTTGCCAGGACAGGAAGTGAAAGGAGGATCGACGGTGAAGAGACTTGTGATGGCAGGGCTGATGAGCCTCTTTGCGATGACAGCGGCCTCAGGTGAAGAGACGGTCACGCAGCCGGACCCGTTTGAGTCCTACCTGGATGGGTTGGTGAGTGCCCAGTTCAACGACTACAAACTCGCGGGAATGACATTTGTCCTCGTGCAGGATGGCAAGGTAGCGCTGAGCAAGGGTTTTGGGGTGGCCGATCTTCAGAAAAACGAGGCTGTCGATCCGGCACGGCATCTGTTTCGCCCGGGCTCAGTGTCAAAGCTGTTCACGTGGACCGCGGTCATGCAGCTCGTGGAGCGTGGACAGCTTGATCTTGAGGCGGACGTCGGTGAATACGTGGATCAGTTTGTTATCCCGAATGAGTTTGATCAGCCGCTGACGCTCACGCACATCCTGACCCACACGCCCGGGCTTGAAGACGGGGCGCTTGGCTATCTCTTTGCGGACGAGCCGGAAGACCTGGTGCCGCTTGCAGATTCCCTTGCAGCGCACATACCGACCCAGGTAAGGCCGCCCGGTACAGCGGCTTCTTATTCCAACTGGGCAACCGCCCTGGCCGGGTTGATTGTCGCCAACGTATCCGGAAAGTCGTTTGAGGAATACGTACGCACGGAGATATTTGAACCCCTTGGCATGCAACAGGCGACCTTCGATGAACCTCTGGTGGATCCCCTGGCAGCAGACATGGCCACCGGATATATCGACGAGCAGGGCGCGCTTGTGCCGCTCGGGTTCGAATACATCAAGAACTTTGGACCGGCGGGGGCCATGTCGGCGAGCGCCGAGGCGATGGCGCCGTTCATGATCGCGCATATGAACGGTGGCCGGTTCGGTGAGGTGCAGTTGCTGCAGAGCGACACGGTCGATCTGATGCACAGCAAACTCTTTACACACGATGATCGTGTCGCAGCCATGGCGCACGGCTTCTACGAGATCCACCGGAACGGACAGCGTTTTATCGGTCATGGGGGAGACACCATTGCATTTCATTCCCAACTCGTTCTGGAGCCGGAAAGCAACTTTGGTTTTTACCTTTCTTTCAACACGCCTGAAGGGGCCCAGGCGCGCGGCGGCATCGTCAACGGGGTCATCGACTACTTTTTCCCGAGTGGTGAGCCGATGCCCGGCACGGGTGAGAAGCCGCCACTCATAGATGGGCACGAGGCGAGGATCGCGGCTGTTGCCGGCTCCTACCGTTTCAACCGCAGGTCCTACACCACAATCGAAGGTGTCACCGGTCTGGGGGGTGACCTCCCGGTGGTACCGGCGGGGCCGGGGACAATATCGATACCCATACCCCAGCTTGGCGGTCAGTTTGTTGAGGTGGAACCCTATGTATTCAGATTGATAGACGGTGACGAGCGGCTCGTCTTTGTAACGGATGATTCCGGGCAGGTCAGCCACGGACTGATCAGTTCGTTGCCGATTATGGTTGCGGACCGTGTGGGTTTCTTCGGTCAGGCATCGAATCATCAGCTGATCATCGGGCTTGCGTTGCTGGCATCTTTGTTTGTCATCATCAATGCCATCCGAAATCGTAAAGAAACGTTGTCCGGCGCGGCTGCCTGGGGCCGCAGGCTGGTCGTGTCGACAGCTGTGCTTGTGATCGTTTTTGTTGCGGGGACCGGGGCGGTCGTTGGGGCGGCGGACATGAACAAGGTTTTGTTTGACTTCCCACCAGCAGGACTGGGGTTTGTACTTCTGTTCCCGGTGCTGGGGGTGATAGCGACAATCGCGTCTGTCGGCATGTTGCCCGGCGTCTGGCGAAGCGCAGATTGTTCGACCTGGGCTCGCGTGCGCTACACCTACGTAGTGCTGGTCTTCGTGCTCTTCTTTCTTGTCCTCAACTATTGGAACATGCTGGGTTGGAACTATTAAGGCAATCGCGGCTAAAGCCGCTCCTGCAGAGTCTTCTGTTTAGTCACACTGCCTGGGTTGTAATATGAAACTCGAAGAATTCGTCGATCCGTATCTGGGCAGGACGTGGGCAGACCTCGGTGCCCGGGTCCTGTCGAGTGGGAACAAGGTTGCGGTCACACTGGGTTATCCGGCGGAAGGTTTCGTGGATGAACTGCAGGGGCAGCTGCGAGAACACGTGGGTTCGGGCTCGCTGGAACTTGAGGTTCAGTTTGCGGCACCTCCCGGGCGTGGATTTGGGCAGGTCAAACACATCATTGCCGTCGCATCTGGCAAGGGTGGTGTCGGCAAGTCAACGACAGCCGTTAACCTGGCGCTCGCGCTTGACGCGGAAGGTGCGAAGGTTGGTCTTCTGGACGCCGATATATACGGTCCCAGCCAGGGCATGATGCTGGGTGTCGGCGAAGACCGGCGTCCAGATATAAAAGACGGGAAGTTTTTCGAACCCATACGCGCACATGGCATCAAGGCGATGTCCATGAGTTTCATGGTCACGGACAACACCCCCATGGTCTGGAGGGGGCCCATGGCGTCGGGGGCGCTGCAGCAGATACTCACCCAGACGTTATGGGAAGACCTCGACTACCTCATTGTCGACATGCCGCCTGGAACGGGGGACATTCAGCTCACCCTGTCACAAAAGGTACCTGTATCGGGCGCTGTCATTGTGACCACCCCTCAGGACATAGCGCTTCTGGATGCAATCAAAGGTATCGAGATGTTCCGTAAGGTGGACATCCCGGTGCTTGGTGTCGTCGAAAACATGAGTGTTCATGTCTGTCCTGAATGCGGACACGTCAGCCACCTGTTCGGGAGTGAAGGTGGGGCCAAAGTCGCCAGTGAACTGGGTGTTCCGCTTCTGGGAGAATTACCCCTCGACCTGAAGATCCGCGAACAGGCGGACGGTGGCAGGCCGACAGTCCGCCAGGAACCGGATTCTGATATCAGCAGGCTGTATCGCGATATTGCCCGGCATATGGTCGCACGCCTCTGGGGTGGAGGTTCGGGTAGTGAACAACAGGGTCCGACCATACGTATGGTCGACGACTGAGACGGTATAAGAAATGACAATAAAATCCGACCGATGGATCATCGAGCAGGCGGAACGGGGCATGATTGAACCGTTTGAAGCCGGGCAGGTCCGATCAATAGACGGCCAGAAGGTGATCTCTTACGGGACATCGAGTTACGGGTACGACGTACGCTGCGCGCCGGAATTCAAGGTTTTCACCAATATCCACTCTGCAACCGTGGATCCAAAAGCTTTTGATGAGGCGAGTTTTGTCGACGTTGCAGGTGACGTGTGCGTGATCCCGCCCAACTCATTTGCGCTTGCCAGCACCATCGAGTATTTCCGGATACCGGAAGACGTGTTGACGATCTGTCTCGGCAAGTCGACTTATGCCCGCTGCGGGATCATCGTCAACGTCACACCGCTCGAACCCGAGTGGGAAGGGCATGTGACGCTCGAGTTTTCAAACACGACCACGCTGCCTGCGAAAATTTATGCAAACGAAGGTGTGGCGCAGATGCTGTTTTTCCAGTCGGATGAGCGCTGTCAGGTCAGCTACAAAGACCGGGGCGGGAAATACCAGGGACAGACGGGGGTAACACTACCCAAACCATAGAAAATCGCGGCTAAAGCCGCTCCTACAGAGGTAGTTGAATCA
>JANQFF010000104.1 GCA_028277965.1 Pseudomonadales bacterium
CGCTGGTCTGACCGCCCGCGAAGCAAAAGTCCTGCGCATGCGGTTTGGCATCGATATGAATACCGACCACACGCTTGAAGAAGTCGGTAAGCAGTTCGATGTCACCCGTGAACGTATTCGCCAGATTGAAGCGAAGGCGCTGCGTAAGCTGCGTCACCCATCGCGCTCGGATCAGCTGCGCTCGTTCCTGCTCGAAGACTAAGTAACAGTCGACCAGGAAGATAATCGATTGTGGCATTCTGCCGCATTGAGCGCGTGCACGCACCCAACCGCACAACGTCGCCGGTCTTTTTGCTGTTGCCTGTTACAATCGCGCAGTGTGGGCCTGTAGCTCAGTTGGTTAGAGCAGGGGACTCATCGAAAAGGTGCCTACGCGGTGAAAGACACGGAGTGGATGGGATGAATTCAGGGGAACCGCCGCGACGTCTGTTGCGATCGATCGCCGGCAATCCTGAGCCAAGCCGGCCGTACACGGTCGGAAGGTGCAGAGACTACCTGAGGGCTGCAGTGCCCTTAATGACAGGCTGGAGCGTCCCGCACCCTCACGGCACGGCGCCGCGGGTGAAGAGATAGTCCGCGCCGGGCGGAAACGTTCGGACAACGTGAATCCCTTGGTCCCAGGTTCGAGTCCTGGCGGGCCCACCATTTTCTCTAGCGGAAATTCACGTTGACGCTGACACCCATGAACCTCGGGTCCCCGGCTGAACTGAAGCCGTCGTCTCGTGTCCTCGTCAGAAAATCTCTGTCCGCGAGATTTCTACCATAAATGCTGACAGACCAGTTATCACGGTTGTACGAAAGCTGTCCGTCCATCAGGAAGTAAGACGGGTTGAGCTCGGTTGGCAGGTTGCGTTCGCTGAAAAAGAACTCATCGGTGAAGGAACCGGTCAGCTGAAACTGCCAGTTATTGGCAAAGAAGTATTGCAGACCGAGCGAGCCGGTCAGTGCAGGTGCCAGCGGAAATTCGTTGTCCTGATTCGTAACGCCCGGCGCAGCACCAACACTTTGCACGTCTTCCTCGATTTCCGTCTTTGTGTAGCCTAGATTAAGGAACAGGCTAAGGCTGTCCGTTGCATCATACGTTGTCTCGAACTCGGCTCCATACAGCGACGCCTCCCCAATGTTGTCGACCCGCGAATTACCAGTAAATGTTGCGAAATCGAAGATAAAGCTAAACAGCTGCATGTCGGTGTATTCGGTGTAGAAAACGTTGGTGTTGAACGTCAGCCGGCCATCCAGGTTCACAGAGCGGTAAGAGAACTCATAATTCGTAGTGAACTCAGGTTCAAACGTTTGCACGCTGGCGTCACCAAAGTTTACATATGCGCCACCGGATCGATAGGCACGCTGCGTAGTAAATCCGAGGCTTTTATTGTCATTTAGGTTGTAGATGATGCCTGCTTTGGGCAGCCACTCCTGCGTGCTTTGCTCATTTGATCCGCCGGAAGATACTA